>JBMYYR010000021.1:0-33768 GCA_049609625.1 Flavobacteriales bacterium | reverse complement strand
TTAACCCGTCAAGTGTTTTAACACGTTTATGCATTTCGCCAATAGTATAGAAGTTATCAATCAAAAACTTCAATTGCTTTTCCAGATAGTCATAGAAACCTTTTAGATGCTTAGAATCATCATCCCTTTTCATCTTCTTAAGTTTTTTATGTAATAAATTGTAGGTGTTTTGTTCTTCCGCATACGCCTCCCCAAAAGGTTGAGGCATTTGAAAAAAACCTAATTTTTTAGCATTTTCATTGTTTCTCAAAATTTGATACACCATGTCCATAAGCACCATATTGGCATATAATTTTGTGTTGCTTGTTTTGGGGCATTGATAATAATATGTATTGTTCTCGTTGATGTCAAACTTTACCTTAACCTCGATCGTATCATTTGGATTATCTTTGTGGCGATTGAATATTTTGTAAAATGCGTTTAGCTTTTCATTTTTTGAACCTTTCGAAGCCTTAACATAAAATTTAGTCAAGCCATATACCACGGCCATATTTGCGGTATATTCTAGTGTGTTTTTCTTTATCACATCTTTACCTTTGCTCTCTAATAGCATTTCGAGCATATTGGTGCTATACTCAAAAAGAGCATAATTGTGATTACCAAAAAGTTTGGCAAATTCTTGCTTGATAAACTCATCTTTGAGTTCTTCTTTCTTGGTGTTTACCATGTCGGTAATCAGATCAATATCCAATGTGCCTTTAGAAGAAGTGATGCCATCAACGCCATGACTTAGCGTGGGCGCAGACTCTTGCGCTTTGGAAGTGGTACATAGAAAAACTGCAGCAAGCAACAGAAGAAAAAAGTTGAAGTTCTTGGTGTTCATAATGTGGTGTTTTAAATGTAGGTTAATTCTCTCAGATATTGATGCACAAATAAACTAATACTCTAGCATTCAGCAATAAGCCGATTAGCCCGAAAATAGTAGTTTGAATGACCTATTTATTTAGGGTCAATTAACCCTAAATAAATAGGTCTTATAATTTGTTGTCGAAATGGAGAAAAAACTTTACTTTGTGCAAAGCAAAAAATTAACTTTTAAACCGTTTAGTTATGGCAAAATCAAAAAACAACAATGTACTGAGTCTAATTTTAGGAGCTATTATTATGCTTCTGTTGGCTTATATTATTAAAACAGATGATTCAATTAAAGGTATTACACCTCCGAAAACACAACTGATTGTTGATTATTCAGGGAAGCCGATGAATACGCTTAGTTTTGGATTGATTGACACTATGGCAAATAACTACCGTGACAATCAAAAAAAGGTAATAAATAATGACTTGAATATTAAGGATGCACACTCTGTTTGGTTCCCTTTAGATTCTTTATTAGCCTTTATTTATCACATGGAAATGAATGCTGACAGTAACGGTGTCGAAAGAAATCAATTAGGGCTTCGGATGTATTATGGTGCATACGATAATGAAAATATGAATAAAAAACGTCATACATTAATTATGGTACCAACCTTAAGGCGTGATGATAATCTAAACCATGATTATAACCCTTTGGATTCTAGGACTTATGCACAACCCTTAAATGATTTTCATACATCTACTTCTCCAGCTAAAATAGCTGCTCTAAACCATGGAGGCTTGTTGCCAGATCTTACATCTAATAAGCCCTCTGGGGAAGCATTTTAATGATGTCCATGTTTGCTGATGTTTCTTTTTCTCGCAATTTAAGTTTTTTGCTGCTAAGCATTGAATGCTTAGCAGCTTTAATAGGAATAATTTACTTCTACAAACTAAGACATAGCTACTGGAAGTGGTTTTGTGTCTATCTGGTGTTTATATGTTGCCAGGAGCTTATGTCTTTCTTCTTTGATGATTTTTTTGGACTAAGCAAACAAACGTACTACACTTTTATAGGAATACCAATACAATGGCTATTTTTGTATTGGCTATATGCCTTAAAAGCCTTGCGAAACAAACTGTTATTTGTTGTATCCGTAGCTTTGTTAGTTGCTTCTTACTTTCCTATTCATGTATTGAATCAAACTCAAGATATATTTTATTCATTTAATTTAATAATTTGCACATTAACTTTAGTAGCACTCATTATTTTAGAGTTTATTAGGCAAATTAAAACCGATGATATTTTGTATATCAAGGAAAATAAGATGTTTTACATAAACATCGGCTTAATTTTGTTTTATATAGGTGCTTTTCCTTTGCATGCTTTTAATAATATACTTGCAGATAACTATCCTGAGCTTAGGAAATGGTACATTATTTATTTTAAATTGTCAAACTGTAGTATGTATCTACTTTTTATAGCATCACTTATATGGGGGAAAGTGTCTTTACCGTCTCGTTGATATTATTCAACATTATTTTTGTGGCTTTTCTTTCTGCCATTGTTATTTTTATCAGGCTATATCTTATAAAAAAAAGAGCGCATGAGGATGAGTTGAAAACCAAAGAATTTGTACATCAACAGGAAGTTTTAAAAACTCAGGTTGAAATTCAGACACTAACCATGGAGCAAATTGGCAGAGAAATACATGATAATGTTGGTCAAAACTTAACATTGTCAAGCTTGTATATTCAACAAATACTTCAAAACAAAGCCTCAAAAGAAATCCATAATCAGATTGAACATGTGGGTGAAATTATTAATGTAGCGCTCAATGATCTTAGGGCATTGTCAAAAGATTTAACAGATGATCGAATAGAAAATCAATCACTTTCAACATTGATAGAACAAGAATGTATAAAGCTCAAAGGCTTGAAAATTTGCAAGGTGGTGTTTGAAGACCAATCGACCATTGGCATTGATACCTACAGAGAAAAAAGCGTGCTCCTGAGAATTATTCAAGAATTTACTCAAAACAGCATCAAACACGCTCAATGTAATGAAATAAAAATAAGTATAAGAAATGATAATGGAGCGTTCTTGCTCATGCTTCAAGATGATGGCATTGGCTTTGATGTAAATAAATTACAAGAAAGAGGTATAGGTCTCAAGAATATTAGAAAACGTATCGACTTATTGGATGGCGAGTTGAAACTATCTAGTTCAGTAAGCAAAGGCACTTGCCTGAAAATAAAATTAAATAAAGGATGAAAAATACAAAAACCATAGCTATTGTCGACGATCATGTCTTGATAGCAAAAGCACTAAGCGGCATTATTTCTAATTTCTCGAATTTCGAGGTCATTTATATTTGCGAACATGGTGTTGATTTACAGGACAAAATAAAAAAACAAGTGCCCGATATCGTTTTGCTGGATATTAATATGCCCGTGATGAATGGTTTTGATACCGCAGCTTGGCTACGAGACCACTATCCCGACACCTTAGTGATGGCCTTGAGTATGCAAGATGACGACAAAAGTTTGATTAAGATGATAAAAAATGGCGTGAGCGGTTATATGTTGAAAAATATATATCCAAAAGAATTGGAATTTGCTCTTCAGCAATTGGTGTCCAAAAAACGATACTTTCCAGATTGGGCGACAGAAAAAGTGTACACCTCCTTCAATGAAGACAAGCGGTCTACAGAAACAACAATAGATTTGTCTGACCGTGAGGTAGAATTTCTAAAACTCACTGTTACACAGATGAGTTATCGTGAAATTTCTGAAAAAATGTTTTGTAGCCCCCGAACAATAGATAATTACAGAGACAGTTTGTTTGAAAAACTAAACGTAAGAACCCGTGTAGGTTTGGCTGTTTATGCTGTAAAAAATGGATATTGCGGCTAATAGATTGTCGGGTATTTTCATATTAAACGTGAGTTTGCCCTGACCGCTAGCGTAGAACTATCGCCCCGCTGGGGTTTTGATGTTTTTTTTGGTTTGTTTTTTCTACGCCTATTCCGCTCCGCTGGAGCGATTCATAATTCTTTTTTTCAAGACACCCGAGTGAAACGAACTGATGAACCCAAATAAAATAAACAATAGTGAATAACGAAATGAACATCATAGCACTAGCGTCGAAACATACTAAAAAGCCAAAAACCACACGATAACCTTGTAGGGACAATCCCTGGCGGTTGCCCAACGCCTTATTGGCACGCGTTACAAACGAGCGTTAACGAGGAATTAATTAACCTAGTAAATGTTCAATAGAAATATCCTCATCTAGGTCTTCCCAATGAACACCTTCTCCTTTGCCTATAAAGCGCCAGTTTTCTAGTTGTATTTTTGTTGCATTTCTTAATTTAACAAACCACTCTAATGGTATAGATAATTCTCTACCATCTTCAAACTCAACAATCATTTTGCTATCTGTAAAAGACAGATTTGTTGCGAATTTAGATTTATTTACTGTTAAAATACTCATTCCATTTATGTTTAAATAAGGTTACATTTTCATTTACTAGTTTACGTATTTCTTGCAACTCCGAAGCGTTAAAGCCTCTCGATTTTACAAGTTCTATAGATTCTAAATTAAATTTAGCTGTTTTATTATCCTTTTCTATATGTATATGGATTGGTAGATGTTCATTGCTATAAAAGAAAAAACGAAACCCATCTGCTCTTAAAATTGTTGGCATAAAACAAAGATAACAATTTTTAAGTATAAGTAAAACCCCTCACTAAAAAACAGCCGATAAATCAAAAAAAACCAGCGGGGTGGTATTTGCAGACGACCGCTAGCGTCGAAAAACAATAAAAGCCTTATATCGAGCTCAGGTTATGAAGACTTCCATGTTTAGTCCAACTTCAATACTCCATTTTTATAACTTTCAGAAGCGGTTTGGTAATACATAACCGCTTCTTTTTTGAGCTCAATATCCACTGTTGTTGGTTTGAGTTTATGATTTTCTTTGTTCCAATGATAGCATTTGGTTTCTTTTGGACTATCCAAAACGGTTAGTTTGTCGTTTTTCAACAAACCCAATTTTCTGTGATTGGCAACAAAAGCACGTTCATCCGTTTTGCTCATAGCATTGACATCCAAGCCAAAAAAACGAGAATCATAAGCCCAATTGAAATAGGAGAACAAGGTAGGGAAGAGGTCAATTTGAGAAGCTAATTTGTCTATTTCTGTAGCTTCGGTGGTGTTTAGGTTGTAAATAAAAGCCGGAATGTGATGATTTCTAACATTCAGATCTGTTCGCCCCGCGCTGTAAGCACAATGATCTGCCATAAACACAAAAACGGTGTTGGCAAACCAAGCTTTTGTTTTTGCTTTTGTGATGAATTGTTCGATCGCCAAATCGGTGTAGCGCACGGCACCTTCTCGGCTACCTTGCAAGCTTTCGTCTAGTTTGTGTTTGGGATAACTAAAGGGCGGATGATTGGAGCTGGTCATCACAAAATTGAAAAAAGGTTTCTTGCTCTCGGCTTGTTGGTCGGCGTAGAGCAAAACTTCATTCAATAAATCTTCATCGCAAACACCCCAAGCATTTTCAAACGTAACCCGTTCATCTTCGATGTGATAGCGTGGATTTGGCAGATCTTTAGCTAAGCGATGCTCTTCTTTTTTGTCGACAACATCAAAACCAGAAACATTGAAAAAGGGCGTCATATTATCAAAATGACCATCACCACCATAAAAAAACGTGTTGGAATAGCCTTTTTCTTTAAATACTTCGCCGATTGTAAAGAGGCCTTCATCCTGATTTCGTTTCACTAAACTTCTTCCCGGAGAAGGCGGAATGGAAAGGCTAATGGCTTCGAGACCCCGAACGGTTCGCGTGCCTGTGGCGTAGAGATTGGTAAACAAAATAGATTCTTTCGCTGTTTTGTCTAAAAAAGGCGTCCAGTTATTTTGACTTCCAAACCTTGTCATAAATCGAGCGTTTAGACTTTCGATGCAAATAAAAATCACATTTGGTGTTTGAGTTTTTCCTTTGGATGTAATGTGTCTTTTTAAAGGATGAGTCTCATTAAAACGTAAACGATCCACACTGCTTTTGTTGAAGATAGATTTTAGATTTTGATGATTTTCATCAGGATTCTGTGTGTTGTAAAACGCATTATAATCTAAGCTGTTACTCTGTAAGGCAGCAAAAAAGGAGAACATTCCCGATTTGGCGAGTTCGTTTTCACTCAAGGTATCGAATTGTTCGGCTTGTCTGTTTTTAACAAAAGTGTGCATCAAAACCAAAGCCACAGCATAGGCTAAACCAGCCTTTAGTTTTTGCTGGACAGAACCTTGACTGGAGAAACTTTTTCTAAAAGCAGGTTTGGCTAATCGAACACTCAAAACCGTTATCAAAACCAAAATCAAAAGAATAAGCGGCAAAGAAAACGACTCCTGAATATTTTCGACTACTTCGTAGGTGTACAGCAAATAATCGACGGCTATAAAATTGAATCGACGTTGATATTCATTCCAAAAGGGGAGTTCGGCTAGAAAGGAAAAAGCGCAAACCAAACTCATTAAGCTAAAGCTGATATAATGTATCAAACGGTCGAAACGCTTGCCAGAAAAACGACTTGGCATCAGAACCAAATAGAGCATATAGAGCGCACAAAGGTAGAGCAGCGTGGAAACATCGAAACCAAAACCAACAAGAAATACCTTGAAAAGTGCCCAAATTGAACCATCAATATGGTCGAAAGATAGCCCTAAAAGAATTAATCTCAGAACCAGAGCAACGCTCAAAAAATGAATAAAAAACTGTTTTAGAACAGCAAAACGTGTTGAGGAAAAGAGATCCATAAGTGTTGAATGATAGCTTGGTGGAAAGGCAAAGTTAAGTTAATAAAAAGACTTAGCCTAAAAGTCCCTTGCTGCATCTTATGGCATATCGAAAGAGAAAGTTTATATTTGCCTTTCCACGATTTTAGATCACAAAAAAAACAGTCTTTTTTATGTCAGATATACAAAAATTAGAAGGCATTGCTTCGCAAGTTCGACGAGACATTGTTCGTATGGTTCATCAAAATCAATCTGGGCATCCGGGTGGGTCTTTGGGTTGCACAGACTATCTGGTCGCCCTCTATTTTGAAGTCATGAAACACGACAAAGCGTTTAGTATGAAAGGGTTTGATGAAGATTTATTTTTCTTATCGAACGGACATATTTCACCTGTTTTTTATAGTGTTTTGGCACGTTCGGGCTATTTTCCTGTTGATGAGATGAAAACGTTTAGAAGCATAAACTCTCGACTTCAGGGTCATCCAACAACACATGAAGGTTTGCCGGGCGTTCGTGTAGCTTCGGGATCTTTGGGGCAAGGGATGTCGGTAGCTATTGGCGCGGCGCAAAGTAAAAAATTGAATCAAGATAAACGCACTGTATTTTCTTTGCATGGCGATGGCGAATTGCAAGAAGGTCAGATTTGGGAAGCGGTTTTGTATGCCGCCGCCAACAAGGTTGATAATCTGATTTGTGCTGTGGATGTCAACGGACAACAAATTGATGGATCGACAGATGATGTGATGAGTTTGGGAAGTTTAGAGGCTAAGTTTTTAGCTTTTGGATGGACGGTGCTTATGGTTGAAAAAGGAAATGATATGTCGGCTATTTTAGAAGGTTTGGCAAAAGCAAAACGCTTGACAGGACAACAAAAACCAGTCATGATTTTACTGCATACCGAAATGGGTGCAGGTGTCGATTTTATGGAAGGAACTCACCATTGGCATGGTATTGCGCCAAACGACGAGCAACTCAAAGACGCCTTAAATCAACTTGAAGAAACCTTAGGAGACTACTAAAAACACAGCATTTATTATGAAAAAATATACGGTAGAAGAGAAAAAAGACACCAGATCTGGTTTTGGAGATGGTTTGACTGAGTTGGGAAGAGAAAACGAAAACGTTGTGGCGCTTTGTGCCGATTTAACAGGTTCGTTAAAAATGTCAACCTTCGCAAAAGAACATCCAGAACGCTTTTTTCAGGCTGGTATTGCCGAAGCCAATATGATTGGTATGGCAGCTGGATTAACGATTGGAGGTCAAATTCCCTTTGCTGGAACCTTTGCTGGCTTTGCCACAGGGCGTGTGTATGATCAGATTCGCCAATCGGTAGCCTACTCGGGTAAAAACGTGAAGATTTGTGCTTCTCATGCAGGCTTAACCCTCGGTGAAGATGGTGCAACACACCAAATTTTGGAAGATATTGGTTTAATGAAAATGCTTCCGGGCATGACAGTGATAAATCCATGTGATTATAACCAAACCAAAGCAGCAACTAAGGCTATTGCCGATTTTGATGGCCCAGTTTATTTGCGTTTTGGTAGACCAAAAGTGTCGAATTTCACGCCAGCAGATCAGACTTTCGAAATAGGAAAAGCAATTTGTTTTGAACAAGGTGCGGACGTTAGTATTTTTGCAACAGGCCATTTGGTTTGGGAAAGTTTAAAAGCCTGGGAAATTCTAAAAGAAGAAGGGATTTCGGTTGAGGTAATAAACATTCACACTATCAAACCTTTGGATAGAGAAGCTATTTTGACTTCTGTCCGCAAAACATCGGCGGTAGTAACGGCAGAAGAACACCAAATGAATGGCGGTTTGGGCGATTCTATTGCACAATTGTTGGCAAAAGAATGTCCTTTACCATTAGAAATGGTGGCTGTAAACGATTCGTTTGGAGAATCAGGGAAACCTGAAGAGTTGATGGAAAAATACGGATTAACTTGCGACAACATCATCAAAGCCGTGAAACGCGTATTGAAAAGAAAATAAAACCGAATTCGATATGCTAAAGTTCTTAAAAGGCAGATTACTTGGCGCAAAATACGCACTTGCTGGCGCATGGTTTCTCATTCGGACTGAGGCTTCCATTCAAGTCCAGACCACTTGTGCTGTAGTCGTTATTATTGCGGGATTCTATTATGACATTTCTTCTACCGAATGGATGATTCAAACCTTGGCTATAGCTTTGGTTTTGGCTGCCGAAGGCCTGAATACGGCTATTGAAGCCATTGCCGATTACATCCAGCCAAATCATGACAAAAAGATTGGGATTATAAAAGATGTTGCTGCTGGCGCTGTTACTTTTGCCGCGGTTTCTGCGCTTGCTATAGCTTGCTGGATTTATTTCCCAAAACTAGGCTTGTGTTAATGTTTAATGATGTTTTGAATTGAGTTTAATTCAGCTTGTAGTCTTTTGGTAATTAGTTGTTTATAGCTGAAATGCCTGGCAATTCTACACCTTCCAAATACTCAAGCATAGCGCCTCCACCAGTACTAATATAGCTCAAACGTTCGCTGAGGTTAAATTGTTTGGCTGCCGCCACAGAATCGCCGCCACCAACTAAACTAAAAGCGCCTTTTTCGGTAGCTTCGGCAACCGCTTCGCCAATGGCTTTCGTGCCTTTCGAGAAATTTTCGAGCTCAAAAACACCCATTGGGCCATTCCACAAAATGGTTTTAGATTCTAAAAGGACGTTTCGGTAGGTATCGATGGTTTCATCAGAAATATCGAGTCCCATGCAGTGTTCAGGAACTTCTTTAATTCCTGATACACAGGTTTTTGCGTCGTTAGAAAAATTATCTGCATTGAGCGAATCGCTCGGCAAAAATAGCTTTACATTTTCAGCTTTTGCTTTTTCGATGAGATGAAGAGCCACATCTAAATAGTCGTTTTCAACTAAAGATTTGCCAATTTCGCCACCCATTGCTTTAGCAAAAGTATAGCTCATGCCACCGCCAATAATCAATTGATCCACTTTTGGTAGAATTTTTTCGATAATGCTAATTTTACTCGACACTTTTGCTCCACCCATAATGGCTGTAACTGGTTTTTCTCCAGTAGAAATAACGCGTTCGAGATTTTCGATTTCTTGAACCATTAAGTTCCCAAAACATTTTTCATTTCCAAAAAACTGAGCAACCACGGCAGTAGAAGCATGCGCTCGGTGAGCCGTTCCGAAGGCATCGTTGACATAAATATCGCCATGTTGTGCCAATTGCTTTGCAAAAGCCAAATCGCCTTGCTTCTCTTCCTTATAAAATCTTAGGTTTTCTAACAAAAGAATTTCTCCAGATTTTAGATTTTTTGAGGCTTCGAAGGCCTCTTCGCTTGCACAATCGGAAACAAATTTCACGGGTTTTCCGATCCATTTCGATACTTCATCAACAATATGTTTCAAAGAAAAATTTTGATCATCGGCAGATTTTGGTCTACCCAAATGCGACATCAAAACCAAAGCACCATTTTGATTCAAAATATGTTGAATGCTCGGTAGTGCTGCTTCAATTCTTGTGGCGTCAGTAACTTGAAAATCAGCGTTTAATGGCACATTGAAATCTACACGCATAAGAGCGCGTTTTGAAGAAAAATTGAATTGGTCTAAAGTTCTCATGGCAATAAAAAATATGTGTTTTGGCAAAACTAAACTATTTTGACTTGCCGAAAATGAAAAATCAAAAGAAAGACACCTAACTTAGTGTTGAAATTGTATCTTTGTTGGAATGCAGTTGACAAACATTTTAGGACAAAACCAACAATGGCAAAGAGTAGCGAAAGCCTTTGCTAATGAACAACTTGGGCATGCGCAATTTATTGCCGATGCTAATGGAGAAGGCGGTTTTGCGTTTGCGATGGCTTTGTCGAAGCTTGTGCTTTGCAAAACCCCGCTCGATAATCGAGCTTGCAAGGCTTGCGCATCATGCAAAATGGTTGACAAACTGAGTCATCCAGACCTTCATTTTAGTTTTCCGATTGCCAAAGATGCAAAAACCAGAGCGTGGACGTCGAAAGACTATCTTGAACCCTTTCGGGAATTGATGCTAAAAAACCCACAAGCTAGTCTTGACGAATGGCTAGAACAGGCTGATTTTCAGAAAAAAAGCGTTTCGTTAGACGTCAAAGAAGCTCAGCGCATCAACACAGATTTGAATTTGAAAGCCTTTATGGGCGACTATAAAGTGATGCTCGTTTGGCATGCTGATCGACTCAATGTGCAGGCTTCCAATAAGTTGCTGAAGCTGATCGAAGAGCCCGAAGGCAAAACACTTTTGTTGTTTACGGGGACTTCTATCGAAACCTTGTTGCCCACGCTTCAATCTCGGATTCAGCTAATAAAACTACAACCTATTGACAACAAGACACTTGCTCAGCATTTGTTTGATGAGTATCAGGTAGAAGAACACTTAGCTTTGGAAGTTGCCAATTTATCGAATGGAAATTTATCTTTGGCAAAACAATGGCTGTTTCGGGCAGATGATCTCGAAAATTTTTCTGCTATCTTTGTAGAATGGGTACGTTTGTGTTTCAAAGCTCTTCAAAAACAAGATCTTAATACATTAGTAACTTGGTCTAATCAGCTGGCAAGCTGGGGGCGAGACCAACAAATCAAATTTTTAGATTTTGCTATCCAATACTTCAGAAAAGCCTTTTTTGAAAATTACCAATTGGGTCAGTTAGCACCATTCGATTTGAAATCTGTTCGTTTTGATATACAAAAATTTTGTCCTTACGTTCATGCGGAAAACTGCACAATAATTATAGAAGAACTTGAACTCGCTTGCCGACAGATCAAACAAAATATAAACAGTAAAATTATATTTTTAGATGTGTCGTTCAAAGTTGCTCGACAACTTCATAAAAAACAAAACTTAGAACAATATGGGATGTAGTGGATGCAGTACGGGCGGCGAATCGTCGGGCGGATCTTGTGGAACTTGCCATAGCAAATTGCCAGTTTTCAACTGGCTAAGCGGCATAAACGACCCCAAACAAGATATAGTAGAAATAGCGTTTAAGAATGGTCGAAAAGGCTTTTTTAGAAACAGCGAACGACTGATGCTCAAAACGGGCGATGTGGTTACTGTGGAGGGCGACCCTGGTCATGATGTGGGTGTGGTGTCTTTGGCGGGAGCTGTGGTTCGGCTTCAGCTTCGGAAAAAGAAAGTGGACAAAACCAGCGATCAGATCAAGAAACTCTACCGAAAATCGACCCAAAATGATATTGATAAATGGCATATTGCCCGAGAAAGAGAAAACGAAGCGATATACCGAACACGAGCTTTGGCAGAAGAACAGGGTTTGAAAATGAAGATTTCGGATGTTGAATTTCAGGGAGACAATAGCAAGGCTATCTTTTTTTATACGGCTGAAGAACGAGTTGATTTTAGAGAATTGATTAAGCTTTTGGCCAGAGAATTTAATATTCGGGTGGAAATGCGTCAGATTGGTGCGCGACAAGAATCGGCAAGGCTTGGTGGTATTGGTTCTTGTGGTAGAGAGCTTTGCTGCTCAACTTGGTTGACCGATTTTAGAACCGTAAACACAAATGCTGCTCGCTATCAGCAACTTAGCTTAAATCCTCAGAAATTAGCTGGTCAATGTGGTAAGCTAAAATGTTGTTTGAACTATGAGTTGGAATCCTATGTTGATGCCTTGGACGGCTTTCCGTCTCAAAAATCATTGAAACTAAAAAATGGACAAGCTCAATTTCAGAAAATGGATATTTTTGGGGGCAAAATGATTTATAGTGTTCAGGAAGAATTTAAGTTTAATTGGCACGAACTTGAGATTGAAAAAGTAAAAGAAGTACATGCACTAAACGCCAAAGGAATTTACCCAGAAAATCTGGATGAGTTTACGGTTGTGGAAGAGATTGAGCCTGAAATTGAATTTGAAAATGTGGTTGGGCAAGATAGTTTGACTAGATTTGATAAGTCTAAAGGGCCGAATCGAGCAAAACGATCGAATCGTACCAGACATCGAAAACCACCATCGGCGAATGCCAAAACAAAGCAGCCGAAAAACAGACAAAATCAGCCCAACAAGCAACAAGCAACAAGCTCAAAACAAAATCAGAATGAGCCGAGAGCTAATCAAAGAAATCGGAAGGCGGATGAACCTAGCCGACCATCTAAATCAGAACACTCGAAAGGTTCAAATGTTTCAAAACCAAATCAAAAAACTGGAAAATACCGAGCGAAGCCAAATCGGAAGCCGAAACCAAATCAAAGCCAAGAGACATCGCCAAGGTCTGGAAAACCAAGGCAAAGACCAAATAGGGGAGATAGAAAACCGACAAATCCGAACCAAAACAAGGCAAAAGATGACTAGAATAGCTGTTTTATGTACTATTTTGATGGGGCTTAGTTTGGTTTCATGTTCAGATTCGATGACGACTTTGGATGTTGAAATTTATCCGGAAGCTCACCTGGTTTGGCAAGAGCCAACGGTGTTTGATTTTGATTTAGAGACACCTCATGAGGTTGCCGAAGTTTATCTAAATTTGCAACACAATACGGATTATCCATATAGAAATATTTACTTTTTTACGGAATTGATTTATCCAGATGCCAGCATCAAAACAGATACCTTGCAATATAAACTGGCTCAAAACGATGGGAAATGGCTCGGTTCGGGCTATGGAGCTTCCAAAACATTATTGTTGAGCTATCCCATTGAGTTGAATCAAAAAGGGTCTTATCATCTTAATATTCAGCAAGGTATGAGAGTTGATACATTGATAGGAATTGAAAAACTAGCTTTAAGTTTAAAGAGAAATGACTGAAAATAACCCACCTGAAAATATGCCAGAAGCCAAGGCGGCGAAGCACGTCAACTGGACGACACGTATCATTCGTTACATCTGTATTGGCGCCACTTTGCCTTTCGTGATTATTATTCTAGGCTTGCTATTTGCCTCGTGGGGCTGGTTTGGGCCTTTGCCTGATATTGAAGATATTGAGCATCCTGAAAATAATTTTGCAACAGAAGTTATCAGTGCCGATGGCAATGTTTTGGGAAAATATTATCATGAAAACCGAACGCCAGTTTCTTACAACGAGCTTTCGCCACATTTGGTAAATGCACTTATAGCTACCGAGGATAAGCGCTATTATGAACATTCGGGTGTAGATGGCTATGGCTTAGGACGAGCTGTAGTGAAAAAAATGATGGGCAAAAATGCAGGTGGAGCCTCAACCATTACACAGCAATTGGCCAAAATGTTGTTTACCAAAACGGCGTCAAAAAGCGCTCTAACGCGGATTACGCAAAAGTTTCAAGAATGGCTTATTGCAGCCAAACTTGAGCGCCATTACACCAAAGAAGAGATTATTGCGATGTATTTCAATAAGTTCGATTTTCTTTATCAGGCGGTTGGAATCAAATCGGCAGCTAAAATTTATTTTGATAAAAATCAACAAGATTTGACCATTGACGAATGTGCTATTTTGGTAGCCATGGCAAAAAATCCATCACTTTATAATCCGTTAAGAAGAGAAAAAAACTCGATCAATCGTCGGAACACAGTTTTGATGTTGATGGAGCAGAATGGCTATATTACAGCCGAAGAGCGCCAAAAATATAGGGCTTTGCCGATGAAGTTGACATTTCAGAGACAAAGTGTAAATACGGGTTTGTCGACTTATTTTAGAGAATATTTGAGACAAGAACTCAAAAATTGGGCAAAAAACACCAAAAAGCCGAGTGGCGAGCCTTATAATATCTATACTGATGGTTTGAAAATTTATACGACTATAGATTCTAGGATCCAGCGCTACGCCGAAGAAGCCGTTGCTGTACACAATAAAGATTTGCAAAAGCAGATGTATGCGCATCAAAAAAAGAGAAAAACAGCGCCTTGGCCTTGGGATTATAGCAAGAAAAAGATAGCTGATAACATGGAGCGAGAGAAAAAACGTTCGGAACGTTACCGCAAAGCAAGGCTCGCCAAATTGTCTGATGAAACCATAGATAGTTTGTTTATAACGCCAACAAAAATGCGTTTGTACACCATGAATGGTATTGTTGATACGGTGCTTTCGCCGATGGACTCTATTTTGCACAACAAATATCTTTTACATCATTCGATGATGAGCATGGATCCGCAAACGGGCTTCATAAAAGCTTGGGTTGGCGGTATTAATCACGAGTTTTTTAAATACGACAACGTCAAAACTGGAAAACGTCAAATTGGTTCAACCTTCAAGCCCTTTGTTTATGCCACGGCCATCGATCAGCTCAAGTTTTCGCCCTGCCAGAGCATTCCCGATGTCCCCGTAACGTTTGAAAAAGAAGATTGGAACATCAGAAAAGATTGGACACCTAAAAATTCGGATGGTAAATACGGTGGCGAACGTACGCTTAAAAATGCTTTAGCCAATTCTGTAAATTCAGTTACGGCCTTTTTGATGAAGAAAGTTGGTCCAAAAGAGGTCATTAAAAACGTACGTAAAATGGGTATAAGTGCTGAAATTCCTGTTGTGCCTTCTATTTGTTTAGGTACACCTGATATTAGCCTGTATGAAATGGTTGGGGCTTATGGCACATTTGCGAATAAAGGCATTTATACCGAACCTATTTTTATGACGCGTATTGAAGACCGAAACGGAACGATTCTTTATCAATATGAACCAAAAACAGAAGCGGTATTTAGTGAAGAAAAAGCGTATGTAATGCTCGATTTGATGAAGGGCGTAAGCAAAGAAGGAACGGGCGTTCGGTTAAAATATAAATATAAACTTTATAACCCGATTGCCGGAAAAACGGGAACCACTCAAAACAATATGGATGGTTGGTTTATTGGGATGGTGCCCAATTTGGTAACAGGTGTTTGGACAGGCTGTCAAGATCCTGCTATTCGCTTTAGTTCAACACGTTATGGACAGGGCGCAAATATGGCTTTGCCGATCTGGGCTGAGCTCATGCAACGTGTTTATGCCGATGAAAGTTTAGATATTTCAAAATCAAACTTCGAACGTCCAAGCTTTAAGCTTAGCATCGAAACCGATTGTGATAAGTTTAACAACGTATCTGATGAAGATGAAAATTATGAATCCTCTGGGAATCTTGATGAAGTGTTTTAGACTGGTTGGGGGTAATTGCCAGAGCATACAAAAAGAAATCGGGAGAAAACTTGTATACAGGTGTAGCCAAAGACGTAAGAAGGAAGGTTTATTCTGGTCGTTATAAATTTAAGGGAAAGATTAAATACAAAACACTAACAGATGTAGCAAATAAATCTAAAATAAAAGCAAAACTTAAGATTAAAAAGAAACGCAGATATTGTGGATGCTACTTGCCAAAGAGGAAGAAAAGCTACGTAACATTAGACATGAAACTTCATCGATTTGACTATGACAATTGTGCTCATATTGTAGAGAGTGTGACTTTTGGACCTCAATACAGAAATAGATCTTGGAATAAGCTACTGTTTTCTGACCCTACATTTAGCATAGATAACAACGAAAATGTTGCCCATTTCAATATTCCAAATAAAAAATATTTTAGTGTAACATTAGATACTGATGATTGGTGGGAGGTATTCTTTAATTAAGCCTCAACATCATTCTTTAAACCGATATAGCCTATGAATATACAACGCCTAATGTGCATATGTTTTCTCTTATGTTGTGGGCTTAGTTTTGGGCAAATAAACCGAAAGACTAAGGTTAAATATGGACTAGAACTGACTTACAGCCCGCTTCCAACACCAAACCTTAAACAGGTTGAAGGGACTATGTTTTTACCTGTAAAACCAGGTTTAGGCACTTCTTTTGGTGTAATAGGTTTAAAGAAAATTAATAGTCAAAGCAGTTTCCAGTTTGGATTAAATTCAAGTTTTCATTTTGACTATCGTGTCGGGGGAGGAAACATACACGATAGTCAAAATAATGAATTAATCATTGGAAAATCGTATCATTTTACTGAATTTAATGGTGTAAAGATAAATCTACCCTTAGCGTATTTATTGAATATTACGTGTTCTAGAAATAAAGCACTGAAATTAGATGGTAAATTAGGGCTTAGCTCAAGCATTAATTTTTCGAACTCATCGGGAGACACATTCTATGGTTTTGGTAGTGGGCTTAACAATAGCTCATATGAAGTAATCTCTTTTTTCTTTCATTATTATGAAACAGAGCAATTGTTTGAGTTTTACCCAAGTTGTGGCTTGCAATTGATGTATAAAACTAAGTTTTTAGTAAATGTCGATGTGAACTACAACCATTACACGAGAGTAAATCACTATACGATATTAAGAACTATCAACAATGAAACTATTGACGAAAGCACCGTCAGTTTTGAGACCAGACCTTATTACTTTTCATTAAGATTGAGCTATTTGTTCTGAGTTTTAGTCTAACGGTAATTTAAACACCAACAAAGCCTTTATGTTTTCATAAAGGCTTTGTTGTTAATCACTTACTCAGGGAGTTATTTTTATAAATTGAAGGCTTCTTTAACCTGATTTACAAAATCGAGTTTTTCCCACGTAAAAAATTCTACTTTTTTAGTAACTTCTTGATTTTCAGCTATTTTTAATTTTATTTCTTTAGTGTACGGCATTCGCCCAAAATGACCATAGGCAGCAGTGTCTTGATAGATCGGATTTTTAAGCTTCAATCGTGAAGTAATTCCCGCAGGTTTCATATCAAAGATTTTTGCAATCTTATCAGCAATTTGACCATCGGTTAAATCAACTTTTGAAGTGCCATAGGTATCAACAAAAATTCCTGTTGGCTCAGCAACACCAATGGCATAAGAAGCTTGAACTAAAATTTTGTCGGCAACACCAGCTGCAACCACATTTTTTGCAATATGACGAGCCGCATAAGCCGCTGATCGGTCTACTTTACTTGGGTCTTTTCCAGAAAAGGCACCACCACCATGAGCGCCTCTACCGCCATAGGTATCCACAATAATTTTTCGTCCCGTCAGTCCCGTATCGCCGTGTGGTCCTCCGATAACAAATTTTCCTGTTGGATTGATGTGATATTTAATATCATCACCAAATAAATTAGCGTTCTGAGATCCAAGTTGATTTTTCACACGCGGAATCAAAATACTAAGCACATCTTGTTTAATTTTTGCCAACATAGCTGATTCTTCTGCAAAATCATCGTGTTGTGTTGAAAGCACAATAGCCTCAATACGCTCTGGCGTACCTTGATCAGAATACTGAATCGTTACCTGAGATTTAGCATCTGGTCTCAAATACGACATCAGGCCGTCATCAGAACGGCGTAAATTTGCCAATTCTTGAAGTAAAATATGTGAAATCTGTAAAGCCAAAGGCATATAGTTTTCGGTTTCGTTGGTGGCATAGCCAAACATAATTCCCTGATCCCCAGCGCCTTGCTCTTCTTCTTCGCGATCTACTCCACGATTGATATCGTCTGATTGCTCGTGAATCGCCGACATTACACCGCAAGATTTATAATCAAATTGATAGTCGGACTTAGTATAGCCAATACGTTGAATGGTGTTTCTGGCCTGAAGTTGAAGGTCAACGTAGGCTTTTGATTTCACTTCGCCAGCCAAAATAGTTAATCCTGTGGTTACCATGGTTTCACAAGCTACTCTCGATTCCGGATCTTGGATAAGGAAGGCGTCTAAAACAGCATCTGAAATTTGGTCAGCAACCTTGTCTGGGTGACCTTCAGAAACGGATTCTGAGGTAAAAAAATAAGACATAGTATAAAGTGTATTTAAGGGGGAAGACTGAAGAAGCTAGAAGTGCTCAAACTGATTTAGCATTATGTTTAGAGTGGTAGCAAGCAGTCAAATCTTTCCACGATGTAATAAAATGTTTTGCAAAGCTAATAAAAAACTTTCATATACATTCAACTGTCCAAAAAAATAGTACGCTATCAGCTTAGGGCACGTTATTCAAATTTTAGAAAATAAATTAACTAGTTGATTTTCAGTGCATTAATTATTTTCTTTAGAAGAGCCTACACTAATTTCAGCGCCTTAAGCTTAAGTTCTAAAGCCTTTCGTTTTTCAATAAATTTTAGACTTTCTTTTGTTTTTGGATGTTGTAGGTTGTGTTGATTCATTTGATGGAGCTTAAAACCGAGTCGATACTTTTCATCATCATCTTTAGCTAGTAAAGATTCAGAAAAATACTTCCAAACGACTGCAATGGCTTGTTGGTTTGGATGAATTAAGTCCGATTTATAAAAACGGTAATCTCTCAACACATCCATTAAAATTTCGTACGATGGAAAATAAAATACATCATCAAAACGGGAGCAAAGTTCTTGATTTAATAGTTGCAATGTAGCTTTAGACCGATTGTTGGTTATCAGACCATCTTTGCTATGGCGAACGGGACTCGTAGTCAGTAGAATGTTGAGTTTTGGTCGATTTTTTTTTACAATGTTATAGCAGTCTTCAAAAGCTTTTGTCAGCATTGAGGTCTGTAGCACTACCTGATTAAAATTCGATGGAGCTTGCTTATGACAATTAGCAACTGGTTGATTTTCAAATTCATAAATCATGCTTGTGCCCCAAGTAAGAAACAGCCATGCGCTGTTTTCGATGGCTTTTTTTATGGTTTGATGGCAGTCCCAAATTTTGTCTTTCAGCTCCATTTTTGTTTCGCCAAATACATCCGAGTGATAGTCGTAATGATAATACAAATCTCCCTTTTGAACCACACGGTTTGTTTCAAATTTGAAATCCTGAAAAGAACGTCGAATCAGATTCAAAACAGAAATGGGATTGAACAACACACCAGCTGGATTGACACAAACCTGCTGTTGATGCGCTTTTAGTTCATTTCCAATCTCCTGAGCAAAACACGATCCAAGACTCAGAATTTGATCCGAAAAATGAATGTGCTTTGGAAAGCTGATGGGCTCGAGCGGAGTAAAGAGCGTGGAGAACTTCATGTGTTTTGACTTTATGATTACAGATCATTTTTTTTTAAATCTATACCAAAGTTGAATACGTATTTTGGCATAAGAAGGTCAAAAATAGGCAATCTAAATCAGACAAAAACCAAGAATGAAGCGCTTTTGGTACAAAAAGAATAAAAAGTAGGTAAAAGAGTTTTAGATTTAGAAAATAAAACTATATTTGTGGCTCTAAACTAAACAACAACAATTATGTTTATTGGAATTCTTGCATTTGTAGTGGTTGCTTTAATGGCTTTTTGGCTTATGATTTTCTTAATTGGTTTTATGCCATTTTGGATTGGAGCGTATTTTATGGATCGTAAACACGCATCCAAAGAAGACATTGCCATCGAGTAAACTTAACAAATTCTACCAAGCATCACCAACCTAAAAGTCGAACTCATCATTCATGGCTTTTAGGTTGTTTTGTTTCTAAGAACATTATTTCTATTATGATCCCATTCAACAAACCTTACCTTTCAGGAAAAGAAACACATTATATCTACAAGGCAGTACAGATGCTAAAGCTTTCTGGCAATGGCGAATACACCAAAACATGTCAATCTTTTTTTGAGGACAAATACGATTTCGGGAAATGCTTACTAACAACGTCTTGTACGGATGCGCTAGAAATGGCAGCCATTTTGGCCGACATTAAACCTGGTGATGAAGTTATTATTCCCAGTTATACTTTTGTGTCATCGGCTTTAGCCTTTGTTCGTCAAGGTGCAAACATTGTTTTTGCAGATTCTAAACCAACGCATCCAAATATTGATGAAAGCAAACTAGAAAGTCTGATTACAGAAAAAACCAAAGCGATTGTTGTAGTGCATTATTCTGGAACGGCTTGCGAGATGGATAGCATCATGGCATTAGCCAACAAGCACAATATTTTTGTGATTGAAGATGCTGCCCAAGCGATTGATAATTATTACATCAACTCAAAAGGAGAGCAAAAAGCACTTGGCTCTATCGGTCATTTTTCGACTTTTTCTTTTCATGAAACTAAAAATATTATTTCTGGCGAAGGCGGAATGTTGGTCGTAAACGACGATCGTTTCAAGGCTCGTGCCGAAGTAATCTGGGAAAAAGGCACAAATAGAGCCGAATTTTTCCGCGGTGAAGTTAATAAATATGGTTGGGTAGATACAGGCTCTTCATTTTTGCCTTCAGAAATTATTTCTGCCTTTCTTTGGGCGCAATTAGAAAGCTTAGACGATATCCAAAGTAAACGATGTTCGATTTGGGATACCTACAAAAATGGACTTCAAGATATTGAAAATCAGAATCTTGTCAAACTCCAACACATCGAAACACATAGCACAAATAATGCACACATGTTTTACCTGATTTGCAATTCGATAGAAGAACGATCAGCTTTGATTTCGCACTTGAAATCAAATGACATTCATGCTGTTTTTCATTATTTGAGTTTGCATCAGAGTCCATTTTATCTAAAACAAAACTTACCAAAAGTCGATTTACCGCATTCCGATCGATTTGAAAACACCTTATTAAGACTTCCATTTTATTACGAACTTAGCGATGAGCAACAACAGCACATCATCCAAACCATAAACGCATTTTATACTAAATAGATTTTACGCCATGAAAGCAAGCTACATCATTGACGCCATCAGAACACCAATCGGAAATTTTACAGGAACGCTATCCAACACCAGAGTAGATGATTTGGGTGCATTGGTTATCAAGACCTTGATGGAGCGCCAATCGACCGTTGATCCTAGTCAAATTGCTGACGTGATTATGGGTTGTGCCAATCAGGCTGGAGAAGATAATAGAAATGTTGCCCGAATGTCGGCACTTATGGCTGGTTTGCCGATTTCTGTACCTGCCGAAACCATCAACCGTTTGTGTGCTTCGGGTATGACTTCTGTAGTTAATGGTTCGAGAATGATTGCCTGTGGCGATGCCGAACTGGTGATTGCTGGCGGGATGGAAAACATGACTAGAGGCCCTTGGGTGATTTCAAAAACATCAAAAGCCTTTGGCCGCGATGCACAAATGCATGATTCTAGTTTCGGATGGCGTTTTATAAACCCGAAGCTTGAAGCGATGTATGGCTCTGAAGGCATGGGCTTTACAGCTGAAAACTTAGCTGATAAATATCAGATTTCGAGAGTCGATCAAGACCTATTTGCCTATAACTCTCAGATGAAAGCCGCAAAGGCTCAACAATCTGGTCGACTTAGTGAAGAAATTATTCCCGTTTCTATTCCTCGACGAAAACAAGAGGATCTTATCTTTTCTGAGGATGAATTTATTAGAGCAAATACAAGTTTGGACGTATTAGCCAAGCTTCGCCCAGCATTTAGAAGAGAAAATGGAACGGTAACCGCAGGAAATGCTTCTGGACTGAACGACGGTGCAGCCGCTATGTTGTTGGCATCTGAAGACGCTATCAAAACCTATAATCTTAAACCAATGGCTCGTGTGGTGAGTTCGGCAGTTGTGGGCGTAGAGCCTAGAATTATGGGTATTGGCCCTGTAAAAGCTTCTCAATTAGCTTTGAAAAAAGCGGGCTTGACTCTTGACGACATGGACATCATCGAACTCAATGAAGCCTTTTCCGCTCAAGCCTTAGCTTGTATTCGAGCTTTAGGTTTAGAGGATACGGATACTCGAATTAATCCGAATGGCGGTGCGATTGCGCTTGGGCATCCTTTAGGTGTTTCGGGAACTCGTATTCTTCAAACGGCAGCCATCGAACTCCAAAAACAAAACAAACGCTATGCGCTTTGCACCATGTGTATTGGGGTCGGGCAAGGTTATGCGACTATTATTGAACGAGTATAATTTTCTGATATGATTTACGAATTTCAAGGTTACAAACCCGTTATACACCCAAGTTCTTACGTCCATCCACAAGCCAATGTAACTGGAAATGTGATTATTGGTGCCGATGTTTACATTGGGCCAGGTGCTGTGATTCGTGGCGATTGGGGTCAAATTGTGATTGAAGACGGCTGTAATGTTCAAGAAAATTGTGTCATTCACATGTTTCCTGGAGCGACAACTTATCTCAGAAAAGGCGCACATATTGGTCATGGCGCTATCATTCACGGTGGCGATATTGGCGAAAATACTTTAGTTGGAATGAATGCCGTGGTGATGGATAAGGTTGTGATTGGCAAGGAATGTATTGTTGGGGCACTTTGTTTTGTGCCTACAAAATCTACATTTCCAGAACGACAAGTCATTGTTGGAAACCCTGCAAAAGTAGTCAAAACGGTTTCGGATGAGATGATCGGTTGGAAAACAGAAGGCACAGCTTTGTATCAACAACTTCCAAATCAATGCAAGGAAAGTCTAAAGATTTGTGAACCATTGACGGAAGTCCCAAAAGACCGAAAAATGCAAGAGGTAAATTATACTATTTGGGATTCTAAGGCTAAAAAATAGTCTAGAAAACGCTTTTTCCTAAACAAATCGGCCCATTCAAGCCATATCAAAACACGTTTTGTTGTATCTAAATACCAAAAAAGCCGAAGACATAATCTTCGGCTTTTCCTTTAGTACCTTGGGCGGGAATCGAACCCGCACTCTCGAAAGAACTGGATTTTGAATCCAGCGCGTCTACCAATTCCGCCACCAAGGCTTTTCTTGAAATTAGTGATGCAAATTTAAAATTTCTTTTCTAATTAAAAAGTGGTTTTAGTTTTATTTTGAATTTTTGTTTGATCTGTTGTATTGCCTGAATTTTCAGCCAATTATCAATCAAGTTGACGAGAAGCTGACTATTGTTAGCCAAAAGCAACTCACTCTAAGCTTCCTGAAAAAAAATAATTCTACTATATCTGATCAAAATCATAACCTAAGAATATCCTTACCTTTGTCTTCGATAGTTATATCATCAAAACAAACAACATTATGAATGGAAGACTCTATTTTATTCCCACGCCTATCGGTAATTTAGAAGATATTAGTCTACGGGCCATACGCCTGCTGAAGGAAGTAGACGAAATTTTTGCGGAAGACACCAGAACGAGTCTAAAACTTCTGAATCATTACGAGATTGAGAATACACTCTCGTCCTACCACATGCACAACGAACACAAGGTGTTTCCTAAGCTTATCGAAAAATTGAAGACAGGTGCTCAGCTTGCTGTTATTTCTGACGCAGGTACGCCAGGCATTTCAGACCCAGGCTTTTTGCTTTCTCGGGCTTGCGCCGAGGAAGGTATTGCTGTAGAATGTTTGCCTGGTGCTAATGCGCTCTTGCCCGCTTTGGTTATTAGTGGTTTTCCTTGCGAACGTTTTGTTTTTGAAGGTTTTTTACCTCCCAAAAAGGGACGAAAGTCAAAAATAGAATCCTATGCTGAAGAAAAACGTACGGTTGTTTTGTACGAATCTCCCCATAAAATAAATAAAACCGTAGAACAAATTCAGACTTTTTTAGGCGATGAGCGCTTGCTTTGTATTTGCCGCGAATTGTCCAAAACATTTGAAGAAAGTTTGCGAGGAAAGCCTTCAACACTTTTGGCATTGATGGCCGAGCGAAAGCTAAAAGGCGAAATAGTGTTGCTGATTGCGCCTGTGGGATTTGATTTGGACTTATAGACCAAAGAGAAGTTTTGGAATAGTTAGTTATGAAAAAAACGACCACAAAACCCTAACTATCCTAGAGCACACCATCTATAAATGACAGTAAATCTGAAGAAAAAAGTTGACATACAAAACCTAAACCATAACCAATATAAACTTCTTGTTGGCTATGAGCCCGAAGATCAAGACGCGCCCAGCCAATGAGTCCGGCCAATAGAACGGCAAGCAAACTTGGGTAGAAAAAAGGATAATCGAAGGCGGTGGTAAGTTGAATTAAAGCTCCAGCTACGCCACCAGCACAAGTGGTGTGGGCACTGATTTTGATTTCGGAAAGATACAAGCGCAAAAACATAATACTAATACCTGATCCAAATAAAATGATGGCAAATTCTTTGGGCACAACATATTGTTGATAAAATAAGACGCTGAGCATCAAAAACGTAAACATACTCAAACTGTAGGGCCAGCGTCGTTCTTCGGCTTTCGCCAAATGAATGGAATCTACCAAACTACTCCATTTTAGAATCAGAACCGTTAAGAGTGGAATCAGTAAAGTGGCGACAAACACACTCCGCAAAATCATATCAGACAAACCGTCTCCCAAAGGAGTTAATGATTGATTTACAAGCCAATAGATTAATAAAAATGGTAGAAAAACCGGATGAAAAACCGTGGAAATAAGCCGTGCAACAAATTTATTTCTCATAAACGTTTTCTCATTCTTGCCACAGGAATTTTAAGTTGCTCTCGGTATTTAGCAATCGTTCGTCTGGCAATCGGATAGCCTTTTTCTTTCAGTTGCTTAGCCAAATAGTCATCCGTCAAAGGTTTTTTCTTGTCTTCGGCGTCAATAAGTTCCTGTAGGTTTTTCTTGATTTCTCTGGTCGAAATATCTTCGCCTTTGCTGTTTTTCATCGATTCCGAGAAAAATTCTTTGACCAGTTTTGTCCCATAAGGTGTGCTGATGTACTTGCTGTTGGCAACCCGCGAAACGGTCGAAATATCCATCTTAATAATTTCGGCAACATCTTTCAGAATCATGGGTTTTAGTTTAGATTCGTCGCCCGTCAAAAAGTATTCTTTTTGTATATCAATGATAGTTTGCATGGTAATTTGCAAGGTTTGATGGCGCTGTCGGATGGCATCAATAAACCACTTAGCCGAATCTAATTTTTGTTTAGCAAATAGTGCCGCATCATGCTTGGCTTTGTTCGATTTATCTTTAGAATTATTAAAATTCTCAATCATCTGCACATATTGCTTGTTGACGCGCAAATCAGGAACATTTCGTCCATTTATTAAAAATTCGAGCTCATTATCTACGATTTTTAGTTCAAAATCAGGAACAATTTGCTGAAACGAACGTGTGCTGGTGCTCGAATGCGAATTTCCAGGCTTCGGATTTAGTTTAGAAATCAGCTGATTGACCTCTTTGAGTTGCTCGTCAGTGCATGAGAAAACGGATTTTAACTTCGTAAAGTGTTTTTTGCTAAACGCTTCAAACTCATTTTCGATTATGTTTATAGCTAAATCCCGAGCAGGAGTTTCTTTTTTTCGATGGAGCTGAATGGACAAACATTCTTGCAAATTTCTAGCTCCAACACCCGCAGGCTCTAGCGATTGAACTTTTATCAAAATCTGCTCTAGCGCCTCTAGCTCAACCATGATATTCATGTTAAAAGCCAAATCGTCGACAATTTCTTCTAAATCTCGACGCAAATAACCGTTGCCGTTTAGGCTACCGATCAGATATTTTGCCAAAGCTTCTTCCTGATCCGTCAAAGATAAAAGACTAACCTGCTCAGCCAAAAACTCATGAAACGAATGCGCCACAGCAAACGGAATGACCTTGTCGTCGTCTTCGGTAGAGGGTTGGTTGTTTACCTGCGTTTTGTAGCTCGGCACTTCGTCGTCGCTCAAATATTCATCAATATTAATGTCTTTAGCATCAATAAAATCGGTCTCTTCTTCGTGCAGCACTTCTTGTTGCTCGCTTTCCTCGCCACTGATTTCCAATTGCTCTTGACCTTCTTCTAAAGCCGGATTCTCTTCTAGTTCGTTGATAATTTCTTCCTCAAGTTCTAAAGTTGGCAACTGAATTAGTTTCATCAGCTGGATTTGCTGTGGCGATAATTTTTGAAGTAGTTTTTGATGTAAGCTCTGCTTTAACATTGAATTATATTTGTTCCTTTCGTTTGGTTCGGATGACCAATGATGGACAAAAATACAGATTTGATTTTATTTTCTGAGCCAATCTTGCACTTGCTTTTGGATTTAATGAGCAAAAAAAAGTGTCTATTCGTCTTTCGGACTTATCTTTGTTCAAATTTTTTGATTTTGAAAACCGTTCTTGTCATTCGTTTTAGTTCCATCGGCGATGCCGTTTTGGTCAATCCTGTTTTGCATCAGCTCAAAGCAGCAAACCATCGGGTTTTGATGCTAACCAAATCCGCTTTCAAGCCCCTTTTTTCGGCCAATCCGAATGTAGATGAGTTACTAACAATCAGCGTGTTAGATTTTGATTTTTTAGCTCAGCTAAAACAAAAAAACATAGATGTTCTGGTTGATCTACACAACAATACTTGGTCCAGAAAGGTAACAAAATATTTAGGCCTTTCGCCTTTGGTTTTGAACAAGCAAAATGTCTACAAAGCGCTTTTGGTTTGGACCAAATGCTCAGTTTTTGCAGTCCGCCCTATTGTTGATCGATATCTGGAAACCATTCAGTCGCTTATCCAAAACCCTGTTGAGGTTTCAAACCAAATGTACCTCTCGCCCGCGAGTGCGTCTCTTCAAAATTTCAACTTTTCCGACTATTTTGTCTATGTTATTGGTGGTCAGCATGAGGGTAAAATGATGAGCCAAAACAGAATATTAGAACTCCTAAAGCTCAACCGATATCGAGTCGTGTTGATTGGCGGCCCTGAAGATGCCGAGAAAGGAGATTTTTTAGCAAAACATTCTGACAATCAGCTTGTTGAATCATTGGCTGGCAAGCTAAACTTAAGCGATTCGATGCATCTGTTAGCTAAGGCTAAGTTTGTCATCAGCCACGATACGGGCTTGATGCACGTGGCAGCAGGCTTCCAAAAAAACATCATTTCACTTTGGGGAACAACATCTCCGAGTTTGGGCTTTGCGCCTTACAAACCCGGAAAACATTCTGTCATCCTCGAATCTACACACCTCCTCCGCCCAACCTCAAAACTGGGAAAAAAACGCTTTTTTCCGTGGATAAATTATGTGGATCATATCCCACTTTCGGATATTTTGGAGCAGATTGAGCGGCTTTGGAAGATTAAAGATTAGGCTCTTTTTCGTCTTCCGAAAGGCTTAGCATTCCAGTTTGAATAGCCAGGTACATCAATTCAAAAAATACTATAATTGAGCTGGTTCAATTTTGATTATAGTTTTCATAAAAAACGAGGAACAATGCGTTCCTCGTTTTTTATGAATAGCCAATAGAGTTTAGCTAAAAACAAGCCTGTATCCTTTATTGAATACTCAATTTAATCGTTTGTTTTTGTTGGGCGTTAGCCAGATGGAGGAAATAAATGCCCGATGTCAATTCGAGGCTTAGATCTTGGTCCAAATGCGTTTGTTTAAACACGTTTTGACCTTGAATATTCGTAATGGCTAGATTGGTAATGTTTTCTAAAGCTTTGATGTTTAGACGATTCCTTTTTGTCCAATAGTCAACAACTTGTCCATCAAATTCAATAAGCGAAATATTAGTAAAGTTACTTTCAAACGTAAAAGAATCATTTACTACATTGCCTTCTTCGTCTTCTGGACCATTGATGGTAATGGTGTGCGTGCCTGTTCCGAGTTCTTCTACCCAAAGCAATACTTTTGAGGTTTGAAGTGCGTGCTGATTGGCCTGCGCAACGACAACGCCATTGTTTATGGAGTAAAAACTGCTGTTTTCCATCGACGATTGGGTAATAGGCTCTGTAAACACAACGCTAACAATACCTGTTGAGGGCACGCTTACTGCGCTAATTAGTGGTGCAATTTGATCTGTTCCAGCTTCAACATCTTCATTAAAACGCAAATCGATTTTGAATTCATCAAAATTAAAGTTTAACACGCCCGAAACGTTGTAGGCTGTGTTTTCGGTTGGAGTATATTCAAAAACAGCGGTATTGTGAATGTTGCATTCGCCCGAGCCATCGTTTACTGCCCACATACCAAAGCCCACATCTGTGTTGGTACAAGTGGCGTTGTAGATTTTAACGAGCATCGATTCATAATCTTCGGCAACCGAGCTTCCAGTAGAGACGTCTTCTGAACTAACAATTTGAAAATCAGGTAATTCATTTCCTTCTGAAACCGTGTAAACGCTAGTTACATTAACCATTTCGGTCATATTGTAGTATTCTTTGACACGTCCGGTTACAATAACGCTATCGCCAATGGCAGGAAAATGTCCAGTAGAATAATTGTACATCCCACTTCTCAAAGCATTCGACTCTTGAATAAAGAAATTGTCTCCAAACACAGCTGTAACGATCCCTGTAACCGAAATATCGATGTCGTTATCGCTGTCGGTTTGTGTGCCCGAAGCATCGGTAACTTGCCACGCTAAAGGCGAAATAGCACCACTACCCTGAACGGTTGTAATAGGCGTGATGGTGCCTGTAAACGGTTCTGGTTGAATTTGGAAATTATGTGAAATCAAATTTTCATCAGCGGAAGCTGTGTTTTCAATCTGGAAATGCACTTTTGCAGAATACAATTGAGCAGGAATGACGGCAGAATAGGTCGTTCCGCTTGTGTTGGTCATGCTTAGGGTGTTGGTTTGGTCTAAAGCCTCTTGCCAGTTGTTTCCCCAATGTAATTCTAAAGTTGGCGAACTTGCGCCTGTAAAATTAACCGTTACGGTAATCATTTCGCCTTCCGTTGGTTGGACTGGAGCAATGGCGAGGTTAGAAAATTCCTCTGGACTTTGGCTCGCTGTTCCAAAAATAACATCTACCAAATGGGGTTGATCGATAAAGGGATTTCGATTGGTTTGCCAGTTGAAAATAACGTCATTTCGGTTCAATTCAAAAGCATCAACAGGATCTTGATTGTGCCACGCTAAAAGTGTAGACAGCTTTCCCATTTCTGGATTTGGGTAGGTGTTTAAGGCTTCAACAACCTCTAAATCTGGTTCGGCATCGCCCAAAGCACTTGTTCCGCCTTCGTAGCGGGTTGCCATATAAAAAATCATTCGAGCTACATCGCCTTTTACCTCATCACGTGGCTCCCATGAGTTTTCTGTTGATTTACAATCTGTTGGCGTCGTTCCGTTGTTTACAATTGTCCCTCCATTATCAAAATCTTTGTTAGATCGAGCCGAATTTATGGTTTGATCTACTGGTCGGAGGTGATGAGCATCGGTGTTGGCACCTCGTTCGGTAAAATTTCCATCGGGACCAAAATTCCCATGCGATTTTGCCCAAACATGCTCTCTATTCCAAAAATCGTTTTGGTTAGAATTGAATGGATCATTAGCAAAATCGAATTTATAAATCGAATTTCCCGTGTAGAGCAAAATAACATTATCGGAGTTATTAGGGTCTTCATCCGCTTGTCTGATCACCGTTTTGATGGTTCCATATTCCAATTCAACATGATCTTCGATGATTGAGTGAAGTTCAGCCTTTAGAGCTGCTCCCGAGAGTCCATTTGCTGTTTGGTAATAGTTGAGCGGCTGAGCCAAAAGATTAGCCATTCCAATAAAAAATAGGGCAAAAATGCTTGTGATTTTCATCGTAGAGTTGGTTTAGAGTGTGATGTTGAGTGCGGTTGAAAAATATCGGTTTGAACCGAAGAATACGGAGGCAGCTGAGGCCGTATTGTTGAAGCTAGGATCAAGATCTGCATCAATTTGATATTCTGCATTATTAGTCGCATCAGAAATATAATAGGTATCAAACAGATTAAAGACATTTACCGAAAGGTTGATTTTATGTTTTTTGTAATCGAAATTATAACCAGCTGACAGGTCGAATAGACTAAAGTTAGGAACTTTCCAGGGTTGAACAGGGTCAGCGTCGATAGAGCCTTCAAGTTTTGGTTCTGGATTAAAATCTGAATAATATTTGGCATTATAGCGATATTTTAATCGGATGTAAGAGGCTTTGTTTGGTTTAAAGTTTAGCGACAGTCCAAATTGGGATTGTGGAGCATCACCAACATATATATTATTGAAAGAAATATAGACGGGTTCGTCTAAAGAAAGTACGTCCTCGTTTTCGGTCAGTTCTTCATATACTGTTGCTCGATTGGTGGCCCAGATCCAATCGCCTAAAGATACAGTTGCCTGAAGATCTAATTTGTCGGAGAATTTATAAATCCCATCGAGTTCTACGCCCATGTGGCGCGCGTCAAGTCCGGGAAGAATAAGCTCATTTTCATTCTCAGCAGGATTGGGTATGTTTCTCACTGGCTTGCCATTCCAAACCGTGTAGTAGCCATTGGCGTTTAATGAAATTTTTTCAGAACCATAATGATAACCTATTTCAAACGCTTTGACTTCTTCATTTTTGGTATCGGTTCTAAAGCTCATGGCGTTGCCATTGAAAATAAAATTGGCTGGACGCACCTTGTTTAGATAACCCGTGTTGACAAAGATGTTCGAGTGTTCGGTGAGGTTAAAATTTGCTCCCGTTTTGATAGTCCCTCCCCATTTTGATAAACTACCGCTTTTTTCTGTTGTTCCCGAAAGGTAATTCTCTCGTCTGAACGAAATACTAGAGGTGGAGATGTTTAGAAAGGCTGATACTAAGCCTTTTTTATATTCAACTTGGCTAAAAACACCTGCCCAATTTACGAATGTAGAATTGTCATAATCATAGCGATCACCTTCTCTGAGGGGTACGGTTTTTCCTTCTTCGTGGTAGACATCGCCACCAACCAAATCGTAAACCGTTCGGAAGTGGCGGCCTTCGTAAGACCTTAAATCAATTCCTCCAGAAAGGTTCCAGTGTTCGTCATAATCGTAATCGAATTTAGACAAGAGGCCATACCAATTGTGATGGTTTTCGCTAGCTCGAAGCGTAAAGGTAGAAATAAAGTTTCCGTCGTCATCAATTTTAGGAAATTGATTGTCTTTGCTGTAATTGGCGTCATAGAGTTTTTGCCAATTGATTAATCCATCTTCGGTATAGTATGAAGCTCCGGGCCGAGAGCCAAAGCTTGTCCCACCGCCGCGACCAATCGACAGATAGGCAGCGTTGCTAAAGGTAAGCTTATCGTTGGCTACATAAGTATGGTTTAAGTTGAATTGAGGTTTGCTGTAAAAATTTCTTCGTTCAGACAGACGTTCTGTTTCAACATTTGAGTTATATCTATCACGTTTGAGATAACCCCAATTTCGGTTATAATTTCTTCCTAAATTTACAGGAACGCCATCATCATTGATACTAATATCAACACCATGTTTTTCGGCATAGTCTAAATCGTAGGTTTTTATGCGCTGTTGAGACGAACGCTGACTTCTGTTTCTTGGGGCAACAAAAGAGGAAATGGACAAAACATGTTTATCTATTTTTTTGGACACTTTTCCGTAAGCAAAAAAGCCTTCTGTGCCAGTGTTGTCAGCATAGTTAGATCCGTTGATATAAGAAAAGGCACTTTTAAAACTCCAACCTTTTTTGGACAGACCAGAATAATAGCCCAAACTCGTGGTCGATTTTCCGAATTGGTTGACTTGCTGGTTGATTTTGAAAAATGGATCAGCAGACATGGTGTTGGTCAAAATGTTAATCGTTCCTCCAACCGAAGGAATGGATAATTTTGAGGCCGAAAGTCCACGTTGTACTTGCATATTGGTGGTTATAACATCCAAACCAAACCAATTGGACCAATACACGGCGCCATTTTCCATGTCATTCACTGGGATTCCATCAATCAGAACCGCCATGTTTTCTTGTTTAAAGCCTCGAATATTAATCCGAGCATCACCATCGCCACCACCAGATTGACTAGCATAGACGCCTGGGGTATGATTTAGAATCAGCGGCAAATCTCTACCACCTAATTCTTGAGCAATTTTTTTAGGCTTTACGTTAGAAAAAGCCGTTGGTGTACTTCGTTCTTGAGCAATGTCGGCAATCAGAACCACTTTGGCCAAACTTTGGGTTGTCATGGCGAGTTTTAGCGAACGTGCTTTGCCATTAACCGTAATTTGCTGAGAAAGTCGGTTGTAGCCAACGAATGAAACTTGAAGGGTATAGGTGCCGTTTGGCAAGGAAAAGCTGAATTTTCCGTCAAGATCGGCGGCAACTCCTTTGTTGGAGCCATACAACACATTGGCGCCAGGGAGGGTTTCTCCAGTTTCTTTGTCGAGCACCACACCGCTAACTGTATATTGTGCCAGTGCAACATTCAGACCCAAACATGTGCTTAGGATAAGTAGAAAACGTTTCATATATTGAAAGTGAATTTAGTAGACTAAAAAAAGAAAACTTAATACAAAAAAAACCTCTTTGACGCATCAAAGAGGTTTATGAACATGACTTTATTATAAGCTTATTTTAATGGTTTTGGTGCCATTTTCAGCTCGGATAAAAACAGTGTAAACGCCATTTGGCAAGGTTTTGCAATCTAATTGATGGTTTGAGCCTCCTGCTTTTGAATACACAACGGTTTGCCCCAGAGCGTTGATTAGCGTAATAGACCGAAGGTTTTCTTCTGATTGAATAACCAAAAGGCCTGCTTGAGCATAAGCCGAAGCCTCAATTTGATTGTATGAGTCTACCGAAATGTTGTTGCATTCACAGTCGTGAGCACCCAATTCTGTAAAGGTATTTTCGGCTAAGGTGTCATATTCTAAACCAGTATTGAAATACTGTGGATTTGCGGTAACACCTTTCAAGACTGAGGATTTTCTAAGCATCGTATGGTCTTTTGTCCAAGCGGTCCAGAACGAAGTTCCAGCTACATAATTCATAGAATCAATGTTGTTCCAACCATTGTCTGGGTCTTCTCCAACTTTTCCAAAAATATCGATGATGTCTCCAGAAACAGTCTCGAGCGTAAGTGCGTCATTTCCATTGAAATACATTGGTGAGTTTGAGTGATTTCCTGTTCCATGAATATCAGCATAATCAAAATATAAAGTTGAATCTACCGACCCAAAATCATTTTCAACAATTTGACCATTTGTAATCACCACCACATCTTTTGAGGCTAATGTTCCGCTAAGAATCAATTCTGTATCAGGAATGTTTTGACCATTTTTGTAACGTTTGATCACGTATTGGCTTAAATCTACAGCGGCATTTGTTGGGTTGTAGACTTCTAAGGCTTTGTTTTGTCCAGAACCTTCAACATATTCCGAGAAAAATAAATCGGAACAATCTTGAGCTTGAACAGAGCATAGTGCGGCTAGAGCCGAAATCAATAGAGTTTTTTTCATAATAGACGGGTTTAGAAAAAATTGGTTTTTTGGTTTCTTTCGGCAAATGTACATCAATTTTCAAATACATTTCAAAAATTAGCAGTTTCTCAACTAAAATAAACATCAAATGTTGTCGTCAGATTTTCTACCTTTGCCGCTCAAACCAGATTATGACTTTAGTAAGTATCATTGTACCTATATATAATGTAGAGCAGTATTTAGATCGCTGTATTCATTCGTTGAGAAATCAGACCTACCAAAGCATCGAACTTATCTTAGTGAACGATGGAAGTCCTGATGATTCTCAGTC
>JBMYYR010000020.1:0-34164 GCA_049609625.1 Flavobacteriales bacterium | reverse complement strand
GCTACATTCCACATAATATTCCAATTGGACGTAAAACTTACGGTTGATGCGCTTTGGGTAGAAGCAATGGGCTGCCAAGACTCGCCATTATCCGTTGATTTCAACATGCCGTTTCCTAAAAAATAAGCTCCTGTGGCACTCGCCGAATTTCCGTAACCCTCTCCTGTTCCGGCATACCAAACATTGGTTTTTCCATCCCGAATGTCTTGTTGAATACAAGTTACACTTGACAATTGCTCTCCACTTGTCTTTTTTTGCCAGGACTCGCCACCATCGGTAGATTTCCAAATACCACCGCTGACTCCTCCAGCAATCAAATGCTGACTGTTATCCACATCAACCCCAAACGCTCTGGTTCTTCCGCCCACATTAAAAGGCCCTCGATGCGAAAACTCAACCGCTGCACTCGACTTTGGTAAGGTTTTAGCAAAAGCTAATTCTTTTTGTCGGATGTTGTTTGGAATTTCTCCAGTTTGAGGATTTGCCAATCTGGCTTTTTCTTCCTCAAGTTGTTTTATTGAGTTTGGAGCTGCCAAACTTGCATTCGACGCTTCTGAATACAATCTTCCTTTTCGCTTTTTCTTTTTCGCTTCAATGTTGTTTTGAACTTCAATGCTATAGTTTTTTTGATTTGAATATTCGGCAAACACAGCAAAAATTAAGGTCAAAATCAATCCGAAACCAATACCAAAACTAATCTTTTTCATCTGTCTAATCTAAATAGGTTGAATATGGAATATGACTAAACTTTATCGCATAACGGACACTGTAAACGTCAAGCGGATTAATGCCCGGATTAAGCATATTGAGCTCTAAATTACCTGTTACAAACGAGCGACCTTCATCAACGATTTTCAGATAAACATAAGATGTTTCTTGCTCTACCTCAGTAATATCCGGCGTAAATGAACCTATTTTATAAGGTGTATCGCTGTAGGAATAGAAAAAAGTATCGACCTGAAAAAACGTTTGAAAATCATTAAAATAATAGGCACCTTCCAAGTTTTTATTAAGTGTAATGGTCGTATTTCGCCTCATAAACACATCCTCTAGCTCGTCTTCCATGCCCTCGAAAGGAAGTTTTGGAGAGAAAAAGCTGATCACCAAATTAGAGTCAGGTGTAAAATAGGCTTTTTCATTGATTAGATTTTCGTACAAGCTATCTACTTTATAGACGACCTCTACTTCTAATCCGCTATCCGAATCGTCGTTGTTTCGACAAGAAATAGTTGAAAAAAGGGCAAATAACATCGAGAAAGACAATAGATAAGAGTTCATATTCTGAGAAAAAATTAAATGTTTTTTTAGGAAGCTAAGGTACACTATTTTTTTATGCGATTTAGAGCTTCTTGAGCTGGACTGTATTTGGGATTCAGCATCAAGGTTGATTTGTAATCACTTTCTGCCTTGCCAATATTGCCCAAAAGCTCATACATATAGGCTCTTGCAAAATAATTTTTACTTGAATGATTTGAATTATTTGCATGAGAATCAAGACCTTTCGTGAAAAATTCAATCGCTTTGTCGTAGTCTTTTTTGAGCGAATATAAATAGCCTATATTATAATTCAGACCCAAAAAACTCGGGTTGATCGCATAAGCTTGCTCATAAAACGTCATAGCCAAGTCGAATTGATTGGTTTGTTGATAATAATATGCTTTGTTGAACAAAACGTCTGTTCGTGTACTATCTTTAGTCAGCATCAAGTTGTAATAATCCAAAGCCAAGGGATCGTTTTGCGAGGCATAAAGCTCAGCCAAAACACCCATTGCTTTAGTAAAATCTGGTTCTATTTCGATAGCTTTTTGTAGACTTCTGATGGCTTTTGTGGTGTCGCCTGTTTCCATAAACGACAAGCCCTTGTAGAGTTCCGCACTTGGTTTTTCGGGATTGATACTCAGCACCTGATTACAAAACTCAACACAGGTTTCGTAGTCTTTTACAAAATAAAATAATTCGGCCAATTTCAATCGGCAAGACACATTGCTGGCATTCAACTCCAAACAAGCTTCCCAAGCCTCTTTAGACGCTCGCGTTTTGTTTACTCTAAAGGCCGCATTGCCCAAAGCCAATAAATACAGTTCGTTTTTGGGCTCTAAGTCCACCGCTTTTTGCAAATCTAAATAAGCTTTCAAGCCCGAGTTTTGCTGTACATATTCTTGCGCACGTTCAACATACAAGGCAGCAGAAAGGCTATCTTGAGCTAGTTTTTGGGTCAATTCTTGAAGTTTTGTTTGCTTTGTTTCTTGACCAGAATTGTGTTCACTAGCTTGATGTTTTTCCTTTGGTTTTGGCGCATCAACTTCGCTCTGACAAGCAAAAAGTGTTAGAAGTAGAGTGATAAAGACAAAGGTTCGGAAGAGTAGATTGGTTTTCGTTTGCACAGTGTTTATTTTGGATAAGTGGATGAATTTAAGGAATGTTTAGCTGGCTTTTTTTACCGATTGTTTCAGGGGCAATTTACATATTTTTTTGAATTATAACGCAGTTGTTTTTTTCAAGATGTCCACTTTGTTGCTTTGCGAGCACGAGATTCGTCATAAAAAACAAAAAATACCATCTTTTGACTCTATTTTTTTAGATTCTTAATCCAAAAAAACCTTACTTTTGTTGACACTGAAAAAAAAGCATAGCTATGTTTACAGCAAAAATAAAGGACAAAAGTTATCAGATAGAACAAAACGCTTCAGGCGATTTCACTCTTGACGGTAAGCAAGTTAGCCTCGACAGCATTCCTTCGGGTTCTACAGGATTTCATATCATCCGAAACCACAAAGGCTACCAAGTTGAAGTGATAGAATTGGACAAAACCGCCAAAACGGCACGCATCCAAGTCAATGGAAATGTGTATGATGTGGAGCTAAAAGATAAGTTTGATACTTTGCTTGAGCAGTTGGGGATGTCGTCTATGGCGGCCAAAAAAGACAATGATTACAAAGCTCAAATGCCAGGTCTGATTATCGATATCCGTGTTCAAGTTGGCGATGAAGTCAAAAAAGGAGATCCCCTTTTAGTTTTGGAAGCCATGAAGATGGAAAACATCATAAAATCCCCATCAGATCAGACGATTAAGTCGATAAAAGTGGAGATTGGACAAGCCGTAGAAAAGAAACAACTTTTGATAGAATTTGAATAAAATCATGAAAGCAAAATTAGAACAACTCAACAAAATGAAAGCCGAAGCCAAATTGGGTGGAGGAGAAAAACGCATTGAGTCTCAGCATAAAAAAGGAAAATTAACCGCCAGAGAACGGCTTCATTTTTTGTTTGATGAAGACAGTTTTGAAGAAATTGGCATGTTGGTTACGCATCGATCAACCAACTTCGGACTCGATAAACAAAAAGTATTAGGCGATGGCGTTGTTACAGGCTATGGCTATGTTTCGGGGCGATTAATTTATGCCTTTGCTCAAGATTTTACGGTAATGGGAGGCTCTTTAGCCGAAGCTCATGCTCAGAAAATCTGCCGCATTATGGATTTAGCGATGGAAAATGGAGCTCCTGTCATTGGTTTGAATGATTCTGGAGGTGCCAGGATTCAGGAAGGCGTGGTGTCTTTGGGTGGCTATGCCGATATTTTTTATCGAAACACGAAAGCCAGTGGTGTTATTCCTCAAATTTCTTTGATTATGGGCCCTTGCGCTGGTGGTGCTGTCTATTCTCCAGCCTTGACCGATTTCATTATGATGGTGGAAAACACCTCCTATATGTTTGTTACAGGACCAAATGTGGTAAAAACCGTAACGCACGAAGAAGTTAGTGCCGAAGAATTGGGTGGAGCTTCCACACATTCGAGCAAATCTGGTGTGGCGCATTTTACGGCCGCAAATGAAGTGGCAGCCATCAATCAATTGAAGGTTTTACTGTCGTATATGCCACAGAATTGCGAAGATTCAGCTCCAGAGCAAGCTTCAGGTTCGGTTGCCGATCAATCTACTTTAGATGAAATTATTCCGCCAAATCCGAATACGCCTTATGACATCAAAGACGTGATTTCTACACTTGTTGATGGCGATTCGTTTATGGAAGTGCATAAAGATTATGCTGAAAATATTGTCGTTGGTTTTGCACGTTTGGATGGAAAATCTGTCGGAATAGTTGCCAACCAGCCTGCATTTTTAGCTGGAGTACTCAATATTGAAGCGTCTACAAAAGCGGCGCGTTTTGTTCGTTTTTGCGATTGTTTCAATATTCCACTTTTAGTTCTTGAGGATGTACCAGGCTTTTTACCAGGAACGGATCAGGAATGGAATGGAATCATTACGCACGGCGCCAAATTACTTTTTGCTTTCTCGGAAGCTACGGTGCCAAGAATTACCGTAATTACCCGAAAAGCTTATGGTGGAGCTTATGATGTGATGAACTCTAAACACATTGGCGCGGATATGAATTACGCTTGGCCAAGTGCCGAAATTGCTGTCATGGGCGCAAAAGGCGCTTCTGAAATTATTTTCAAAAAAGAAATTGCTTCAGCCGAAAATCCAGAACAAAAATGGAAAGAAAAAGAAGCTGAATATGCCGATTTGTTTGCAAATCCATATAACGCTGCCGCTCGTGGTTATGTGGATGATGTGATTCAACCTTCAGCCACTCGAAATACACTAATCAAAGCCTTTAAAATGTTGGAAAACAAAGTAGTCAGTCTTCCAAAGAAAAAACACAGTAATATTCCACTTTAACTAATGAACTCAGCTTCAAAACCACATTTTCTTAACTTTCATATTGGCAGACATCTTCCGCTTTGGGGCGTTTTGCTGGTCTTGCTTTTGGTTTTGGTGGGCAATGCGGTGTTTTTAACACCCCTTGTAACCTTGCAATTTTTGGACACCATGGCAAACCAAAACAGCATAGACCCTAACTATATGAATCGGTTGATGAGTGGCGAATTGATGAACCTCAATTTGGTTTTGATGTTGATTACTTTACCTTTTTTAGGCTCAGCCTTAGGACTTTGGCTTGCTGTTAAAATGATTCATAAAGACTTGTTTGTCAGGTTAATAAACATACACAAAGCCATAAGTTGGAAGCGTATCTTTTGGGCATTTTCGCTCTGGACAATCATCCAACTTACTGTATTTGTACTCGATTATTTCTTTATTTCGGGTGCAGATTCGGTAACTTACAATGGCTTATCGACCAATTTTTTTATTGGGATTTTGATCTCTCTGGTTTTTCTATTCATCCAATCTTCAACCGAAGAATTGATTTTTCGCTCCTATTTAATGCAAGTTGTCAGTTCGTTTTTTAGACAACCTATTGTCGCTGTTCTGATTACAGGATTTTTGTTCGGAGGTTTACACATGGCGAATCCAGAAGTTGGGACCTATGGTTTTTGGATAATGTTTGCTTATTATAGCTCTGTTGGCGTGTTTTTGGCGCTTATTGTTGCGCTCGATAATCGTTTAGAATTAGCTTTGGGTTATCATGCCGCCAATAATATCATTGGTGGTGTTTTGATGTCCTATAAAGGTTCTGCTCTTAATACCTACGCACTTTTTACGAGTCAAGACGTTGATATGCTATTAGGCTTTGTTAGTTGGGCTATTTCGGCTTTGATTTTCTTCTTTATAGCCAAAAAACGTTTTAATTTTGCATCAATACACTATCTTTTTCAACCTTTACCAGACCCAGAACATCTAACTTATGAAACCAAATCTTAATAACAGCATTAGTTTTGAAGCCTACTTCGAAGCTTTAAAACAACATTCAGAATCAGGCACAACCTCAGGTGAAAACCAAAGCGAAATGCTGATTGAATACACGCATTTGAATTATAAACGCGTTAAAAAGTGGTCAAAAATTTACAAACCCTCTCAAGCCATCTTAGACGCTGTAAATCAGCTTTCTGAAAAAGAACTTTGGATTGTTTTGACAGAAGCTTGGTGTGGCGATGCGGCTCAAAATATTGCTCAATTAGCTAAAATTGCAGAACAGTCTGAGCTCATCGAATTGCATATTTTGTATAGAGATGAAAACTTAGAGCTGATGGATAAATTCCTAACGAATGGCGGAAGATCTATCCCGAAACTTATTCGTTATCAACCCTCTAGCGAAAGCTATTTGAATACTTGGGGACCACGCCCAAAGGCAGCTCAAGAGCTTGTGATGCAACACAAAGCCGATGAAACGCCCTACGCCGAAGACTTGCATAAATGGTATGCGCTGAACAAAAATCAAGACTTAGAACAAGAACTTATCGACTTAATGTCGAACTAAAATCCAATCTCATGAAATACGATCAAATCTCTTCCGAACTGTTTATCGACAACAGAAAACGCCTTAGCGAACGCATGAAATCTGGCGCTATTGCCATTGTACATTCCAATGACATTATGCCCACAAATGCCGATGGACATCTGAATCTGAAACAAAATGCAGATTTATTTCACCTTTCTGGCGTCGATCAAGAAGAATCGATTTTGATTGTTTTTCCTGATTGTTTTCAAGCCAAACACAAAGAAATTTTATTTCTGAAAGAAACCAGTGAAAAAATTGCCATTTGGGAAGGTGCAAAACTCACCAAAGCCGAAGCTACCGAAGTTTCAGGTATCGAAACGGTGTATTGGTTAGATCAGTTTGAGTCGGTGATGCGGGCTTTGGTTTTGGAGGCCGATTCTATTTATCTGAACAGCAACGAACATTTGAGAGCGCATGTAGAAGTCGAAACTCGAAATGCACGTTTTGTTAAACGTATGCAATCCGAGTTCCCTCTGCATCAGTATCATAGGTTGGCACCTATTATGCACTATATTCGTTCGGTGAAACATCCTATCGAGATTGACTTGATGAGAAAAGCCTGCGAAATTACCGAAAAAGGCTTCCGTAGATTACTCAGTTTTGTAAAACCTGGTGTTTCGGAACACGAAATAGAAGCGGAATTAACACACGAATTTTTGTGGAACAGATCTCGTGGCTTTGCCTATTCGCCCATTGTGGCTTCGGGCGAAAGTGCCTGCGTGTTGCATTATATCGAAAACGACAAACCTTGTAAAGACGGCGATGTCATTTTGCTGGATGTTGGCGCAGAATACGCAAACTATGCTTCGGATATGACACGTTGTATTCCTGCTAATGGGAAATTTACGCCACGCCAAAAAGAAGTGTATTCGGCGGTGTTGAGGGTGATGAAAGCAGCAACCAAATTACTTGTTCCAGGCACTTTACTCAATGAATACCATGTTGAGGTTGGTCAATTAATGGAAAAGGAACTTATTGATTTAAAACTGATTACAAAAGAAGATATTGCCAATCAAGATCCGAATTGGCCTGCCTACAAACGTTATTTTATGCATGGCACATCACACTATATTGGTTTGGATGTTCATGATGTTGGTAGCTGGACAAAACCTATTGAAGCTAATATGGTGTTCACAGTTGAACCTGGAATTTATATTCCAGAAGAAAATCTTGGAATTAGATTAGAAAATGACGTTGTTGTTCAAGCCTCTGGCGAACCTATGGACTTGATGGCTTCTATTCCTTTAGAGATTGATGAGATTGAACGGTTGATGGCTTAAGGAAGATAATATTGGCAATTGGATTCGTGTAAATAGCACTATAGATTGCGATAATCCAGCTTCCGATTAATCTATTCCGAAACTTAAAAACACCAAGTTTTTTATTTCCAGACAGCAAATGGAAGAAATAGTTGCAAAGAAAAGTGAGCGAAAAATAAGTGAGTTTGGAAATATTGGAAAAGGCTGGTGTATTTCTGTGTAATGAAATTAATTCAAGAAATTAGAATCATTACACTCACTAATTATTAAATATATGTAAAACATTGAGCTTTAAAAATAGAGAGTTTTACAGATATAATAATTAAAGATTAGAATAATCCAACATCTTATTCTATTTTAGGTGTCATTTAAAATTTGTATCCAAAAAGAACACAACTGTGGAAAATAACAACTTTGCATTACAACCTTTTACGTACCATAAAAAGCTAAGAGATCACTTCAAAAGCAGAAGCAAAACGTGGGAATGGTTTGCTCAAAAAAATATTAAAGAAGAGCAGATAGAAGAACTAAAATCGGAACTTCTAAAAAACACCTATCGCTTGGATGAAAATTCGAATGAGGAATTGTATTCTACAACAAAAGAGGTCTGTGCGTCTTTGGCAATTGATACGCAGGTAACTTATTACCAAGAACATAATAGCGTCCAATTAAATGCAGGAATAATTATAGTGGAAAAAGAAGCACATATTGTGTTTTCTGGAGGAGTCCTTTCTTTGCTTTCCAAAGAAGAACTAAAAGCTTTAATTGCACATGAACTGAGTCATTATTTATTCTATAAAATTGAAAACGAAGAATACGAAAATACGCAAAGAATTATTTTGGCACTTGCCAATGACAGCAGAAGTGAAAATGCCATAATTGAAACTGCTCGAATTTTTCAATTATATATGGAATTATTTTGTGATGCAGGAGCTCTTCATGTATGTAAAGACCATAAGGTTGTTATAAGAACTTTAGTAAAACTGAATACAGGACTCACACAAGTGAATGCAGATAGTTATTTGCAACAAGCAAAAGAAATTTTAAACAGAGACAAGGAATCAACTCTAGACAACAGTCATCCAGAATCTTATATTAGAAGTGTTGCTCTACAACTAAGAGCAAATCAAAGCAAGACCTATTTTGAGAATGTAGAAGCTATGATTCAGGGAGATTTGGATTTAGATAGTTTAGATATTTTTGAACAACATGACATGCAAAATCTTACCCATGAATTGCTTCAATTAGTGGTAAAGCCAAAATGGATGAATAGTTCAGCTGTTGTAAATTTATGCAATCAATACTTTAATTCATTTTATAGAAAGCCTGAGGAACTTAAGGTAGACAATCTTGTTGAGAAAATAGAACGCAGTAAGCCATCGGTAAAGAATTTCTTGTCTTATGTGCTTTTAGATTTTGCTAAAGTAGATGAGGCTATGGAAGGCGTTCCATTAGGGCATTCTTTGGAGATTGCGGAATTATTAGGTCTTAAAAACGAGTTTGAGAAAATAGTACGTAAAGAATTGAAGTTAACTTCCAGAGCATTTAAGTTGATGCAAGAAACTGTTCTAAAGGATTTACAAGACATTAAAGAATCAAAAGAAGATAGTATTTATAATGATTGATATGAGCACAGAAGAACAATCGTTTTTTGATTTATTGGAAAAAGTAAAAGACTATGGAAGCATCAAATCACAAGATTTTATTGCGTATTGCCTTCCGCTTGTAGAAGAATTAAACCTTCTACATGAAAGGCAACTTTGTGGTCATATTGTGCATATAGATAGAATCAAATTTAATGGGTCAAATCTAATTTTGACAGGAGAACCAAAACCATATTTGATTTCTCCTAATAAACTGTTTATTAAACCAAAGGAAACTGGAGTTCTACAGATAACTGATAATGTAGAAGAATTTACAGATTTGGATAAAAACCATGTTGAAGTAAAGAGCTTATCCATTGAAAAAAATAGTGAAGGTGCTACAGAACCTGCAAGCTTAGACAAGCCTAAGTACCTGTTAAACTACTCATGTTGGGAGCATGAGAAAGAGCACTACGATCCTTTGACAGATATTTTCCAGTTAGGACAGCTTTTTATTAGCCTTGCTTTTAATTTAGACCTTAGGGAAAAGGATGATTTAGAAGTGTTTCAAGCAAATAGAAAGAGTTTATACTTCTTAAATAAACACTTGCATCCAACCATTTTGAATGTATTGTTTGAAATGACTTCTTTATATCGAGAAGATAGAACGTCAAACCTTCAAGAGGTTATTACAAAATTTAAAAATTACAGAGCCTACAACCCAGAACACTATGTCGATTTAACGGAAACTGAAGGGTTTAGGAATCAAGATGTTTCAAAACGTAACCATTGGATATTGAGTAAGCTTAAAAATCGGCTTTTTGATACCAGTAGAAGAAACAAATTACTTTATTTTAAAGAAAGGCAAAGTTTTTTGAATCTAACTATTAGTTCCGTTCCCCTTTTATTGGACCATAAAAACGTTAGAGAAAATGACCTTATTTTCTGGAGTAACACCATAAAAAAGAACATTGTAGATAAACAAAAACTTGTATTAAACTCTTTTTTAGAATTCAATGAAAACAGATTTCTGACGCCTACATTAAATAAGATTCGTTTAGAAGCTAGGAAAAGTAAAAACGAATATGGCTTTAGTCAGTTGAGAACGGTTATTGCTTTTTTGCATTGGTATAATTTTAAAGAAGATAGAGAAGAAAAAATTACCTCACCTTTATTGTTGCTACCAACCGACATCGTAAAAAAGAAAGGTGTAAAAGACCAATATGTATTGCATTTTCCTAATACCGAAGCCGAAATAAATCCAATTTTAAGTAATTACTTAAAAGATTTGTATGACATTTCTTTGCCAGATTATATTGATTTGGACAATACAAGTGTTGATGAATTAGTCCAATCAATACAGGCACAAATAGCAAAAGGAGGAACTGGTATAAATTTAGAGTGGAGAAAAAATCCAAGTATTCAGTTAGTCCATAGTATTGCCAAAAAGAGCTTTAATCTGAGAGCAAAGAAGCTTCACAAAAAAACGAAAGGAATACATCTCAAATCATTTGACTATTCATATAAAAAAGAGGAATTTCAACCTTTAGGTTTACAAATTTTTGAAAAAGTAATAAAAAGCAAGAATAATGCTTTAGAATATATTATAAACGAAGACTTAAATCCAAAGAAAAACAGTGCCGTAAAAGAAAAAGTACGCACATTCTATAGCCATGATAACGATGGTGAAATTAATCCTATGATTTGGGAAGTAGATACCTGTAATATGACTTTGGGGAATTTCAATTATAGGAAAATGAGCCTTGTTAGGGATTATAATGAAATTATAAATGTTGATATTAAAGATAAAATATTTGAACAGCTTTTTAGTGAGTTTCCAAAAAGATTAGGGGTAAACACATTAGAATCTAGTGATTTGAAAAGCAATTACCCTATAATTGCTGCAGACCCTACCCAATCTGCAGCAATTGAATTAGCAAGAACTGGTGAAAGCTATATTATACAAGGCCCTCCCGGAACAGGGAAATCACAAACTATTACGAACCTCATTGCAGATTATATTGCTCGAGACAAGAAAGTATTGTTTGTTTGTGAAAAACGAGCCGCATTAGATGTGGTGTTCCATCGTTTGAAAAACAAAGATTTGGATGAACTATGTTGTTTAATTCACGATTCGCAATCGGATAAAAAAGCATTCATTACTAACTTAAAAGAGACTTATGAAAGCTTTATAAAAGACGAGTTCAATAGCATAGAAATAGAAAATAAAAGAGACCAAATTATTGGCACAATAAAAAGCCATTTAGAGAAACTAAACTATTTTCATTCCAATATGAAAAAAGGAGATATTGCTCCTTTAGAACTTTTTGAAGTCCTACATTCAACAGGAAAAAATAGAAAGAAGCCAGATGAAATAGATATGATTTCTTTTCCATACTATAAAGAATGGAAAGAAAACAGGAACTGGATAATAGATTGGTTTAAGGCACTAAAAACAAATAACTTAGGTCGGTTTATACTTGATTATCCTTTGGCTCAGCTGTCAGAAAATCTAATCCATGAAGCCAAGCCAAAAGCCATTGTTCATAAAAAAGCAAAACGTTGTATTGGACTTTTAGATGATTTCAATGAATTGATTGACAATTTAGATATTGAAAACACGGAAAACTTTCTATTGCAAGATTGGATTAAAAGATACGAATTAATTCAGAAAGTAAAACCATTTTTTAGTCGCGACAAGCTTCAAGTTTTAGTAAAAAATTCTTCTGATGCGATGTCTTTAAGCCAAGCGAAAGAGGATATAGAATCTGCTCAAAACAAAACAATAGATTTAGGAAAAGTAAATAGTTATTGGATTTCAAAATTGAGCAAAGAAGAAACAAAAATAGCTGTAAATCAATGGAATAGATTATCTAAAAGCATTTTTAGATACATCAACCCTACTTATTATAAACTTAAATCACAAATTTCTGGAATCTATAATTTTGATGCACATGTCATAAAGCCAGAAGTTTCACATATTCTAAATAATCTTGCGGAGGAGTACACGGCGCAAGAGACAATTCTAAACTATATTGACGACCTAAAAAGCAATTTCGGTTTGGGAGAGCATTGGGAAAAAGATTATGCTTGGATTCTAGAACAACAAGAAAAAACAGATTCAATTTTACAGACATTGATTGCCGACAAGGAAGGTTTAAAATTGCTTTCTAATTTCGATGAAAATTTTTCTTCTCTTGTAACTGATGCAACGCTTCTGTTTGGTGACATCAGCAAAATTAGTTTACAAAAACTTGAAGAAAAATTAGCAAAAAGTGAGAGTAACCTTAACTCTCTTTCCGCTTTTCTACCATTTATTGAAAAAGGACATACCCTTAGCTCTGAAATGCAAGCTTGTTTATTCTCTAAATCTTGGGATATCATAGATTTTGAATATAATTTGGCTTACAAAAGTTTAAATTCTATTTATGAGAAAGAAAGACAATTTTCAGAAATGGATGAAGGTGAGTTACGAATAAGTATCTCAACAATTAATGCGCTTCTTTCAAAATATTATGAAAGCAACGTAGATGCCATTAGATCTAAACTAAGAGCAAAGTTTTTAGATAAAATTAGAATTACAGAATCTGTAGCTGCTCAACTTACTAGCGATGAAAAAGTTAGTAAAAAAACCTACAATGCTGCAAGGCGTATTTTAGAAAATGAGTTTGGAAAATCGATGAGATATAAGTCCATTAGAGAACTTGCATCAAGCGAGGCTAATTCTTTAATGACGGTATTGAAACCAGTGTGGCTAATGAGTCCACTAAGTGTTTCTGATACCATGCCAATAGATCCAGAAGTTTTTGATGTTGTTATTTTTGATGAAGCCAGCCAAATAACTGTCGAAGAAGGCGTTCCCTCGCTATTTAGAACACACCAAACAATTGTGGTAGGAGACGAAATGCAAATGCCACCTACAAATTTCTTCAGTACATTAACTTCTGTTGACGAAGAGGAAGAAGAAATAGAGTCCAAAATTGGGATTAGTTTAGATGCCGATAGTCTGCTAAATCAAGGAGCTAGAAAACTGTCTTCTGTGATGCTTGGTTGGCATTACAGAAGTAGGCATGAAAGCTTGATTAGTTTTAGTAATGCAGCATTCTATAAAAGAAGTTTGTTAACCATACCAGACAATGTCATTCTACAATCTTCTATAGAACCCATTGCTCCAATTTTAGACACTAATGATCCTGTGGAAATAGACTCCATATTAAACAGAAGCATTAGTTTTTGCTATTTAGAAAATGCCATTTATGATAAAAGAAAGAATCGAGATGAGGCAGATTACATCGCCAAATTAGTAAGAGATTTATTAAAAGGAGACTCTAAATTAAGCATTGGAGTAGTCGCATTCTCGATGGATCAACAATCTGAAATTGAACTAGCTTTAGAAAGGTTGTCTCAAGAAGATTCAGAATTTGATACTCTTTTGGAACAAGAATATCAGCGCATGGATGAGGACCAATTTAATGGGTTATTTGTTAAAAATTTAGAGAACGTACAAGGTGATGAAAGGGACATCATTATTATGAGTGTTTGCTATGGGACTAACCCTAAAGGAAAGATGTTAATGAATTTTGGACCAATAAATAGACGAGGCGGAGAGAAAAGGCTTAATGTTATATTCTCACGAGCAAAGAAAAAAATGGTTATTGTAACCTCTATTTTGCCACATGAAATTAAGAACGATTACAATGAAGGTGCTAATTACTTTAAAAAGTTTCTTGCTTATGCCAAATATATATCTGATGGCGAATTAGAAGGGTCTAATAGAGTTTTGGATTCTTTATCCTCTCACGAAGACCAAGAAAAAGATATAAACACAAACCCTGTTATAGAACAGCTTTCAAGTGCGCTTATCAAAAAAGGCTATGAAGTCAATTTATCTATTGGACAATCCTATTTTAAGTGTGATATTGCTGTTAAAAAGACCAAAGATTCAGGTGAAATCGAAAAGCAAGATAAGTATGTTTTAGGTATTTTGATTGACAAGAAGACACATTATGAAAATGACAATATTCTTGAACAGTATTGTCAAAAACCACATATTTTAAATGCTTTTGGATGGAAAACATATACTGTTTATAGTAAAGATTGGTTTGAAAAACCAGAACGTGTTTTAGAAAAAATTGAGCAAACTATTCGTGGGGAGGAAGAACGTTCGGATCTGAATTTAGATGACTTAATTACCTCAGAAGAAAAGAATGATGTTTTAGAAAATATCCAAGACAACACTAAGCAAAAAGAATCTCATGCAGATAATAATCTAGATGTATCTTCGAGAGAGGAAGATGAACCATACGAAAGATACGAATTTTCCAGTAAGACGAGTAACAAATATTGGGAAATAAGAGTGGATGGCAACAGTATTGAAGTTAGGTATGGAAGAATAGGGAATAAACCACGAAGTATTATTAAGGAATTTCCTGACGAAGAAACGGCTCATAAAGAGAAAAAGAGAATGGCTTATAAGAAAGTAATTAAGGGCTATGTCAAGGTTTAGGGACACTAGATCAACCTCCTTTAGTATATTTATCTAAGACCATTTTAACAGAACCAACTGCTAGGTCTGCTTTCAGTTTCATCGGAATTTTTTGTTCGTCTTTACTTACCCAAACTTTTACAGGTTCAGAATCTGAAAAGACACGTCCTGACATTACTCGGACAGAAAATACCATACATTTTTTACGTCCAATAATCGACCCGAGGTATTCGTCATGTTCATACGTAAATTGAGTATAAAACACTTCATCATCTAAGTAAATTGGCAGATCGATAGTTGATTTAAAATCAAGTGTATCAAGGGGTTGATTTCTTAAATGATAGAAAAAAGAAATTAAATCTTGTGTATTGTCAGGCATCGAAATGGTGTCTTCGTTTGAATACGCCTTGCTGTCAATAAAATCAACTTGTTGTTTTTTCTTAAAGTTTCCTTCTTCGATGTCGCGAGTAAAACGCTTCGGTTTCATTGTCGTTTTGTCAACATAAGAATCATAATAATCTCTAACTTTGAAAAAAGGATCGAAAAAAGAAGCCGACCAACCTTTGGCTTCAAAGTGAAATTGGTTGTCAACTGCTCTATCAAAAACGCGAAGCTCGCCATAACCAGCACTCACAAAACCATACTTAAATTTAAACTTCATGTATTCTCCTTGGGAAAAAGCAGAAGATTTATCTATTTGATTTTTAGGATATTGAGCCATTGTTAAGGTCGAAAAAATGAGGAGTAATCCAGAGAGTAATGCTTTCATTTGAGTTGTTTTTTTAGACTGAATATCAAGTCTTGTACCAAAATTTTTACTCCGCTATCTTTTTTGTTCAAAAAATAATTTGAGCAACTGTTCGGCTTCGTGTTTAAAAGGGCCTTGACTTAGTTTTGTTTTGGGATGAAAAAACGATGTTCCATTTGTACACATTCCTTTTTTGGGATCGGTAGCGGCATAAATTAATTCCCCAAGTTGAGTCCAATACGATGCTCCAGTACACATCAAGCAAGGTTCTAAAGTTACAAAAAGGCGACATTTATCAAGGTATTTTCCTCCAAAATAGGAACTTGCCGCGCTAAACGCCAACATCTCGGCATGCGCCGTAAAATCATTCAACAACTGACTTTGGTTGTGCGTTCGTGCAATAATTTGGTTTTGATGAACCAACACCGCTCCAACTGGCACTTCGTTGATATCGAATGCTTTATGCGCTTCCTTCAGCGCCTCTTTCATAAAATAGTCGTCGGTGTAAAGATTCATTAAAAGTCTTTGGAGTAGAGAAGTTCTAAAACGGTTTGCCCAACAGCTTGCAAAGGTTCTGTCGAAATATGTTCTAAACCATCTTCTTTGCTGTGCCATTGCGGAAAATACGTGCTGTCTGCCGCCCGATAATCTGTTATCAACAATGTTGGCACTTTTGATTTGCTGTGATTATTAATAAAATAATGATCGTTTATCAATTGCTCAACTTCATTGTTTTCTGGGAAATAGGTTTGAAAGCCTTTTTGTTCGGCAATAGCCCAAATTTTATCCTGAAGATCTTTACAGAAAAAGGACGAGAATTTTTCTTTAACAAACTTAGCGTCCTTTGCGCCAAGCATATCAAAATTAATGGCAAAATCGTAAGTTTTGTTATTCCTTTTCACCCACTGTTGCGCACCCAAACTCCAGGTTTTTATCTGATTGTCCATACCTTGGTCTTGTGCATCAAGACACAGAAAATCAATCTGATATGGTAAATTTTCAGTTTTGATGATACGTGCTAATTCCATCATTACGGCAATTCCAGAAGCGCCGTCGTTTGCACCAGGAACTGGCTCCGGAATACTGTCGATAGATTGGTATCTGGTGTCGTAGTGGCTAACAAACAAAAGCTGTTTTTTAGCTTTTTTAGGCGTATAAGAAGCCATTATATTTTTGACTTTGATAAGTCCTTTTCCCGCACGTTTCAGTCCTTCCCTTGCGCTTACTTTGAGTCCAAGATTCATGAAATGACCTTGAATAAATTCTTGACATTTTTCGTGAGCAGGAGTTTGTGGTACGCGTGGGCCAAAATCCACCATGGTTTTGATGTGTCCGTAACTTTTTTCGGCATCAAAATGTGGTGTGTTTGCACTTAATTTCACCTCTTTCTTTTGGTTCATCCAATCGCAAGATTGAAATGAAAACCCAATCAAAAGAGTAAATATCCATAAGAAATGTCGTTTTTCTAGCCTATTTTTTTGTCCACGTTGCGCCTTCTTTTCCATCTTTTATTTCGATTCCTAAATTGCTTAATCCCGTTCGTAATTCATCCGCCAAAAGCCAATTTTTACTCGCTTTGGCCTCATCTCTCAAATTCAAAATATAGTCTACTAAAGCAGCTTCATCGTTCGAATCTGCCGTTTTATGCTCTTCAGACCTTAAGAACTCAACACCCATAATGTCAGTGATCAACTCCTCAAAAAAGCCTAAAGCAGCTTGTTTACTTTTTAGGTTTAACGAGCCACTTTGAGCATTCAAAAATTTGATTAATTCATGAAAAACAGCAATACATTGCGGTGTATTGAAGTCGTCATTTAGTGTTGATAAGGCTTTGATTTTCAATACGTTGATTTCTTTTTCAACATCAACATCTCCATCCTCAGCATCTTTAACAGCAAAATACATATTCTGAATTTTAGTAAAGCTTTTTTCAGCCGATTCGAGGGCGTTTTTACTAAAATCTAAGGTGCTGCGGTAGTGTGCCGACATCATAAAAAAGCGCACAACATTAGATTCAAAAGGATGATCGAAAAAATCATTATCACCTGAAAGCAATTCTAATGGTAAAATCGAATTTCCAGTCGATTTACTCATTTTTGCGCCGTTTAGAGTCAACATATTGGCGTGCATCCAATATTGAACAGGTTTTTTGCCTTCGTGAGCTACGGTACATTGGGCAATTTCACATTCGTGATGAGGAAATTTCAAATCCATTCCGCCACCATGAATATCAAATTGTTCGCCTAAATACTTACTGCTCATTGCCGAACATTCCAGATGCCAACCCGGAAAACCTTCGCCCCAAGGTGATGGCCATTTCATAATATGTTGCGGACTAGCTAGTTTCCAAAGGGCAAAATCTACAGAATTTCGTTTTTCGGACTGGCCATCAAGTTCGCGGGTTCCAGAAATTAAATCTTCAACCAAACGCCCCGAAAGCTCACCATATTGATGGCTTTCATTGTATTTTAAAACATCAAAATACACCGAACCATTCACTTCATAGGCAAATCCTTTCTCTATAATGGTCTCAATCATAGTGATTTGCTCAATAATATGACCTGTAGCCGTTGGCTCTATCGACGGTGGAAGTACGTTGAATAATTCCATAATTTGCCGAAAGCCCGTAGTATATTTTTGCACCACTTCCATAGGCTCAATTTGCTCAAGCTTAGCACGTTGAGCAATTTTATCTTCACCAACATCAGCATCACTTTCCAAATGTCCAGCATCGGTAATGTTACGCACATAACGCACTTTATAACCCAAATACGTCAAATACCGGCGCACCAAATCAAAAGAAATAAACGTCCGACAGTTTCCTAAATGCACATCGCTATAAACGGTTGGTCCACAAACATATAAACCAACATGTTTGTCATTTAGAGGTCGAAATAATTCTTTTTCTTTACTGAGGGTGTTGTATAAATGAAGCTGTTCCATGTTTGGAATACGGATTTAATAGGTTCTTTTTTTCTTTAGGTTTCGGAGCATATCGGCCGTCATTCTATCAATATCAAACTCAGGTTTCCACGCCCAGTCGTTTACGGCAGCACTATCGTCAAGCGAAGCAGGCCAGGACTCGGCAATAGCCTGTCTATAGTCGGGCTCGCAAGTCATTGTAAAATCAGGTATGTGTTTTTGGATGGATGCTGCCAGTTCGTTTGGCGTAAAACTCATCGCATGAATATTGTAAGACGATCTGACTTTTATAGCATCAGCTGGAGCTTCCATCAGTTCAATAGTTGCTCGGATGGCATCGGGCATATACATCATCGGCAGACGTGTGTCTTCTTTCAAAAAACATTGATAATGACCATATTGAAGGGCTGCAGAGTAAATTTCGACCGCATAGTCGGTTGTTCCTCCGCCAGCTGGAGAGCTCCAACCTACCAAACCAGGATAGCGCAAACTTCTGACATCAACACCAAATTTTTGATTGTAATATTGGCACCAACGCTCGCCAGCCAATTTACTAATACCATAGACCGTACTTGGCTCTGTAATAGTATGTTGAGGCGTATTTATACTAGGTGAATTTGAGCCAAAAATGGCAATAGAACTCGGCCAATACAATTTTCTTATCTTGCCCGATCGCGCTAAATCTAAGACATGAGAAATACTTCTCATGTTGAGTTGCCAACCAAGCTCAATATTTCTTTCGGCTGTTGCCGATAGCATGGCAGCCAACAGATACACTTGAGTTACTTTAAATTCGCTAACAATTTCATTGAGTTTCAACTCATCCATTATATCCAACAAAATGAATGGACCTCCTTCTTTCACTTCATAAGAAGGATCTTTAATATCGGAAGCAACCACATGTTGGTTGCCGTATATTTTTCTTAATTCAGTTACCAAATCTGAGCCAATCTGCCCACTTGCTCCAATAACTAAAATGACGTCTTTAACTGCCATAGGATTTTGTTTTTTTTAAACTGGAAAACAAATATAATCTTTTTATAGGACTCTATTTTTCAATTTTTCCTTCAATGAATGTATAAGCCAAATAAGCTGCCAATCTTGCCGTTCGGTGGTCTAGGTCTAAACTCGGATTGAGTTCGTAGATGCCCAAAGAAATCACTTGCTGTTCTTCGGCCGCAATTTGTAGGAACTTTCTAATATCTTTTGGCGAAAATCCTTCGGCGGCTGGAGCCGATACGCCAGGCGCAAAAGCAGCTTGAATTGCATCTAAATCGAGGCTAATACATATATAATCAGCCTTATTTTTGAGTTCGATGAGCTGCTGACGGAAGAGATCAAACACATCAAGTCGATCAAAATCTTCATAAGCCACCACCTTAATGCCTTTTTCATCAGCATAATCAAACAAAGCTTGAGCATTGGCTTGTTTTTGAATACCAAACTCAATAAGTTGATTGGGTTTTAGAATATTTTCCTCAATCAAACGGCGAAAGGGACTTCCGCTCGTAAATTTTTCTTCATAAGGTCTCAAATCCAAATGCGGATCGATGTTGATGCAAGCCATAGATCCTTTTTGAGCGTCTTTCAAACCTTTGATGTGCGAATACGCAAAATCGTGTCCACCGCCAATCAAAACAGGAACATTCTGATTTTCAAAACATTGACTTATTTTTTTAGCTGTTGCTTGATGTTTTTCTTCTAAATCTGAACCTGAAAAAGAGAGGTGTTCAAAACTAGATTTTAGTTCCTCCAAAACAGCATTTCCATTCAATTTATTGAAAAAAACTTGAAATGATTCTGGGCCTTTTGCTGCACCTACCCGACCGCCAACATGTTCTACACCTTGATGATCGCCAGCGCCTATCAGTTTGATTTTCATGATTTAGATTCTGATTTTTCTTTGCTTCCGCCTCGGTTTTGCTGTCTTTGATTGTAATTTTGACGACGTTTTTTTTGAAAATTCTCCATGATATTAGGATCAATCTGATTGCGTTCTAATTCTAGATGCTCTGTTCGGGATCGGAAAATATCGATGGCCTGAAACACTGCTTTTCTAAACGAATTTGCGTCGGCAATTCCTTTCCCAGCCAAATCGTAGGCCGTTCCGTGGTCTGGAGACGTCCGCACAAAAGGTAAGTTGGCAGTGTAATTTACACCGTTTTGAAACGAAAGTGTTTTGAAAGGAATTAAGCCTTGGTCGTGATACATGGCCAAAACAGCATCATAGTTGGTATACGCTCCCGAACCGAAAAAGCCATCGGCAGGAAAAGGACCAAAAGCCAGAACACCTTCATCTTGCAAGTCGCTAATAGCTTGATTTAGATAATCTTGCTCTTCTTTTCCTATCAAGCCTTCATCGCCCGCATGGGGGTTGAGTCCTAAAATGGCAAGCTTTGGCTTTGGACATCTGAAATCGAGTTCCAAACTTCGGTTTAGAATCCGTGCTTTTTCTTTTATCAGACTGGAATCCAATTTGTTAGAAACATCTTCAATAGCAATATGTCCTGTAGCTACCGCGATTTTCAGCTGATCGTTTACCATCAACATCAAAGGCATTTTAGCATCAAAGGTATGGCTTAAATATTCGGTATGTCCAGGAAATTTGAAGTCTTCGTTTTGGATATTTTGCTTGTTAATTGGCGCCGTTACCAGCACATCAATTGTTCCATCTTTGAGCGCTTTTGTGGCGTGGTCTAAAGATTGAAAAGCGGTTTTTCCGGCTTCGTTTTGCGAGCTGCCTTCTTGAATTTCTATCGGGTTTTTATCAAATGATAGGACGTTAAACTTCTTCTTTTTGATGTCCGAAAGTGATTCGCAAACAGAGAAGTGAAAATTTTTGAGCTGTAAGGTTTTGCGGTAGTGCGCTATAATGTGAGCTGGACAAAATAGAACTGGCGTGCAAAAATCAAGCATTCTAGAGTCCGAAAAAGCTTTCATAATAACCTCAGGACCAATACCATTCATGTCGCCAACACTAATTCCGAGCCTAATTGTTTTATGTTCCATCGGGTGTCGATTTTATGTTTCCGAATTTAACACATTCTATCCGAAAACGACTACGGTTTGGAACTTAAATTTTCTGACATGAGCTTATGTATTGATTGACCAACCCAAAACTCAACGGAGTATTGTTAAAATGAAATCATGTAAATGGATCACTTTTTTATCTAACTTACCATACAAACTCCAATCGTTTCTTTTGTTCCTTCGTCAATTAAAATAAAGCTTCCTGTTATTCTATTTGTTCTATAACTATCAACAAACAAAGGTTTTGTTGTTCTAAGTGAAAGCTTTGCGATATCATTTTTTGCGATTACTTTATCCTCTTCGTTTCGCTTTAGGGTTGAAATATCAACCTTGTATTGTATAGATTTGATGATGGTTTTTACCTCATTACTCGTATGCATCAAAATATATTTTCTACCAAGTTGCAAAGGGTTTTCTCCCATCCATACCACCATAGCTGTAATATCTTGAGTAACTTCTGGTTGATTACCCTCTCTAACTAACATGTCGCCTCGGCTGATGTCAATATCATCTTCTAGCTGTACGGCAACAGACATTGGAGGGAAGGCTTCTTCTAGCTCGCCTTTAAATGTCGTAATTTCTTTAATGGTTGATGTAAATCCAGATGGAAGTACTTTTACCTTATCTCCTTTTCTGATAACACCACTTGAAATCCGACCTGCATAAGCTCTATAATCGTGATATTCATCAGTTTGTGGTCTTAGCACATTTTGAATTGGGAACCTAGCATCAATATGATTATAGTCACTTCCTATATGAATGGTTTCGAGCGTATTGAGCAAAGTCCCACCTTGATACCAATCCATACATTCTGAGCGCTTTACGATATTGTCGCCTTTTAATGCACTCACAGGCACAAACTGAATGTCTTTTACATTCAGTTTAGCTGAAAATTTACGATAATCATTTACAATGTTTTCATAAGTCTCTTGATTATAATCAATCAAATCCATTTTATTTACACACACTAAAATATGTGGGATTTGCAATAAAGAAGCAATATAGGAGTGGCGCAAGGTCTGTTCAACAATTCCATTCCTAGCATCAATCAAAATCAAAGCCAAATTGGCTGTAGACGCTCCTGTAACCATGTTTCTGGTGTACTGAATATGTCCAGGCGTATCTGCAATAATAAATTTCCTTTTGGGAGTCGCAAAATATCGGTAAGCTACATCAATGGTAATTCCTTGAGCTCTTTCATCTCGTAGACCATCTGTAAACAAAGCCAAATCGACTTCTTGACTTCCTCTGTTTTTGGAAGTATTTTTAATGGCTTCTAGTTGATCTTCAAAAATAGATTTACTGTCGTATAATAATCGTCCAATTAAGGTACTTTTTCCATCATCCACACTTCCTGCGGTTGTAAACCTCAACAACTCCATATCTAAATACGATCTGTTGTCTCTAAAATTATTTTCCATGATTTTTTTCTAGTCTCGATTTTAGAAGTATCCGTCTTTTTTTCTGTCTTCCATTGCAGCTTCAGAGCGCTTATCATCAGCTCGCAAACCTCTTTCAGTAGTTCTGGCAGCCGAAATTTCCTGAATTATTTCTTCTAAATTTGATGCTGATGATTCTGTAACTCCTGTGCAAGTCATATCGCCGATTGTTCTACATCGAACTTGTTTCTCTTCTACTTTTTCTGTTTCTTTTAGTGTGATAAACGGTGCATAGGCTAAATAAATGCCATCTCTCCAAAAAACGTCTCTGGTATGCGAAAAATAAATGCTCGGAACTTGAATGTTTTCTCGTAAGATATATTGCCAAACGTCCATTTCAGTCCAGTTAGAAATAGGAAATACTCTGAAATGATCGCCATAATTCTTCTTACCATTAAAGATATTCCATAATTCTGGACGTTGATTTTTAGGGTTCCATTGACCAAATTCATCACGATGTGAAAAAAAACGTTCTTTAGCTCTTGCTTTTTCTTCGTCTCGCCTAGCACCTCCAATCGCTGCATCAAACATATTGGATTCGATCGTTTTTAATAAGGTATTGGTTTGTAGTTTATTTCGACTAGCATTAAAACCCTTTTCCTCAGTAACCTCACCAGCATCTATCGCATCCTGAACCATCCCAACAATGAGATTTAATCCCAAATCTTCAACCAATTTATCCCTAAACTCGATGGTTTCTTCAAAATTGTGTCCAGTATCAACATGAACCAAAGTGAAAGGAATTTTCATTGGCCAAAAAGCTTTTTTAGCCAAATGAACCAAAACGATTGAATCTTTCCCTCCAGAAAACAGGAGGCATGGTTTCTCGAATTGAGCTGCGACTTCTCGCATCACAAAAATAGCTTCGGATTCTAATTCCTCTAAATGGGTAAGCCTATAACTTTTCATTTCTTACTTCTAATAATTCATTTAATATCAGATGATTAATTATGTTTTCAACACATGTTTCCTCATCTAATTCTCCTGTATTTAAAACAATTTCGGGTTGGTTCGGAATTTCATATTCGGCATCAATTCCTGTAAATTGTTTAATCTCTCCTGCTCTAGCTTTTGCATAAAGCCCTTTTACATCTCTACTTTCGCATACACTCAAACTGGTGTTGAGGTAAATTTCGACAAACTTTTTAGAGCCTATAATTTGACGCGCCATTTGCCTATTTTCCCTTTTGGGACTAATTAAACAATTGATTGTAATAAGTCCTGCGTCATTAAACAGTTTTGATACTTCAGCAACTCGTCTTACATTTTCTGCTCTATCGGTATCCGAAAAACCTAAATTATTACTAATGCCTGAACGAATATTGTCTCCGTCTAGAACAACGCTTGCTTTTTGATTTTGATGAAGCTCTTGCTCTAAAGCCCTAGCAATTGTAGTTTTTCCTGAGCCTGACAAGCCCGTAAACCAAACAACAAATCCTTTCTGGCTCAACAATTTCTCCTTTTTTAAGGTCGAAATATAAGGTTCACTTCGGATATGTGTTGATTTAATCATCTGGGTTAAATTTATTGTCGTGAGCGATAAAAAATGGATTGAGTAGACTCTGTTTATTGTAAACTAATTCTGCTTTAGTTTCGAAGTCTATAATGTGTTTTCCTGATGCATTCACAATAGCATGTGCTGCGGCAGTGTCCCACTCCATTGTTGGCGCCAAACGTGGATACAAATTTACTTTTTCTTCGGCTAACAAACAAAGTTTCTTTGAACTACCACAGGAAATGGTTTCAACATCTCCATATTGAGCTTTGCACGCATCAACCATACGCTTTGTTTCGTCAGACAGATGGCTTTTGCTTACTGCGATAGTGAAAATGTCTGTTTTTGTACTCGGTAATGTTATAGCTTCTTCTAGTTTGAATCCTCCTTTATGTTTTGATTTGACCTTTTGTTTAAATGCTCCTAATTCTGAAGTTCCATAGTATAATGTTTGAGTTGTGGGCAAATAAACCACTCCCAAAACTGGCTTACCTTCTTTGATTAAAGCAATATTAACTGTAAATTCTCCATTTCTATTAATAAATTCTTTTGTCCCGTCTAAAGGATCAACCATCCAAAACAACGACCAGTGTTTTCTTATTTCCCAATCAACTTTAGCACCTTCTTCACTCAAGATTGGTAAGTTGGTTGATGTTAAATATTTAACAATGCTGTCATGAGCCGCCTTGTCGGCAATGGTCAATGGAGAATCGTCTGACTTTTTAGTCATTTGAATATCTTCGCAAGATCTATATATTTTATTGATCTCTTGCCCAGCATCAATGGACGCTAAAATAGCTTGTTCCAAATAGTTTAAAAACATAATTTAGTAGATATAATGGATGCAGAATACAGTAACACACATATAAAGTATGGTTAGCGGGAGACCGATACGCATAAAATCTTTGTAGGTGTAATTTCCAGATTGGAAGACCATTAAATTGGTTTGATAGCCATGAGGTGTTATAAAATTTGCTCCCGATGCAAATGCAATAGTCAATACCAAAGGTACGAGCTCAAAACTTGTTGTTGAAGCTAAGGAGATGCCAACAGGTATCATAATGGCTATTGCGGCTTTGCTTGTTACATAAGATGATAGTAATGAGCTGATTGAAAATAAAATCACCAATAGACCAAGTTTACCAAAAGATTCAGAAATGTGTATTAAAGTTAGAGCTATTTCTTCTGACAAACCTGAATTTTGCATCGCTTTCCCGAGCGCCAAAGCCATGGCAATTATTACACCAAGCTTTAAGTCAATACTATGATAGACTTCTTTTTTATCAACCAACTTAAAGATTAGAATGAGTGTGAATAGTATCAATAAAGAGGTAAGGAGCTTAACTAGACCAAAGGCCGATAAAACTATCGCGACTAAAGTTCCGAAAAGAATAAAGATTGAAGAAAATCTACTCAAGATGCTATGTTTCCATCGTTTTGAGACCAAGTAAAAATCTGAAGTCTGTTTAGCTCTGTTTTCAAAATCATCACCAGAAAGTAGTAATAGAACATCTCCTTGTTGCAGTTTGATACGGCCTATTTTTCCAGATAATTTTTTATTTCCTCTTCGGATTGCAATAATAGCGGCATCAAATTTATTTCTAAATCTAATTTCTTTAACGGTGTTTCCTTCTAGTTTTGAGTGATGGGCGATCACAATCTCAACTAATTCTGAAGGCTTAAAAACATTTTTTCGCTCTTTAAACAACTCTAAATTTCTGTTGTTTACCAAATTGGCAATTCTGGAAGTTTCGCCAGCAAAAACCACAGTATCATTGGCTTCCAAGATAAATGTTGAAGCTACAGAAGTAAATTCTTTTTGACCTCGTATGATTTTAACCAAATACAAATCATTCAAGTTTCTTAAGCCTGCTTGAGCTATGTTTGAACCTATAAAATCAGATTCTTTTGAAACTCGAGCTTCTACTAGATAATCTAAAACGTGTGCTGAATCTAGCTCTATTGGTTCTTTATTTGAAGGTAGTAGTTTTTTGGAAAACAAAATAATATACATTCCACCTAAAAACAGCATTATACCTCCAATCAAAGCAAAATCGAAAATGTTCAATAAAGGTAAGCTTGGTTTGTGTTCAGAAATTAGACTGTTTATCATTAAGTTGGTTGACGAGCCAATAAGAGTGCAAGTCCCTCCAAGAATTGCAATGTAAGATAAAGGTATGAGGAGTTTCGAGCTTGAGATTTGATGTCTTTTTGCCCAAATGGAAGTATAAGGCATCATGAGAGCCACGATAGGTGTGTTGTTTAGAAACGCTGAGCTAGAGCCTACAATAATTAGCATCCGAGCTAAAAATCCTTTTTGAGTTTTTGCTCTTTTAAAAAATACATCAAAAACACGTTCTAAAAGATCAGACTTTCTTAAAATTTCGCCGATAGAAACCAGCAAAAGTATAATTATTAAGGTTTCATTTGAAAAACCACTTAACACTTCTTTTATTGATAATACATTGGTTATTAACAGCAAAAGAATGCTTATCATAAAACTAATTTCTACCTGAAACCATTTAAAATGCAAAGCAAGCATCAAAAATATAATCACACAAAAAACAATCGTTAAGCTTGTCATTTATTAATAATTATAATGTGCCAGAATGGGTTTAAGACGGGATTCTAAAAAGTGAATTTGTGCCTCTGTTAATTCAGTTTTGTATCTGCCAGTATTGGATTTGTTCAATTTAACAGTCAACATAGTTTCTTCAAAACTTAAACCTGAAAATGCACACATCAATTCAACTGTTTTGGAGGTGTTTGCTATTAAATCTTCTAATCTGATTTCTAATACTCGATTACTATCAAGTTTTGGCATCAAAGTCATCCATTTTTTCATGATAGATTCATACCAAACAACAACGTGTTCAAATTCGTTTGGCGTCCATCTTTGTTTTAGTAGAGAAGCCACAACATCTCTTGGGTCTCTTAAAACATGTATGAGTTTACTGTTTGGAAAAAGGTCAAAGAGTTTATCTGCAAACAATATACTCCACGTGTTGTCTTCAACAAAAAAGTCTTTTTTCTGAAGTTTTAAGTTTGCGCCAACACATTTGTCAAGAAACGGAACTAAATATTCCGCCAATTGCTCTTTTGTAAGAAATGGTGTAAAGAAAAGTTCGTTTTTGTATTTCAGTCCAGCTTCTCCAGGCCAGTTTGCTTGATATTTGAATGCAATTAGGTTTTGGAAAAGCTCTTTTACAAAAGATTCATAACCAGGCATCCATTTTTCTAGCTCCCAACCAGAATAAGGAAAAGGACTCAAAATTCTACCCTTATCAAAGGCTTTAAGCAAACGACTAGTTTGATATTTTAGTTGATTTTTCTTAGCTAAAGAAAGAAGGTAGTTTTCAAATGCTTTAAGTTGATGACTTACAGCATAGGGTGACCAATTTTGATTATAATTAGAATAAAATTCTACGACACCTTTGGGGTCGATAGAAAAACGATACTCAAAAGGTAAAGTAGCTACTCTTGAGTGTTTATCAAAAATTGCTTTTGAAATATTAGTCCCTGATCTTCCAGAGCCTGATAAAAAAATAACATTATTGTAGCTCATTGATTGTTAAATTTTTAATCTAATAATTTCAAAAGCCTCAACCCGTTCCTCCCCAACCTGAAGCCCTTTGTATTCCAACATTGTTCGGATACTTTTTTCGCTTGTATAGGTTCTAAAACCTTGAGATTTATAGGCTTTTAATGAGTCTATTTTAGCCTGAGTATGTTCTTCTGAAAGACTTACAAAAGCTGTCGTTTTTGACTCAAAATTATTCCAAATAAAATCATAAGCCCAAATAGACGTTCGCTTAAAAGCACGCTTGGCTTCGTTATGAATAATTTGATGATCTTGATGGACGTCATAGGAAGACGGACACAAAACCAAGTCAGGTCTATACGTTTTATTAAAGCCAACCATGTCTTCCAAAATCTCCTGTCGACTATCAGAAAAAAGTCTAACTTTATAGTTTTTAATCAATAGGTTTTCAGGTTTGATACCTAGAATTGTTGTAGCTTCTTTTACCTCTTCTCCAAGAATTTTACTGTCGTAAGTATCAGGTACAGATTCTTCACAAATCGAAAAAGCAACATAAACAACTTGTTTGCCGAGTTCGCAGAGCTTATTTATTAAACCTCCACAGCCCAATTCTCCATCGTCGGTATGTGGAGCCAAAACTAAAACAGTATTAAAATTTGATAACATTTTTATTGAGTAATTAAATGATCCATAATTTGAGCTAAATCCCTACTTAACTGCTTTCTTGAAAACTGCTTATACGACTCCGAAGTATGCTTAAAACTCATGCCTTCACTCTGTTGCCATTCCAAATATAGAGTTTTGATGACCTTTTTTATAGCTGTTTTATTGTCATAATCTATCATCTGTTCTCGTTCGCAAGTCTTCAAAATTTCAGCGGCATTTCCATCTATTGGGCCTAATGATAAGATTGGACTTGAGGAAGCAATGTATTCAAAAATTTTACCCGTCAAAATCAGTTTATTATTTTCGGATTTTGGTATCGGTAAATATAACAAAGTAGCCTCAGACATTAACCTAAAGGCCTCACTATGTTTTACAAATGGTTTATAAACAACTAAATGTTCTAAGGTTCTTTTTTTAATTTCAGTCTTGATATCCTCATGAACATTTCCAGTAAAACTCAAACAAAATTTGAAATTTTCTATTTCTGAATCAAGTTCTGAAACTGCTTCCCAAAGCGTAACTATATTCTGGTTAGATTTTAAATTCCCAATATATGCTAAGTTAAATACGTCGCTAGCTTGATGTATTTTTTCTGGTAAATCGTCCTCGTCATAACCATTAGGGAGGCAATGTATTTTTGGATTTTCAGATCCAAATTCTTCTTTCATTCCTTTACTGACAACAAGTAAAACATCTGAATTTTCTATTGTATCTTGTTCTAACGTTTTGTTTTTCAGACTCGACTTTTTAGATCTAGTCAGATAATTCTCATAGTAAATACTTGTCCAAGGATCTCTGAAATCGGCAATCCAAGGCAGGTTGACTTTATTTTTTATGTTTCTACCTATCAAATGTGTGCTGTGTGGTGGCCCAGTTGTAATGACTAACTCTATGTTTTCTTTTTCAATAAGCTTCAACGCTTTCGGAAATGCAAATCTATTCCAGCCTATGCGAGCATCTGGCACAAAAAAATTTGATCGAATATAAGTACTCAAACGTTTAAAAAAACTAGGTTTTCCTTTTATATTTCCCATGCCAACCTCAATGGCTTTTCCTTTTTTTCCTCTTAAAGCATTGTAAATCAGAAAAGGTTCCAAGGTTTTAGTTTGATAAATTTTCAGTTCTTTTGGAATGTCTTTAAGTAGCTCTTTATCAGTATTTACGTAAGAGCCATTCTCAACAGTTAGAATAACTGGAGTCCACCCAAATTCTAAAAGATACTTTGAAAATTTCAGCCAACGTTGAACACCTGGTCCAGATGCTGGCGGCCAATAATAAGTAATAATAAGTACACTTTTCACAATACCTAAACTTGACTTAATTCGCCATCATTAAGCTGATAACGCGTTCCAGATTCCGAACAAATTGCCAAACCTTCATCATCGAATTTTAAGCGGTGGCCGTGTTCGCTGATCCAGCCAATTTGTTTGGATGGATTGCCGACTACCAAAGCGTAGGGTTTTACGTCTTTGGTAACCACGGCTCCGGCGCCAATCATGGCATATTCGCCGATGGTATTACCGCAAATAATGGTTGAATTTGCACCAATACTTGCTCCTTTTTTAATTAAAGTTTCTTTGTATTCTGATTTTCGGATGATGGCCGATCTGGGATTGATGACGTTGGTAAACACCATCGATGGGCCAAGAAAGACATCATCTTCGCAAATGACACCTGTATAAATAGAGACGTTATTTTGCACTTTGACATTTTGACCAAGTTTAACGCCTGGCGAAACCACCACATTCTGACCTAAGTTACAGGAAGAACCAATGGTGCAATTTGGCATAACATGAGAAAAATGCCAGATTTTTGTGCCTTCGCCAATAGAGCAACCTTCGTCTATAACGGCGGTTTCGTGAGCAAAATAAGTCTTTTTCATATTAGTTATTGAAGGGGTGTTTTTTTAATGCCTTTTTGGCAAAAGGGTGATAATCACCAACAAGTCCGACTGGATTTTGATGACGGATGGCATGTACAATATTAATAGCTTTTTTGGTTTCCGAAATTCTAAAGCCTTCGCCATCCAAAATATGTTGATACGATTTGTTGTGAAGTTCGGTAAAACCACCACTAAATTCAAACTCTTCGCCTTCAATGTTTATTGACCTAAAGGTTCGTAGGCCTTTGGCTTTTAGTTCTTCAGGAATCACATCATAATCTATGCTCAAAAACCAACGTACGCGGGCTTGTTTAAACTCAAGATAACCTGAAGCTCTGTCGTGCTCATGCAGATGCACCACGTTTTTGAGGACATCGCCAAATACCCAACCAAGCATATCATAAAAATGAACGCCAATATTGGTGGCAATACCTCCAGATTTCGACACATCGCCTTTCCAGCTGGTGTAATACCAGTTTCCACGTGAAGTAAGGTAGGTTAAATCGACCTCATACACTTTGTCTTTTGGTCCATTTTCGATTTTCTTTTTCAACGCAATCACACTGGGATGCAGGCGAAGTTGAAGAATGTTATAAATCGATTTTCCCGTTTCTTGCTCTATTTCCTCTAAAGCATCTATGTTCCAGGGATTTAGGACAATAGGCTTTTCGCAAATCACATCAGCCTGATGCCGCAATCCGAAACGAATATGAGCATCATGCAAATAATTTGGCGTACAAACACTAACAAAATCTATCGGATTGTTCTGTCGTCTAAGTTTGTCGAGGTGTCGATCAAAACGCTCAAATTCTGTAAAAAAAGCAGCTTCGGGAAAATAAGAATCCATAATACCTACAGAATCCGATTTATCTAAAGCCACAGACAAGGTGTTGTTTGTGTGTTTGATGGCCGCCAAATGTCTTGGAGCAATATAGCCAGCGGCGCCAATCAGAGCAAAGTTTTTCAATGGAGTTATTTTGAAAGTTGTTCGACAACCGAGGCAAGTTCGCCGCTCAAGAACTGTTCTACATTTCCGTAAGATGCGGTATAGTCTTCCATCGATCGTTTGATGACGTCCATAGCTTCGGCTTTGCCGTAAAGGTGAGTGATTTCGATTTTTGGCTTTTCGTTGCTTTCGCCCGGAATTTCTTTATACGTCAAGAAATAGTGTTTCAATCGGTCGAGAACGGCTTTTGGCAACTCAGTCGCGTCGTCATATTTTCCATAAATACCATCGCCTTTCATGACCGCAATAATCTTGTCGTCGGCTTCTCCGCCATCCAACATTCTGAATCCACCAATCGGAATACAGGGCACAATAATATTACCGTGATTGATGTGGCGTTCCGTTAAGATACAAATATCTACAGGGTCGTTGTCTCCATCAATATCGGTTCTCCCGATGCGTTCTCTACTAAGTTCAGCTACTTTTTTGTCGCAATAGGTTTTTGGTACAAAGCCATAAAGTGCAGGAAAATGATTCGAAAATTTTTGTGGTCTATCCACAATCATATAACCAGACTCTTTGTCTATTTCGTATTTCACCGAGTCGGAAGGGACGACTTCGATAAAGGCATTAACTTCTGTAGGTGCGTTTTCGCCAGCTTCAAGTCCATGCCATGGATGCGCCTTATAACGCATGCCTATATTTTTCCAGAGATTTTCTAAGCTCTTTTTTTTCATTGTATGTTGATTTGTCTGTTGTTGTTTTTTTGATCTAATGATATTCAATCTGCAAAAGTAATAAAATTCATTTTAATCGACTTTCTGCATAATTTTCTCTATTCAGTCGGGTTTTCGTCCTGACAAGCCTTGTTTTTATGAACCAATAAAACAAATTTTACAGTCAACACCAGTCCGACAAAAAAAAGAAAAGTAGCCGAAATAGGGTGAGACATCAAAAGGGCTAGCAAAAGGCAATAAATTATGATTTTAACGATTTTCATACGCCATTCAATTTAGTTATCTAAAATAGAAAACGTACTCATAACTATTTTATGATCAGAAGTTTCAGTCGAGATAGTTTGGTGAGATTCACAGTGAATTTGTTCGGGAAATAGAATAAAATCTATTCTAAAAGGAAGTTTAAAACCGCTAAAACTAGCTCCAAAGCCCGTACCTCGATAGAACCAGCTATCGCTGTGGTGTTTGCTCAGTCGATGATATGTATTGGTATGAACAATGTCGTTGAAATCGCCTATAATAAAACTTGGATAAGGACATTGGCTTAGGTTGTCTTCGATCAACCTAAGCTGTTTGGCTTTGTTGATATAAGCCTGAGAAAATTTTGAGATAATGGTTTTGAACGGACTGAGCGCATTGGTTTTTTTGCCCAAAAAATACTGATCGGCGTTGTTTACCAAATCGTAGCTATCTTCAATAAGATGAAAGGATTGAAGATGAAGGTTATAGATTCTGAAGGTGTCGTTTTTGATCACAATGTCGGCAAAAATATTGCGAGAATGCTCTTCATCTTCAGTCTGAAACTGCCCTTGGTTTACAATCGGAAATTTACTGTTGATTACCGTTGTCGTCTTCAGCGTGGTAGAAAATGGATGATAGAGATTGTAATCTTTCCAATAAATTTCTTGAAAACAAACCACATCAGCTTGGTGCTGATTCAGAAAATCTTGAACCTTTTCTTGGTTCTCCCATCTGCTTTTCTGTTTATTGTACATAAAGCTTTGCGCATTGAAGGTCAATACCGAAAAATCGACTGGCTGGGACTGGTATGGTAAAGAAAATTGAATGAATTTGGCACATTGCGAAAGAAAAAACAAAAACAAAAGGTAGGTCTTCAGGTTCCATGTTTTGATGGATCTGATTTGGATTACAAAATAGAGCCCTAAAACGACTAAACAAACTGGGAAAAAATAAGAGAAAAACGGAAGATGTTTTACCGCATCGAGAGGTAGGTATTTTAAAGCATACAAGCCAAAAAACAGAGGAAGAAACAAACGATATAAAAAAGTAAGTATAGCTTTCATACAAGCAAATTAGGGCGTTTTCATTTTTTTCAGAAATTCAACTTCTTTTTTCGTAAGCGACTCATAACCATGCTTTTGTAGCTTAATCAGAAGACGATCGAGTTCAAATTCTCTCGACTTTTTGAGCCCAAGATAGTCGGCGTCTTCACGCGGAACGTTATCAAAAAAATCCGCTTTTTGTTTTGGCTTAGAAAACCAAGAGCAGATAGCCTCGACCCAAGATTTGAACATAAAACTATTGGTTTAGTAAACGTCAGGAAATGTGCCACCTTTCAGCTTTGGATAAGTGATGGTTTGCTCAGCCCAAACGTTAATCATTGGATACAAAGGTAGACAATTCTGAAAGCTTTGTTTTGAAAAGTGGTGAAAAATGACATTCGATTAGTTCTCGAAACCTGCTATGTTTAATTTCAACAACTGAGTTGTTTCATTTTTTATTCCATTTCAAAACAAAACGTGCATTACGCTAAAAAACAATACCTTTACTGGCTGAACAAAAAAGCAAAAAAATGACTTCAAAATATCTATATCTAATCCTAATTTCAACCTTAACGTACAACTTAAGTGTTGCTCAAATCATAACCGACCGACCAGACCAAACCGAAAGTTCGTTTACGGTAGGCGCAGGCAATCTTCAAATAGAAACTGGCTTTGGTTTTGCTTACGAAGGGGCTGATGCATCTGTTACTCAATTGTTGACTCCAAGTTCACTTTTTCGCTATGGAATTTGCGAAAAAGTAGAATTGAGACTTTTAACTCAAATTGAAACACTAAAATTTGGAGATCAAAACGTTACGGGAATGAGTGATTTCGAAATCGGAACAAAAATTAGCTTGTTTTCTGCCACAGAATCGAAACCTTTTGATGTCGCTTTTTTGAGTCATTTACGC
>JBMYYR010000019.1:0-34299 GCA_049609625.1 Flavobacteriales bacterium | reverse complement strand
CCTGAACCAAATTCATCTATCAAAATCATGGAATCAGCACTACTTTCGTCTAAAATTTCACGCATCCGATTCAATCTATGACTGTATGTACTAAGTTCATTTTCAATGGATTGATTATCTCCAATGTCAGTAAAAATAGCATCAAACAGACAAAAAACAGAATCGGGATGTACAGGCACTTTGAGTCCGCATTGAAACATAATTTGCAACAAGCCAACAGTTTTCAAACTAATGGACTTTCCGCCTGCATTCGGTCCAGAAATTACCACCATAAACTGTTCTTCATTCAAGCTCATGTCTTGAGGGTGAACACGTTTGCGCTCATCCTTATATTTTTGCAAAAGCAAAGGATGATAAGCGTCCTTCCAAGTCATTGATTTTGTTTGACTTAGTTTCGGAATAACGGCTTCAAATACATGTCCTAATTGCGTTTTGGCTTCTAATCTATCCAGCTGTTCTTGCAAACGGGTTAATGCTTTTATGAAGGCTAATCGATCTCTAAATTCGTTGGTAAGTGCCAACAAAATCCGACGAACTTCTTCTTTTTCATCGGCTTTGTGCGCATACCATTCTCGATTTAAAATCGCACAGTCTTGAGGTTCGATATAGGCGACAGCACCCGTGTTCGATTCGCCCAATCGTCTTCCTTTCACCTTTCTTTTATGCTCAGCCGAAATGGCCAAAACACGTGTATGGTCGATGTAAGTTTCTTTGATGTCCGCCAAAAACCCTTGTGCTTCGCAGTGGGAGAGGGCTCTGTTGAATTGCTGACTTAGCAAACGCGAACAGGTTTTGAGTTTCGCCCGAATCTGAAAAAGAGCATCAGAAGCCTTGTCTCTAAGTTCTTTTTGAGGTGTAAAGACTTCTAAAATACGCTTTGCCAATGCTTTTTCTGGATTCAAATTTTCAAACAAACGCTCTAAAGTAGAGTAATGTTCAGGATTAGATTTAAAAAATCGAAAAGCTTTATTACTAAAATCTATTGCCAAAAGCATCGCAAAGAAATCTTCGGCATCCAAACTTGCGTTTTCAATCTTCAGTAATTTGATGCTCTTTTGGAGGTTTTGGTATTGAAAACTCGGAAAACGACTGTCTTCTCTTGCAAATCCATAATTTTCAAGGGTTTGGAAAGAGGTTTTGAGTGCCGAAAAGGAAGAAAAAGCTTGTATGGATTTAAAAAACTGTTGGTTTTTCGGACTTTGAGATTTTTCGCAAAGCAAATCTAAAATCTGATCGAACTCGAGTTCTTTTTTTAAATCTTTATGAATGGATTGCATATTTTTTAAGCGTTAAACCAGACCAATTTGATGACAGAAAGGATAATCATTATAACCAAAACATAGCGCACCCAAAGGTTAGCTTTTTTGTTTTCTAAAGCAAATTTTGTGGCTATCCACGCGCCAAAACCTTGACCAATAGCCAAGCAAATACCATAGAGCCACAGGACTTGATCTTGATAAATGAAAATGAGTAGCGCGGGAATGATCATGAAAAAGGTCAATAAAATTTTGAGCATATTGCTCTGTAAAACCGTGAATTTGAAGGCCAAAACAAAGCTAGAAAGGTAAAGGATACCCATGCCCATTTGAATAAAACCAGCATAAAAAGCGATGGTAAATAGCAAAACAATATGGGGAATTGTTTTACGGTTCAGTTGTTCTTGTTGTTCTTTTAGCCAGCTTTTGGGCTTGGTCAGAACCAAAACGAGCATCACGAGCATCAAAACGACAATAATCCATCGAAATGAATTGTCAGAAACAAAAGATGAAGAGTATGCGCCTAACAATGAGCCGATTACCGTGGGGTAGAGCATCCAATATTCTTGCTTTACAAGCTGTTTGAACGCTGTGTTTTTTTTGAATAAAACTAAACTAACGAGCGATTGAGAAAAAGCACCCAAACGATTTGTTCCGTTGGCTACATGTACTGGCAAACCCAAGAAAAGCAATAAACTCAGGGTAAATACAGAGCCATTTCCGGCTAAGGTATTGATGAATCCAGCTAAAAATCCAGCCAAAATCAGAAGTGGAATATACAAATCGGCAAATTCCATAAGGCATTAAAGCGAAAGGCGTTTGAGTGAAAATATCAACACTAAAAAAGACAGAACGAGCACAGAAATTGAAATGTAGAAGGCTTGCCATTCGGCAAAAAGCAAATAGCCTGTCGAAAACAAAATACTATAGGTGAAACAAACGCCTGAAAGCCAAGCTAAAGCATTATACCTTAAGTCTTTTAAATCACTTTTGTTCCCTGTAAAAGGTTTCCAAAACCCTTGTGGTTTTACTTTAGTATAGAAGTTTTTTAGTACCGTTTCTGATTCAGATTTCCCGAAATAAACCGCTAATAATGAAACACTTACTGTAGAGAAAACGGTAAAGAAAAATGTGCCTTTGGCTTCAGTAAAAGCTTCTCCGTAATGCGGTTCGAGGATATAAATCGAAAAGGCATAAAAGATAAAAGGAGCAATACTGGCAACAATTTCCGAAAGGGCATTAACGCGCCACCAATACCAACGTAAAATCAAGATAAAACCAAGTCCGGCACCGCATTCGATGACAAAAACCCAAACTGAAGATATTGAGTTGATATACAGGCTAATAATAGAGGCAAAAACCGCCAAAGCTACCGTCATCCATTGGGTGTAGCGCACTAAGGTTTTGCTATCGGCTTTGGGTTTGAAGAAGCGTTTGATGAGGTCGTTTGATAAATAACTTGCGCCCCAGTTGAGTTGAGTTGAAATAGTTGATAGATAAGCCGCTAAAAATGAGGCAAGTAAGATGCCTTTTACACCTTTTGGAAGATAGTCTACCATCGCCTGAACGTAAGCTGTTTTGGGCTGTTCTACCATCAATTCGGGATAGAGAATAAAGCAAGACAAAGCAACTAAAATCCATGGCCAAGGACGCAAAGCATAGTGCGCCACCTGGAACAATAAACCCGAAAGCATGGCGTCTTTTTTAGACCTTGTACTCATCATGCGTTGAGCAACATAGCCACCGCCACCAGGTTCGGCACCAGGATACCACGAGCTCCACCACTGCACACCAACAAAAGCGATGAATGCGCCGATAGAAATGGTGTAAATACTTGAAGATGAAACAGATTCGGAACTAATATTGGGAAAGAAATTTAAACTTCCTTCGGGCAATTTTGATTTTAACTGAGTTAAAGAGCCAATTTCTGGACTGTCAATCACAAAATAAGCTAACAAGATGCTGGCAATAATGGCAAACGTAAACTGAACCGCATCGGTAACAGCAACACCCCAAAGTCCACCTAATGAGGAATAAAGCGCAGAAAAAAGCATTAAGCCAAACAAAATAAACCACAAGGTTGTGGTTTCGAAACCAAAAAAGACTTGAAGAATAGTAAACATCGCCGCGTTGACCCAAGCCATAATAGCGACATTCATTATCAGTCCTAAATAGACTGATTTGACAGCTCTTAGCCCAGAAGCAAGTTTGCCTCCATAGCGTAATTCTATAAATTCAACTTCGGTCAATACGCCAGATTTTCGCCAAAGTGAGGCAAAAAAGAAGGTGGTAAACATACCACCAATCAGCGCCGCCCACCAAATCCAGTTTCCTGAAATACCGCCTTCTGCCACTAATTCGGTAACCACCAAAGGCGTATCGGCAGCAAAGGTGGTGGCAACCATCGAAATTCCTGCCAAATACCAAGGAAATTTCCTGCCACCCAAAACAAAGTTTTCAATGCCTTGTTGAGCTCGTTTTTTATAATAGAGACTGATGCCAATGCTAAGCGAAAGCATTAGTATAATTATCGTCCAATCAATGAAATGGAGCGTCATAAACTAAAATTTATACACCAAATTGTTCTAAATGGTGGTTGAGGTGTTTGTAGAACATCACATTCCATTCGTCTGCTGTTAATGCTCCAAATGAATGTGATTCTTTGCCTTCGAAATGCGAAGCGCCAAGCTCGGTTGTTTTGTCTAAATAAGCAAATAATCTTGATTTTTCAGTTTCAAATACACGTTCGTCTTCAACTAAAAATTGAGGTGCAGTCCGGCTGTTTTTTTTGAATGGTTTATCGCCAATAACGATTGGTTTTATCATTATTTTCATGATAAATTTCATGAAACCATTCGGTTTTTTGTGATTATCTTCATAACACATTTCGTAGGCTACATTGCAATGTGCAATCATTTGTGCCGCATTCATTTTCCCCCATTGTGGAGTTGTATTGGCGTCAATAGCATTTACTCTGTCTTTAATCTCTTGATTTACAGATGGATCGTATACGTTTTTCATGTCTTGGAGTTTTTGCGCAAGATAATCATTTTAAATGTATAATTTGCACTATCAAAATATTAGATGTTGAGAACAACATAAAACTGAATCCAAAATATGAAGCTTAAAAATCAGATGTATTGCGGTGCGCAAGGCAAATCAGCACATTACGATTTGTATCTCCCAGAGCATTTTAATGGCACATTAATTTGTTTTGTTCACGGGTATATGGGCTATAAAGATTGGGGCGCATGGAATGTAATGGCTGACTATTTTTATGATAGAAATTTTGGTTTTGCAAAGCTAAACTTGAGTCACAACGGAACAAATGTAGAGCATCTGAGCCACTTTGTTGATCTGGAGGCGTTTTCTAAAAACTGTTATAGTTTTGAGTATGAGGATGTGATTGCTTTTAGATTAAGTTTGGATGAAAAACTAAACGCACTGCATATAAATGTAGAAAAACATATTTTGTTTGGACACAGTAGAGGAGGAGCGACCATTTTAATCTCTGCAAAAGCTTTTAAAGCCGATGCACTTGTGTCTTGGGCTTCAATTTCTGATATTGAAAGTCGATTTCCGAAAGGAGAGGCCTTTGATGATTGGAAAGCATCAGGTGTATATTTCCGAAAAAATGGCAGAACCCATCAAGATATGCCACATGAGTTTAGTGCTTATCAGGATTTTATGAAACATAAGACTCAATTTCATCTCGAAAGCTTGGCAAAAGCGGTGGATTGTCCGTGGTTGATTCTACATGGAACTGCAGATAGTTCAGTTGATATTTCGAATTCAAAAAACCTAAAATCTTGGCAAAAAAATGCTCAATTTATAGAAATTGAGCATGCAAATCATACATTCGGAAGCCGAGAGCCTTATACAGAAACTCAACTTCCTGATGTGATGTTGGAAGCTTGTAAAGCCACCGAACTATTTCTTAAATCGATCTGATTTATTTTCCGAAAAGTCCACCAAGTGAATCTGTAAGACCACCTAATAAGTCTCCTGCGCCTTTAGAGTTTCCGCCACCAGCAAATTGTGTAATAAGTCCGCCCAAATCAAAATCATTTGAATCGGAAGCAGCTTCTCCTTTCATTTTATCTCCAAAAAAGCTGATTGCCATTGGGATAATCATATTGGCAATCGACGAGGATTTATCCGACGAAAATCCAAGTTTAGACGTCAGGCTAGAAATCACATTTTCGCCAATTCCTTCCAAAACATCTGGAATGCCATCGCCATCAGCATCATCAAACATATTGAGCAAACCGCCAATATTTCCTGAGCTTAATTGATTTGAAACTGAAGATTGGATTTCTTCTCCAACAACATCAACAGAATCGTTGGCTTCTTTTTCGTTTAAACCAAGTTTTGATGTAATGGTCTCTAGAGCTTGACCTTTAAAAGAGTTTAAGAGTTGATCTAACATACGTTTTTTTGTTTTTTTAAATTGAGTTCCAAAGGTAGTGAAAAAAGAGTTCTATATTGAAAGATGTGGATGAGTATTCTAAATTTACACATACAAGCCACGAAGCCTATTTTGGTTCTAAATAAAGAATATTACATCGAACTCACAAATCAAAAAACTATAAATTAATTTAATTCCAGTTTATAGTCAATTTTTTCAACTCCATATTTAATTTTTCCAAAGACTCCGTTTCAATGAGTTGGGTGTCAATGACAAAGTCGATGGTTTTTGTTTTGTTTTTCAAAATATAATCTCCAGAAAAAACCTTAACATGTTCAATATCAGCTAATTTTATGGGCTTAGAAAACATCGTATTTTTCTGAATACTTCCATTTTCGATAGACAAAAAATAGTTTTTGTAATATGCTAAATACATAAACAAGGCCGCTGTTCCTGGGCCTAATGCACCTATCCAAAGTCCTAAATAAGCAGAGCTAAAGACATCATATCCTAAAAAATAAAGGCAAAGACAGATTGTAAGTGCAAGTCCAAAAAAGAGGTAAATGGAGACTAATTGTTTTTTGAGATGTTTTTTTGAATAGTGAATTTTCATTGTCAGATAAATTGAGGTATAACTAAATGTGTTTTTAAGTCAAAAACACTTCGGAAGCTACATTATAAGCTGATTCAAAATAAAGTGCATTCAGTTGATTGTCAATTTGTTTTGAGTTTAGGTAAGAGATTACTTTTTCTGTTGCAATGTTGCCAACCAAGTCATCTTTTGCCATAGGACAACCGCCAAAACCTTGAATGGCAAAATCTAAACGCCCGCAAGGACTATTGAACACCGCATCAATTTTTTCTATGCTATGTTCTGGTCTCGAATGCAAATGCGCGCCCCAAGTAACGTCATTAAATTCTTGATGTAAAAACTCAAATTGCGTTTTGATTTGTTCTGCTTTTGCCACGCCAATCGTGTCGGATGGTATGATGGAGCGTATGCCTAGTGCGCAAAGTTTCAAACTCAATTCGGCAAGTAAATCTGGGTGAAAAGCGTCTCCATACGGATTGCCGAATCCCATCGACAGATAAATATGGCTTGTTTTGTTGTGTTTATTAGTCAGGTTTTGAAGTTCTTCAATGCTTTCTAAGGCTTGAGCAATACTTTTTTTGGTGTTTCGTTGTTGGAAGGTTTCCGAGACAGAAAGCGGAAAGCCAAGATGTTGAATTTGATCGAACTGGCAAGCTGTTTTTGCGCCACGTACATTGGCTACTATGGCGAGTAATTCTGTATTACTTTGTTCTAAATCAAGTTTTTCGAGTACGTTTTCGGTGTCTCTAAGTTGCGGAATAGCTTTTGGCGAAACAAAAGATCCAAAATCTAAAATATCATAACCGACCTTCAGAAGTGAGTTTAAATACTTGATTTTCAATTCTGTTGGGATAAATTCGTGTACGCCTTGCATGGCGTCTCGAGGACATTCTACATAAATCATAAGGCTATTATTTTTAGTTCGGTTCGTCGGTTTTTTGCCCGATTTTCATCGGATTTGTTCTCAACCAAAGGTGCGGTTTCGCCTTTGCCTTCGGTCAGAATGCGTTCTGGATTCACGCCAAAGTTAAGCAAAGCATTTTTGATAGCTTGCGCTCTTTTTGTCGATAAATTCAGGTTATAATCAGCCTCGCCAAGATCGTCGGTGTGGCCAATGAGCTTAATCTGTAAGTTCGGATTGGTTTCTAATAAATCAATCAAGGCTTCAAGTTCGGGCTGAGAACTTGGAAGAAGTTCATCAGAATCAAAAGCAAAAAACAAGGCATTTAGAGGCATTTTCTCGCCGATGTTCAAAGCTTGAAGCTCAAATTTGGCTTGCCACAGCTTTTTAGGATTCTCGGGTTTGGGCACGTATGCCGAATAGTACATATATTTTGGTTTGGAAATAAATACCGCGTAAGCTTCATTTGGATCTAGGCAGGCATAAAAATGGCCATAGGTGGCTATGCCTTCGTATACGGTTTCGTTTGTTGCCAACGTTTTGATTAATACATCGGCGTTTTCCACAATGTTTTTGTTATGAGCATCTACGATGTCTGCCGACAAAAATTGGACTTCTTTACTCTGAAATTCTTTTGGCAATGAGCAGGAAAATACATCGTGGCTTAAACTGGAGTCTCGCACTTGTTCAGAAATAAAATAGGCTGTTTTGCCGTCGTGTTCAACCACCAAAGAGTTGTCGTCAAAAGGCGAATTGAACGGAAAAGGCAAGTGCTTTGGTTTAGAGAATCGACTTTTTTCTATCTGATTTTCAGATAAATACAAATCATATCCACCTAAGCTAAATCGACCTCTTGTGGCAAAATAAAAATGACGATTGTCCCAATGCATAAAGGGCGACATTTCGTCCTGTTTAGTATTGATATTTTCTCCGCAATTATAAGGCGAAGACCAGTTTCCATCAGCTTCTTTTTCAACAAACCAAATGTCTCGCTTCCCAAAGCCTCCAGGTCTGTTCGATACAAAAAACAAACGTTTGCCGTCGGGAGAAATAGCAGGTTGAGATTCCCAATAGCCCGAGTTGACAGATTCGCCCAGATTTTTTGGACTGGTCCATTGTCCAGATTTTAAATGCGATTCATAAATATCGCAAGACCCAAAGCCATTGCTGCGACCACAGGCCGTAAAATAAATCGATTTCCCATCCGCGGTGATGCAAATAGCGCCTTCGTTTTCGGAAGTATTAAATGGTTTTCCTAATAGTTTTGCTTTGCCAAATTGCTCATTATCAATTTTTTCTGAAACAAAAAAATCCTCCGACATCAGACCTAAGGCATTTGGATAGGCTCGTGTAAAAATCACCTGAGAACCATCCACCGTGATGCTCGGTAGATATTCATTATAAATTGAATTTATAGAATCGGATAGCGCTCGTCTTGGTTCGTGGTTTTGAATCGAGTAGTGGATAGCTAGGTCTATTTTTTGCTCAAAATCCTTACTGTTTTTAAGTCCAGACTTAAGGTGCTGACGACGTTCGGCATAGCGTTTGGCTTGCTCATAATTTCCAGTAAGAAAAGATAATCGAGCCAATCTTTTAATTACAAAATGTTGATTTTCATTTAGTTGAAATGATTTTTTGTAATAATCAAGACTCGTCTCGTATTGATGATGTTGTAAGGCCAAAACAGCCAAGGTATTATAATAAGCTGGGCATTTTTTGGCCTTGGCAGCTGCGTTGGCCAAGAGTGTTTCGGCAGATTCTAAGTCGCCAATCAAAATCAAAGCCTTAGCTTCGGCGCTTAGCGCTCGAATTTTTTTAGTACAGTTCTGCGCCTCAGAAAGGCAGACCGACACCGTTATCAAAAGAAAAACAAAACAGGTCTTCATTCGTCTTTAATTATACAGTTCTAAAACCCGAAGCTTGGTGTCAAAGCGTTGCTTTACGCCTGATTTTCCTGACTGATAAATAGCCTTAAACTCTTCTCCTTCTGTGTGTTGAAAAAACCGTTCGGCGGCACTTTCTCGTTCAATTTCAGTCTTGTTTTCAATCGGATGAAAGGTGTTTAGGTTTAATTTCAGCTGAAAGTAAAATTCGTCTGATGCACAATGATCTGGAAAAGGTTCAATGTATTCTTCTTCGTTCTTTTTTTGATCAAAAAATGAAGTATTAAACAAATCAATTTCTCTAAAATAACTCAGTCCTTTGTCGTCGTCAGCAAAGTCAATGGTCCAATATTTCTCCATTTGTTGCACACGCAAAGTGAGTTTTGTGGTCATCCTCGACAGCCCCAATAAGTAATCTCGGCGTTTGTGTTCGCCCGTTTCATCGTTTATCCAATTTAACCAAGAGCTACTTTCGCTATTCGAGCAAATCAACCTGATTTGAGTTTCATCAATCAACTGCTCCCAAAGTAGTTTTTCATTTTTTATATCAAATACTTGAATTAAAATATCTTCCTTAAAAGCATTGATTCTAAAATACTTACCCTTTGATATATACGCTCTGGTTTGAGGGTCTTTATCGCTCAGAGTTTTAAACAAGCCAGCTCTGTTTTTGTCATTCCGACGCTCAAAATCGATATAGAATGACCTGAGCTTTGCTTGTGTTTTTTTTGTGTCGATGCAAATTACCTGATGGGTATTGACCACCAGATAAAGCTTATGATCTTCGATAAAAAAAGCGTCCTCGGTGTTGAGGTTTTCCAAAGCTTGAAACCTCGAGCTTTGATGCTTTGGTTTCGGATTATACCAAATATTATTATACAAACCATCGCCCATAAAATGTGGAAAATGCTCATTGCCGAGGTTAAATTCAATACTCTCTATCAGGGTGTTAGATTTGTATTTCAGTAAATTGAGTGTAGAGGTTCGTTCTTCAATAAAAAGCAAATACAGTAAGTTGTTGGCCAAATATTGACCTAAAAACTTAAACTGGTCGTCAAGGTCAATTTCAAAAGACAGTATTTGATGGCTATCGTGCTCAAAATTAAGCTCTAAAATCACTCGCTCCAGCTTGCTCTTTCCATCAAATACAATAGTTAATATCTTATTATTCAATGAAATAACTGTGTTTTTGTTCAGTTTTGCAGGTTTTATATGAACTGATTTTTTTGAAATCAAGTTCAGTTGCCGATCAAACAAAAAAGCCCGCACAAAACCATCTGCCATAAAAAGCGAATAGGAATAGCCTGATTCGAGGTCTTTTCCGGCTTCAAATTGCTTTAGAGGATAGTATTTGGGCATTTTTTCAACCTTGATGGCTTTTGTATACTCTAATACCTGAGCTGGTGCCGACGTCGAAAATAGGCTTAAAAAAAGAATGACTATACCGTTTTGAACTAAACTCAATGGTCTTATGATGTTTTTGGTATCCATTTAAGTTCTTTAGCATTTAAGGTTTTTGTCCACAACCTCGACAAGGCAAATAGATAATCCGACAGCCGATTAAGGTACATAATTAGCAGTTTATCCACTTCTTCTTGGTTTGCCAAACGGACTGTAGCGCGCTCGGCACGCCGGCAAACACAGCGAGCAATGTGGCAATGCGACACACTTGGGTGGCCACCTGGCAAAACAAAATGCCGTAATGGTTCTAGATTTTCGCTAATGTGGTCGATAGCTTGCTCTAGCCGTTCAACGTCAGTATGATGAATGGGCGGAACGTTTCGTCGGCCTTTTTCGTCCAAACTAGCCAAATGTGCACCCAATGTAAATAAGCGATCTTGGATGATGGAGAGTAATTCAACTTCTTGATTGTCAGGACTTAAATCTCTTAATAATCCCATATAAGCATTCAGTTCATCAACTGTGCCGTAAGCTTCTATACGAACGTCGTCTTTTGATACACGTTTGCCGCCTATGAGTGCAGTCTGGCCTTTGTCGCCTGTTTTTGTGTAAATTTTCATTGTAAAATTCGAGTTTGATTCAACGTATCTGATTCCAAAAAACCATCTCTCAAACGAATGACACGTTTGGTATGGGCTGCAATATCATCTTCATGCGTTACGACCACAATTGTATTCCCTGCCTCGTTGATGTCCTGAAACAAACGCATAATTTCATGAGACGTTTTAGAGTCGAGGTTTCCTGTAGGTTCATCCGCAAGAATAATCGCCGGATTATTGATTAAGGCTCGGGCTACCGCCACGCGCTGCCGCTGACCTCCAGAAAGTTGATTTGGTTTGTGGTCTGTTCTATCGCCCAAACCTACCTTTTCCATCACGTCTTTGGCACGTTCAATGCGCTCTTTTTTGCTGACGCCAGCATAAACCAAAGGCAAAGCTACGTTTTCTAAAGAACTTAGACGAGGCAAGAGGTTAAAGGTCTGAAAAACAAAGCCAATATCTCTATTTCTAATCTGTGCTAAAGCCGTGTCTTTCAGTTTGCTGACATCTTTTCCGCTAAAAAAATACGATCCAGAAGACGGGCTATCCAGACAGCCAAGCACATTCATTAGCGTAGATTTTCCACTTCCCGAAGGCCCCATCAAAGCAACATATTCCTCTTTCCGAACCAGTAAATCGATGCCTTTCAGGACTTCTAATTTCTGCTTGCCAAGAAAAAAATGTTTTCTTATCGCTTTGGTTTCAATAACTGAGTTTTGGTTTAATGTATCCATTCTAATAGCGTTCGGAAAGCCACGTAATGACCTTCAAAGTTGGATTTATGTTCTTCTTGAAGCTTGGGTGCATGCTGTTGGAGGTAGTTGTTTAGTTTAGCTCGGTCAGTGCAAACATACTGAATGGAGTAGGTTTGCCCTTCGGGGTCGTCGCTCAGCACTTTGCACATCCGATATTCCTCAAAAAAGCCGGTTTCCATCACATCCGAAATGTGTTTTGTTTGCATCCAATGTAGCCAGTCTTCATGCTTTTCATCAGATATATTTACGGTTACATTATAGATTAGTTTCATAGCCTAATAGGTGTTAATCATGGTGTAAATTACAACGCAGTGTTTGGTGAGCTGTTTAGTTTTCTAAAATTAATTCTTGCCTGAGCTGTCCAGTAACTATCCTGATAATCAACCAACAACTGTTGGTAATAGTGTTTTGCTTTATCGTAGTTTTTTAATTGATGTTCATACAGGTTGGCAAGCTGAAACAAGGCATTGTCTTTTAGTAAATCGTCTTCCAAAGTTAAAAGCTGACTAAGGCAATCAATAGCTTTTTTATACTGTTTGCTGTCTTCGGCAAGTTTGGCTTTTAGCAGTAGAGCGTCGTCTATAAGTATCTGATTTGAAGAGAGTTTAATCAATCCGTTGAGCAAATCATCGGCTTCGGTATAGCGTTTCTGAAGGCTCAATAAATCTGCTCGGGCGTAGAGCTCCAAAGCTAAAGTTGTGCTGTCCAAATTCAAACTTTCTTGTATCAACAAGGATAATTCCATGGCGTTGTTGGCGATGAGTTTGCTTGTCGATTGTTTTAGGATATCTAACTGATCTTTTGCCCATTGAAAATCACCTTGATAAAACGATACTTTTGCTCGTCGGTAGCGTGCCTCGTGTCCAAAAACACTATGCTCAAAATCTAAATCAACTTGCTTATAGTACAATAAAGATTCCCACAACCTGTTGTTTATCAATAAAATATCTCCAAGTAGTAATTTGCATTCAGCCAACACTTTGCTATTAGCTGGCAAGGTCAAAGCCTGTTCTAAAATGGAAATAGCGGCAGCATCATTTCCCAAAAATCTAGACGTAAAGTTGGCGTATAGGTATTGGCTTTTGATGTTTTCGGCTGAGTTTGGAAAGGCTAAAAAATACTGTTCAAAATCTGCTTTTAATGCTCTTGTTAGGTCTTCACTTTGCTCAGGAAAAGATTCTAATTGCTTGGTTTTTAGTTCTAAACTTTGCTCGAGTGCAAAACGATAATATGCTGAGGTTTTACCTTGTTTGATCAGTTTAGTTAGCAATTCCAAACCTAAGTCAAAAGCTTGATTTTCGGCACAAATTTGAGCTACACTCAAAAAGCGCTTGCCTTTGAGTTTATATTTTTTGTCAATGGCAAACTCTTGATTTACAGCTTGTTCTGGTTTTTCTAGATGCCAATAGAGCCACACCAAAAGCTCGTCTAAAACTAAACTATTTTCTTTTTGTTTTTGGAGTTTCTGAATAAGTTGCCTTCTGAGAATCTGTAAGTTATCTTTGTTTTCGCCATAACTTCGGAGCATCAAGCTTTTGACTTGATTGGCGCGCTTGGGTGCATAAACCATCAGATCCAAATACACCGCCGTCATACCTTCCATATTGCCCAAACGACCATAATATCCAGCTATTTTAAATCGATTTTGAATTGATGATTTATGATTTTCGGCCTTTTGGTAAAGCTGTAAAGCGTATTCTATTTGCTCTTGGGCTTCAAACCGTCGAGCTACCGAAGCCAAATATCGTATATTTTGATAGGAGTTGTCAATACATTTTTGATACATCTTTTCCGCCTCTTCGGTCTTGCCTTGCTCTGCCAACAAACGGGCTTTGTCAAACAGAGGTTCTGGTGAGTCTCGGTGGCGTTTGGATTGTTTTTTAATCAGTTTTTCGGCTTTTTTGTGTTTATCCGACAGTAAATAACAATCAAAAAGGGCGTAATAATAAGTAAACGCTTGCCCAGATTTGTTGTACAGTTCTTCATACAACACCGCCGCTTTGTCATACTCGGCATTGGTCATGTAGCGTTTGGCAAGTTTGGCGTCATTGCGTTGTGCATGAGCCGTAAGACTGATTGAAAGGCAGGCCGCCAGTCCTAATAAAAAAACGTATTTCTTAAACATGCTTGAAAAGTATTAAAAAATGAACGACCAAAAGCATATTTTACTTTATTTAACCCAAATACGACATCTTAGTGCGAATTTAACAAAGATAAAAAAACCGAAGATAGAACCTTAGCTTTAAACAGAGTAAACGCATACGGTTATTGAATAAAGAAAAAATAGAAAAACAAAGCATCTACGAAAAAACTCAAGGTAGCCTATAAGAATGGTGGTCTGCCCAAAGTATTAAATGGAAAAAATGTGCGTTTGCCCTGTTGATAAATTTAAGATAATGGAAACCCAAAGTAAAATTTAATACCTTTGTGAAAATTCGCTAGACATGAGTCAAAAAGTAGATTTTTCTTCCATGTTTGTTCCTCAGGAAGAAATGTTGGAAGTTGCCACGAGCAAAAAGAAACTTCGGATTGGGATTCCCAAAGAACAATCGGACTGCGAACACCGTTTGGCTTTACATCCTGATGGTGTTGAGCTTTTGGTGAAAAACGGACATCAGGTCGTTATAGAAGCTGGCGCCGGAATGGGCGCGCGCTATTCCGATAAAGATTTTTCGGAAGCTGGAGCTGAAATCCGAACCGATAAAAAAGAAATCTATCAATGTCCGATTGTCTTAAAAATTGAACCGCCAAGCCAAGCTGAATTACAACTTATGGGCAGAAAACAGATTTTGTTTTCCTCCATTCCTTTAGGTTCTGATGTTGATTGGTTTTACAAAACCTTGAAACAAAAACAAATTACTGCTTTTGGTTTTGAGATTCTGAAAGGACGTTCAGGCGTCTATTCTGTTGTGCGTTCGATGAGCGAAATTGCTGGAAGTTCCATCATCCAAATTGCTGGTTATTATTTGAGTTCTGCCAGCGGAGGAATCGGAAAAATGTTGGGTGGCATTACAGGTGTTCCACCAACCGAAGTGCTTATTTTAGGTTCGGGAACCGTTGCCGAATACGCTACCAGAACCGCTTTAGGTCTTGGTGCGTCTGTAAAAGTGTTCGATTTCGATATTGAGCGCCTTCGCCGTTTCCAAAATCTTTTTCAGGAGCGTGTTTATACTTCTCTCATCAAACCCAATGCTTTAGAAAAGGCTTTGCAAGATGCCGACGTTACCATTGGCGCTATAAAAGCACGATCGAAAAACACACCGATGCTCATCAGCGAAGCTATGGTTCAAAACATGAAACGAGGCGCGGTGATTCTCGATGTAAGTATCGACAGAGGTGGATGCGTAGAAACATCGAAACCAACAACGGTAAATCAACCAACGTTTACTAAACACGGCGTGATTCATTATTGTGTACCAAACATCGGGTCAACCGTGGCGCGGACAGCTTCTTATGCGCTCAGCAATATCTTTACACCTATGTTGATGAACTTGTCAGAAAGTGGCGGAATGGTGGCTTATATGGGTACAAGTCAGCATATTCGCGACAGTTTGTACATGTATAATGGCAAATGTACCAACAAAATTATTGCCGAAGCTTATCAACTTCCTTTTGTTAATCTAAATGTATTCTTCCCTAAATATTAGCTTATGACCTTTTGGAAAAAATTGATGTATTATGGTATTGGTGTGTTTTTGGGCATTCTTGTCATCCAGTTTTTTTGGGATAAAAAAGACATCAAAAGCACCTATTTACCATCATCGAGAATTTTAAATGACCTCTCGAAAAAAGAATTGAATTATAGCCCCGAAGTCGTTGCTTTGATGAATACGTCTGGGTTGAGTAAACAAATGATTTCGGAAGGTTTAAGTTCCGATTTTTTTGATGCTCAGCTCAAAGACCGAGAGGCAAAACCTTGTAAATTATACGATTTAGAATTTGAGTTCCGATCAAAAACAGGGCGTTTTGTTGTCCAAAATTGCGATTCTGTAGCTTATTTCCAAAACCTTGAATTTTTACCTTAATTCCAAAAAAAACCTATGAAATTAATCCATATCCTACTCGCTAGCACCTTGCTTTTGGCTTGCGAAGACGCCAAAGAAACCAAAAAAGAAGTCGAAAAAGAAACCGTCAACAAGGTTGTTGCTGGCAAAAAACAAGGTTTGCATGTTGCCAAAAATCAAAAAGGTGTGGTAATGAACGAGCAACGCTATAAAGATGGGATGTTGCACGGCGAATCGGTTGATAATTATAATGATGGAAAGCGTAGAGCTCAGATTCAGTATAGCAACGGAAAGAAAAACGGCGAGGCTTTATGGTTTTTTAAGGACGGGAAACAAATCCACCGATTGAATACCTATAAAGATGATATTTTGCACGGAAAGCAAGAGAAATATTATGAAGATGGCACGCCTTTGAGCAAAACGGCTTTTCATAATGGCTACCCTGGCGTTGGTTTAAAAGAATGGAAAACCAATGGTAATGAGCTGGTTAAGAAAAGTGAACTTGTTGCTAAGCGTGTTGGTAACAAACTGATTGTTACCATGTCGTCCAATCCTTCTGGGGTTTCTTATTATTATGGAGAGCTAACTGAAGGTCAATTTTTGAACGACGATTGTCGTGATATTACTGGGATGGACAATGAAGGTCAACTTTTAAAATCGGAAATTAAAGATTTGAATAAAATTACGATTACTTCCCGCTCAAAAACCTATCTTAAAAACGATAGATTGACAACAAAAACCTTTAAATGGTCGGAACTATGAGAGGATTAATTATACTAATTTTTGCTTTACCAAGCTTAGTTTTGGCTCAGAAAAATACCTGTCAGTATCATAAAAATGAAACCAAGAATAGCTTTGTTTCGGCTGCTGCCAATGCCGCAAACGTCGGCAATAACTCCCGAAGCGACACCTTTGATATTCAACATTATCACATCGATTTAGATTTGATGCAAGCCAGCTCACAACAGATTTCAGCACGTTGTGATATCCGTTTTCAGGCTTTGATGATGAATCAAACGGCCATTGCTTTCGATTTATTTGGTCTAACTGTTGATTCGGTTAAAATGGATGGCACTCATCTGACATTCAATCATCAAGATCAAAGATTAACTGTCCAAACTGGAGCCATTTCCATGAGTCAAGCTACAGAATTAAGTGTGTTTTATCACGGTGTTCCGTTGGTCGATGGGTCTAATTTTGGAGGTTTCGACTTCGAATCTGGCTATTGGTATAATCTGGGTGTTGCTTTTCAGTATGAACCACACAATTTTGGTCGAGCTTGGTTTCCTTGTTTCGATAATTTTGTGGAGCGCTCCAGCTTTGAGTTTACCATCCACACACCACCAAATTATATCAGTTACGGCAATGGACTTTTGCAAAGTGAAACCATCACAAGCGACCGACTGGTTCGGCGTTGGAAAACTACAACCGAATTTCCTACGTATTTAGCTTCGGTAGCTGCCGCACCTTATGTCGAAATTCAGGATGAATTTGTAAGCATCACAGGTGATACAATTCCCGTGCTTTTGGCTTGCAAAGTTGGTGATTCCTTGGAGCTTATCAATTCTTTTGAGCATTTAGAAGCTGCTTTTCATGCTTTTGAAGATAAATTTGGCCCATATAAATGGGAAAAAGTAGGCTATGTTGCCACGCCTGTCGGCGCCATGGAACATCCTGGGAATATTGCTTATCCAACCGGATTGATTGATGGTACCTTGTCTGGCGAATCCATTATGGCGCACGAGTTGGCTCACCATTGGTTTGGAAATTTGATTACCTGCCATCAAGCCGAAGAAATGTGGATAAACGAAGGCTGGGCAGAATATCTTTCCATCTATTTTTTGGAGGAAGTGTATGATGAAAACACCTATTTAGAAGCCGTAAGAAATAATCACCTCAACATGCTAAACACCGCTCATACTAGCGATGGTGGTTATTTTGTTTTGGCTGATATGCCTCAAAATATAACCTATGGTAGGCACACCTACAACAAAGGTGCGGATGTTATTCATAGCTTAAGAAATTATATGGGCGACAGTCTATTTTTTGAGGCTCACAAGGCCTTGTTGACTCAATATTCGTTTCAAGACATCAGTTCCGAAACCTTTCGAAACACCCTTTCTGCTCAAGGTTTTGCTTCCGCTGAGGCCTTTTTTGACGATTGGATTTTTCAGAAAGGCTGGTCTGCTTTTGATTTACGTGTACTGAATGTGTATTCAAATACGGCTGGTTATATTGCAAATATTGAGCTTCATCAAAACCTAAAAGAAGCTGACAATTACTATACAGAAGTACCGCTTACGATTTCTTTTTATGATGAAAATTTGAATGAACATCATCAAACTATTGTGTGTTCAGGAGAATATATGAATTTGGAAATCAATAATATACCATTTCAACCTACACTTGTTGTGTTAAATGACGACGACCGGATTAGCTTAGCTGCATATCACGAAAAACAGATGATAACGGCCAGCGGAAATCAATTTTTCAATGCCATAGATCTTATACTGAATGTCGAATCTATTCAAGATTCAGCCTTGTTTTTTGCTCAACAATATTGGCTTGCGCCTGATGGAGCTTATAATTCTGATCGGTATATTTTATCGCCAGATCGGTATTGGAATATTGAAAGTTCTAAGATCGGAAATTTGCAAGCTTCGCTCGAATTTAAGTACAAAGGCAATTTGCCCGACATCAAAGATTTTGGTTTGATGCAACATCTTGGCGCAAGCGGTTTAGATGAAACACAGTTGGTTTTGATGTATCGAGCTGACGGACAAGATTCTTGGCAACCTTATGAAAATCAAGAAAATAACACAGGTTCAAACACATTAAATACCGTCGGAAGAATCAAAGCCAATAACTTAAAAGCAGGAGATTATACCTTGGCGATTGACCTTTGGCCTTTAGAAACGGAAGTCTTTGATAAAACGGAACAGTGGGCAATTGCTCCAAATCCGTCTTCGGCAATCTTGTCCTATTTTGGTCCCACAGAACACATCAAATCCGTAAGTATTTGCAATGACAAAGGCGAGTGTATGGCAAAATTGAAACCTTCAAAACTCAAGCAAAGCATTTCTGTAGACCATCTACCAACAGGACATTATTTGTTCGTCATCCATGCCAAAAAAGGAAAAACGATGTCGAAACCTTTTATTATTCAGCATTAAAAACATAAAAAAATGAATTTAGATTTATCAGGAAAACGAGCCGTCGTTTGTGGCGCAACACAAGGTATTGGCTTAGCCACAGCACAAGAATTAGCTTCAATGGGCGCTCAACTTTGTTTGATAGCCAGAAACGAAACCAGCCTAAAAGAAGCTGTTTTGACGCTTTCAACAGCTCAAAACCAAAGCCACGATTATATTGTTGCCGATTTTAGTCAGCCCGATGTTTTGCGCCAAAAAGCTGAACAATACGCTGAAACACATGAGGTTGATATTTTGGTAAACAACACTGGTGGCCCAAAAGGCGGCGAAGCTATTGCTGCCGATGTGAGCGAATTTTTATTGGCGTTCAATATGCATTTGATCTGTAATCAGCATTTGGCACAAGTATTTTCTGCTTCCATGAAAGCAAATGGATTTGGGCGAATTGTTAACATTATTTCGACTTCGGTTAAGATTCCTTTAAAAGGTTTGGGTGTGTCGAATACCATTCGAGGGGCGGTTGCTAATTGGAGTAAAACGCTGGCAAACGAGCTGGGAAAATTCAATATTACAGTCAATAATGTGTTACCAGGAGCAACCAATACGGCACGATTGAATAGCATCATCGAAACTAAAGCTGGCAAAACCAACAGCGACAAAACTAGCGTTGGCGAAGCCATGAAATCGATCATCCCCATGGCGCGATTTGCTGAAGCTCAGGAGATTGCAAATGCAGTCGCTTTTCTTTGTTCCAAATCAGCTTCCTATATTTCTGGAGTCAATTTACCCGTAGACGGTGGCAGAACAGGTAGTCTCTAAAGTCGAAAATAAGGTCAACATAGCCTTCCAATTTAAACGATTGGGAATGCTCGCTTTACTTTGTTTAGCTATCGCGGCGATGGCAGGCTCGGCCTCTGCTTTTTTGCTTTTAGGTTTAGAGCAGGCTGCTGAATTCAGGACTGAAAACCTTTGGGTAGTTTGGCTTTTGCCGATAGCTGGTTTTGTGAGTGGCTGGCTGTATTTGCATTTCGGAAAAGAAGCCGAAAAGGGCAATAATTTAGTTATCCAAGCCTATCATAAACCGAAAAAGAAGGTGCCATTAGTTATGGCGCCTTTGGTTTTTGTAGGGACTTTACTGACACATTTTTTTGGTGGCTCAGCAGGCCGAGAAGGTTCGGCTGTGCAAATGAGTGCGGCTCTTGCCGATGTGTTCCTGAAACCCATAAAACATTTCAATATCGACCGAAGATTATTACTGCATCTTGGAGTCGCTGCTGGATTTTCATCCGTCTTCGGAACGCCTTTAGCTGGCGCATTATTTTGTTTTGAGTTTAGTAAAATTAAATCTTGGAACTATCGTTTTGTACTTCCTGTTTTAATCACCAGTTTTTTAGCGGATTACGCTTGTTTACTTTGGGGCGCAAGTCACAGCAAATATGTTGTTGATTTTATTCCAGAGCTCACAATATCTACTGGATTTTGGATCATCTTCGCAGGTTTATGTTTCGGACAAGCTTCGAGATTATTTACCTGTTCTGTCGATTTTTGTTCAAAACAATTTAAAGCATTCTTATCTTATCCACCTTTACGACTTGTTTTTGGAGGCTTACTATTAGCCAGTATATTTTATTTTCTAGGTGGAGAAAAATTTATGGGTTTAGGCCTAAACACCATTTCAACATCTTTTCAAAGCCCTTTACCAAGTTATGATTTTGCCCTCAAAATAGCTTTAACTGCCCTCACTTTGGGCGCAGGTTTCAAAGGCGGCGAGGTTACGCCCTTGTTTTTTATCGGAGCTTGTTTAGGAAATGCGCTTATTTTTATTGTGCCTTTGCCCTTAGCTTTGCTCGCCGCAACAGGTTTTGTAGCTGTCTTTGCGGGTGCCGCCAAAACACCTTTTGCCTGCATGCTTATGGGGCTCGAATTATTTGGAGTAGAAGCTTTGGCTTATCTTGTTTTAGCTTGTTTAGTGGCCTATTTTAGTTCGGGTAAGAATGGGATTTATAAAGCACAGCTTAGCTTATAAACAGAAGGTTTAGGGTTCAAAAAAGAGTATATTTGTTTGGAATAAATGACCAAAGAAAAATGAAAATAAGAGAAGCTCAACCAAAAGACATATCAGAAATTTATAAACTAATCAAGCTATTAGCTGTTTTTGAGCGTGCAGGAAACGAGGTGGAACTAACAGAAAGCCAGTTGCTTGAAGATGGTTTTGGTGCAAGTCCAAAATACAAAGCTTTTGTTGCAGATGTTCAAGGCGATATTCGCGGGATGGCTTTAGTTTATTACAAATATTCAACTTGGAAAGGACTTTGCTTACACCTCGAAGATTTAATTGTGCATCAAGATTATAGGGGAAAAGGCTATGGTAAACGTTTGCTCGATCGTGTATTGAAATTAGCTAAGGATCAAGGATTGAAACGTGTTGATTGGCAAGTGTTGGATTGGAATACACCAGCTGTTGAGTTTTATGAATCCGTAGGGGCAAACATTGAAAAAGAATGGTGGTCTTGCCGTTTGAATCAGCAGGGAATAGAGTCTTATGTTTAAATTTTAAGTCCGAAAAAGAGGTTTAAAAATCAAAATTTTACATAAGAAATCAATGGATTATCAACAGGCTCTCGGCGCTCTACTCAAATTGTAAATCGTGTAGTTTAGAATACAAACCTTTATTTTCCATTAAGGTATCATGGCTACCTTCTTCTACCAAAAGACCTTGATCGAGCACTAAAATACGATCGGCATTTTTGATGGTGCTCAAACGGTGAGCAATGACAATGGTTGTTCGGTTTTCTGATAATTTATCGAATGCTTTTTGGATGTATTGTTCTGTAATACTGTCGATTGAGGCTGTGGCTTCATCCAAAATTAAAATATCAGGATTCAATAAATAGGCTTGTAAGAAGGCAATTAACTGCCTCTGTCCTGTAGACAAACTACCACCACGTTCTCTAACTTCAAAGTTGAACCCTTTGGGAAGTCGTTCAAAATAATCATAAATACCGATGGCTTTGGCGGCGTCAAAAATATGCTCGTCATCAAAATCATTTGCCATTTTTAAATTGTCGAGAATACTCCCCGAAAATAAAAAAACATCTTGTTGGACGGTGGCTATTTTTCTTCTTAGAGCTGGTTTTGGCAGTGTAAAAATATCTTGATCGTTGATTTGGATAGTACCATTTGAAATATCATAAAATCGATTTAAAATACTGATTATCGTGCTTTTACCTGCGCCTGTTGCGCCAACAATCGCAATGTTTTCATTGGCTTTGATGCTAAAACTCAAGTTCTTGAGTACACGTTCGCCTGTTTTGTATTCAAAATCAACGTTTTGAAAATTGATGTCTCCAGCCAAACTCAGGTCTTCTAAGGTCTGATTGGAGTCAAAATCTTGAGCCTCATGGTTGTCTAATACACCAAACACCCGTTCGGAAGCCACCAAGCCACGCTGGATGCTGTTTATCCGATCGGCAAGTTGCCGCACGGGGCGAAACAACATGTTGATTAACAGGATGTAAAGAACAATACTTCCGATTTTAAATTCAGGGTCTACCAGCATCATGCTTCCGCCTTGCCAAACCAAAATACCGATGGCAAGTGCCGAAAAGATTTCAATAATGGGAAGAAATATCGAGAAATAAAAAATAGACCGTACGGTGGCGTCTCGATGTTTGGCATTTATGGTTTTGAATAAGTTAAATTCTTGATGTTCTCTATTGAAAATCTGTACGATACTCATGCCCTGAATGTGTTCCTGAACAAAGGTGTTTAGCGCGCCAATGGCGGAGCGTTCGTCGTCGAAACTTTTTTTCATATACTTCTGAAACCAGCGTGTGGCGAGCATCAGTAAAGGAAAAATGAGAATAATCATCAAAGATATTTTGATATTGATGTAGAACATCAGCACTAAAATAAAGAGAATTTTAAACACATCACCCAAAAGGGTTAGAATGCCTTGGGAAAAAATGGTCGAGATGGCTTCGATGTCTGAAACAACACGTGTTACGAGTGTGCCAACAGGTGTTTTATCAAAATATGAGACTTTAAAATGCAGTAATTTTGAAAACACTTCTTTCCGAATAGCCAGAATGATGGATTGACCTAAATGTCCTGAATAATAGCTAAATAGAAATTGAAACAGGGCTTCGACCATCAACATGCCCAACATAATGAGGGCGTATTGCCAAAGGCCAGCTAGGTTCGGAACATCAACAAATTCATCTAAACTAAATTTAATAAAATAGCTCCTACCGACACTCAGGAGTCCTAAGGATAGTGTGAAAAACAGACAGAAAAAAAACATAGTTCTGTGTGGTTTTACGTAGACCATTAGTCGTCTAAGAAAATCGAATCTGAATATGGCTTTTTTCTTTTTAGTCATTGATAAACAAATCTTTAGGGTATTCAACTTTGGTTAATATCAAAGCTTTTGCTGGCACAGATTCTCCAGCCAAACTTCGATTTTTAGATTCTATAATTTGTCGAAATTGCTTTAAATTGGTCTGATGTTTCCCGACCCGAATTAAGGTTCCGACAATGGCCCGAACCATATTTCTCAAAAACCGATCGGCTTGTATTGTAAACAGCAAATGATCTTCGTTTTGAACCCAAATGGCTTTCATTATTTTGCAATTGAAGGTATTAACATCGGTATGAACTTTTGAAAAACACTCGAAGTCGTGGTATTCAAACAGTAATTCGCAGGCCTGATTCATCAACTCTACATCCAGCGGTTCTCTTTCGAGATGAGCAAAATCGTAATGAAAAACAGCTTTTTCTTGTACAATTTTGTAGGTATATGATCTGCTTTTGGCATCAAATCTGGCGTGTGCTTCTGGTCTTACTTTGGTTATGGAATGCAAGGCAATATCGATGGGCAAAAATCGATTGAGGCGATATACGGCATTGGCATCTGGCCGAAAATTCTTAAAATCAACATGCGCCCACATGGCTTTGGCATGTACGCCGGCATCGGTTCTTCCCGCTGCCGTGATTTTGAGGGGTTCTCGACAAAATTTAGTCAAACAATCTTCTAAAACATCCTGAACGGTAGCCACTTTGGGCTGGCTCTGCGAGCCATGATATCGAGTTCCTTTGTAGGAATAGTGTATAAAATACCGTTGGGACATAGCCTTTTTTTAGGTCAATTTACAGCTGAGCGGCATCGAGTTTGTCTAATTTGGTTTCGGCATACGCACGATCGATTGTAATAGATTTGGCTTTCATTTTTGGTGCGTCATACATCAAATCAATCATTATATCTTCGCAAATACTACGCAAACCTCTGGCACCCAATTGATATTCGACGGCTTTGTCGACAATAAAATTGATAGCCTCTTCAGTAAAATCAATCTGCTTTTCGTCTATGGCAAAAAGGGCTTTATATTGCTTGATGATACTGTTTTTTGGCTCGGTCAGAATTGCTTTAAGTGCTTCTTTATTAAGTGGTTCGAGATAAGAAACTACAGGTAGACGACCAACGAGTTCGGGTAAAATACCGAAGCGTTTAATGTCTTGCGGACCAACGTATTTTAACACGCTGTCGTCGTCAAGATGTTGTTTTGCTGTTGTCGAAAACCCAATATTTTGCTTTTTCATCCGTGAGCGAATCATCGGCTCAATGCCTTCAAAAGCACCTCCACAAATAAATAAAATATTTTTAGTATCAACTTTAATGTATTCTTGATCAGGATGCTTACGGCCACCCTGAGGCGGTACGCTCACAATAGAACCTTCAACTATTTTGAGTAAAGATTGCTGAACGCCTTCGCCAGATACATCGCGAGTGATGGATGGATTACTGCCTTTTCGGGCTATTTTATCAAGTTCATCTATAAAAACAATGCCTTGTTCGGCTTTTTGGACATTATAATCGCAGGTTTGAAGCAAACGACTGAGAAGACTTTCTACATCTTCGCCAACATAGCCAGCTTGTGTAAACACGGTAGCGTCCACAATAGTAAAGGGCACATCGAGAACACGAGCTATGGTTTTGGCCAACAGGGTTTTTCCAGTTCCTGTGCGGCCCACCAAAAGCATATTCGATTTTTCAATCTCTACTTCTGTGTCGTCTATCGCCTTGTTTTTTAATCTTTTATAATGATTATAAACGGCTACACAAAGGTATTTTTTGGCATCTTCCTGACCAATAACGTATTGATCTAGATGCGTTTTTAGTTCAATAGGTGCTAGTAAATTTAAGTCCGCAACCTCTACTTCGCCACTTCCTTTGGTAGACGGCGAGGGGATAAGTTCTTCATTCAAAAGCAATTCATGCGAACGCATGACGCACATTTCACAAATTTTACCTTCTACGCCAGATATTAAAATATCAACATCATCTCGCGACGACCCGCAAAACGAACATGTATCTTTAGCCATATATTTATTTATGATTTTCTCGTTTCAACACCTTGTCTACCATGCCGTAAGCTTTTGCTTCTTCGGCAATCATCCAATAATCTCTATCCGAATCTTCCGAAACTTTTTCAAAAGGTTGCGAAGAGTGCGTAGAGATGATGGTGTATAGCTCTTTTTTGAGTTTTTGAATTTCCCGATGGGTAATTTCGATGTCGGAAGCTTGTCCTTGTGCACCGCCTAAGGGTTGGTGGATCATCACTCGCGAATGTTGCAAAGCTAAGCGTTTTCCGGGCTGTCCTGCGCACATCAATACGGCACCCATCGACGCTGCCATTCCGGTGCAAATTGTTGATACTTCGGGTTGTATGTATTGCATGGTGTCATAAATAGCCAAGCCTGCATAGACTGATCCACCCGGACTGTTGATGTAGATTTGGATGTCTTTTTTAGGATCTGCAGATTCTAAAAACAACAATTGCCCCATCACAATATTCGACACATAATCGTTTATTCCTGTGCCCAAAAAGATGATTCTGTCCATCATCAATCTCGAAAACACATCCATAGAAGCCACGTTCATCTGGCGTTCTTCGATAATGGTTGGAGAAATATAGCTGCTCTGTATCGCCGATTGGTAATCGTGCATCGTTTGGCTACTGATGCCTAAGTGTTTTGTGGCGTATTTTTTAAATTCGTCTTTCGGGAACATAAGTTTAATTCTTGTTTAGTGCTTTAAGCCGACGAATTTACGGATTTTTTTCTAGAGAAGAATTGCTGTGTTGAATTAATATAGGTCAGGAACATTTGCTAGGCTTTTTTTTGTGCGCCTCATGTTTCTTGCATCAAAGTTTATCAAAAAAAAAGCGTGTCCGAATCAAGTTCAAACACGCTTTTATATACAATTTAATAAGCTTTGGCCTATTATTTCTTTGGATTTACAAGCTCAATAAACTCGTCTACCGTTACATCTTTTTCATCCAACTTAAACGTTTCTTTGAAAAAAGTGGTTAGTTTAGTATGGAACACTTGCTTTGAAATACGTTCTCTTTCTTGGTCGTTGTCCAAAACGTTTTTCACAATACCATTCAACATTTCATCTTCGATGTTTCCTTGGCCGTATTGCATCATTTGCTGACGTACATACAGTCTGGCTTGATCTTCGACTTCGTTCATTTCGATTTTGATGTCATTGTCTTGCGCAATTTTAGCTTCAATGATTTGCCACTGAATCGCTACTTTTTCTTTATCAAAATCTTGCTCGATTTGCTCTTCCGTGAGTTCTTCTTTATTATTGGCTTTAATCCATTTTTTAAGAAAAGTCTCTGGCAATTCGATATCGGCTTTTTCTAAAATATAATCAACCGCAGTGTTGAAAAAATACTGATCAGCATCAGCAACATAAGCTGCCTCAGCTTCGGTTTTGATGCGCGCTCTAAAATCAGCTTCGGTTTTGATGTCTCCTTCTGGATATAATTTTTCAAAAAGCTCTTCATTAAAATCAGCTGGAGTCAGCCTCGAAATGTGATCTATTGTGCATGAAAAGTGCTTACTGTCAAGGTTTTCCCATGTAACTTCATCTATTTTCAAAAATGCTTGAGCATCAGCAACATCTTCAAATAAGGTGTTCATATCCAGCACCAATCGAGTATCTATGCCGCTGTCAATAAGTTCTTTTTTTGCTTTTTTGTCGGCTACTTTGTTGGTGTCAAGATTAGCTTCAACTTCTAATCCACCTTCTATCAGCTCGCCTTTTTTGTCGCATTGTTGCCACACTCCGGTAACACTATCACCCTCTTTTACAGCTTCTGGAGCTTCCATTTTACCATAACGATTTGCCATGTCTTTGGCATATTTGTCAATTTGGTCTTCGCCAGCTTTGATGTTGTAATACGCTAATTTGTTGCGTTTAGACATTGATAATTTGAACTCAGGACTTAAACCTAATTCATATTCAAAGGTAAACTCATCATTTACAATCCAGTCATCACTTGGCATTTTTGGGAGTGGCCCAGCCAAATAATTTACTTTATTTTCACTTAGATACGATCCGATTTGCTCTGAAACTAACTCATTTACTTTTTCGGCTTTTACCGAAGCTCCAAAACGTTTTTGAATCACGCTTTTTGGTACTTTTCCAGCTCTAAATCCTGGAATATTAGCTTGTTTAGCAACGGTTTTAAGTTGTTTTTCAACAGCTTCTTTGTAGTCTTCCGACTTAACGTCAACTTTCAAAAGAGCGTTTAGCTCATCAATGTGTTCGAGTGTAAGATTCATTCAATAAATTTTTCTGTCTGTTAAACAGTTCAACAATTATGGCGGCAAATATATGTATTTTTCAGAACCTTGCGAGAACTTTTTAGGCTTATAATTTTGATCTTGTTTTTTTGAAACCAAAACCTCTTTCTTTGAGTACAAATAAAGATGGTTTTAATCAAATTTTTCTTTCATATTTTCTTCTGTAAACAGCCTAATTCCTAATCCTTACGTTGACTATTTTTCAATTATAATTTCCACTCACTAAATATCTGTGTTTTTTATTTAGTATTGGTAGATTTGGTTCTATTGGTCCAGAATTAGGATTTTCAATTAGTTGTTTCGAAGAGTTTAAAATTTGTTTTCTAATTTTATGAGCAACTTTTTTATTTGCTTTAATTGAATAATAATCAAAAATGTCTTTTAAATTTATGATAGCAAAATCAGTCCATACTATTTTCATTCTTACCAATTTGCAGATATTTTTTCCAACTCTTCTTGAGTCTTAAATTTTCCGTTTTTAAAATCTAATTCAGATAACTCAATTCTATTTATCAATTCCTCAACTGTGAATGGTTTTATTTCAGGATTATGTTCAACCTCTTTGTTTAATATAAAGTTTTCCAATTTGTTAAAAAATAGTTCATCCTTAATTTGAGCCAAATAAGTTATTAAATTAAGTTTTCTAGTTTGTAAATCCATAATTCTGATATTTATTCAAAAATACAATTTTTTAACTAAATGTTTAATTGAAATACGATTTTTCTCGTATTACTGCCAGCGTTGTTGTATGAGCTTTGTTGCGTTGCTTAAATAGTAAATTCACTAAATAAAACACGAACGGCGAAATTGTGAAGGAATTTCCCAAGTGAGCTAAAACTAGCAATAAAGTTTATACGGTGCTGAACTAAGCCTCGTGCCTCAGGAGCTTTTCACGATTGTGCTACAATTTCATCCCAAAAGGCTAAAAAGAAAACAATTAGTCGATTTCTCCATAGAAGGGGGAGTGGCTTAGTCAATATAGTATTCATGCTTGGGCTATTCCGATAACAATCGGAACAGGTATCGCCTGTGCGGATGCTTAGTTGTTGCCTGCTGTGGTTGTGTTCTAATTTTTATATAATCCTCCCATTGCAGATGTCGCATTAACTCCCCAACGACCATTTTCTTTAATGACGTTTGCTGTAATTATCCTTTGCTGTATTCCTCTATGTTCTATGCCAGTTTCTACAAATAATTTATATTTGATAATTTTAAAATTTTGGTTTTTATTAATTCTCTCAATTATTTCAAAACCTTTAATGCTTTTGATACTTGAAAACATATTATTAAGCGATTTACTTGTTTCTTTTTGAGAAGTTTGCGTGTACTTAACCATTTTTCTCCAATCTTTTTTACTAAAATAATATATAAAATTTGCAAGTGTTTTTTCTGACGGGTCTTTGAAATCTTTAGGTTTAAAGAATTTTAATTTAGGGATTTTATTCGTTTTTAATTTTGTAATTAATTCTGTATTAATATTTACCCTCTCTATAAATAATGATATAGATGGAGAAATACTATGCTGATTCTTTTTGTCAATTAAAATATTTTCTCCATTATTTCCGAAAATATTTTTCACATCTGAAGGTTGTTCCTCTTGATCTATGACAAATTCAATTTTTTGAGGAATATTCCAAGGTTTTAAGGATATATTCAACATGCCATTCTTAACTACGGTCTTACCATAAGTATCAAGTGCTTCTTCTTTTTTAGTTGATGTCACAAAACCAAATAAATTTATTTTAACCTTTGTGTTTTCAGGAAAATTAGTTTTAGCATTAATTTCTAATACTGTTGGACTTTGATTGCTCTTAAAGTTATAATCAATAAGTTCTATAAAAGCTCTGTTTTTTGTTGTATCATTATTAGGTGGGTTCTTTCTGTCATTTCCTCCACAAGAGGTTAATAGAATTAGAGTAATAACTAATGATAATAGTAGTAATAGTTTCTTCATTTTTATTTTTTTGTTTAAAGTTTTCTTCCATTGCTGGCAACGGTTGGTAATCGAGTAGGCAAAGGGGGGTACTCTAAGCCTCTCGCAGAACTATACGTGATAGTCTCCCTTCATACAATTCTTGTTGTACAAATTTAAGCAAAAAAAACAAGGTAAAATCAAATTTTAGAAAGGTAAAGCAATTAGTCGATTTCCCCCATAGAAGAAGAAGGGCTTAGTCAGCACAGTATTCATGCTTGGGCTGTGTGTGCCGTGTTTTCGGTATCGCCTGTGCGGATGCAATGAATCGAACTTACCTTTTCATCAACAAAACCCTGTTTCATTAGTTTATGAATTAGTGAACTACCTGAAAGCAAATCAACGAATGTAGATATTTTTCAGAGTTTTATGAAAAAGCTATTTGAAATGATTAAAAAAAATTCCAAGGAAAAGAATCAGGCAAATCAATGTGGAAACATTGGTTTTTTGTTTCCTTTTTATTTGTTTTGAAACAAAGTGATTGGGCTTGAAGCGCAATGCTTTTTCCGTCAGTTTTGACTTCGGAACCATATAACACATCGCCAACAATGGGTCTGCCTTGAGAGGCAAGTTGGGCTCTAATTTGGTGAAAACGTCCTGTTTTTGGTTTAATTTGAATGAGGTCGAAACCTGCTTTTTGGGCAATGACGTTAAATTGTAAGCTACAGGCTTTGTTCAGTTTTGTTTTTTCAGGTTGAATAATAGCGCATTTGGCTTTTTGATCTTTGTATAAAAACTGATCTAAACTACCGCTTTTGGCTAATTTTTTTTGCTGCTCGCAAACAGCCAAATACGTTTTCTGAACCTGTCGAGCTTCAAATTGCTGATTAAAAAAGACCAAAGTAGATTTTTTTTTGGCAAACAGCACCAAGCCAGATGTTAGTCGATCGAGCCGATGAACCGGAGCTGAAAATTTTTTGTTTTGCAACAGCAAATAAGTTCTAACTTGATCTTCTAAAGCACTCTCAAAACGATTAGAATCGGTAATGAGTCCGGAAGGTTTGTTTATCAAAATAAACGCTTTGTCCTCATAGACGATGTCTAGAAAAGAGGACGTGGAATCTGTTCTAATGTTTTTAATCAAGCGGGTAAATTATAGTCGGTAAAACAGACCTAGGCTGTAGCGGCGCGTATCAGCAAACTCAAAATCTTCAGAAAATTCGGTGTTTATAATCAGATGTTTTCCAATATAAAACTCCATTCCAACACCAAGAATACTATACGAAAAACCGCTTTCTTCACTTGTCCATGTGGTATACGGGTCGTCTTGACCTACGTTTTTTTGATCATTATATTCCAACGTTACGTTCTGAGTTGATGAATAAAGGCGTAAAGGAATGTAGAATTGAAGTTTTTTATCCTCTTGGCTGTCCTTAAATCGCAAAGGATAGACTTTGGTATAAGCACCAAAAAGGTTTATTTTGATGTCTTGGGTGTATAAACGAGTGAGGCCTTGGCTTTCTTCATTGTGGCGACGAAACATCGAAAACTCGGCGCCCAAACTTAGCCATTTTTTTAGCTCGTATTGAAGTTTTAGACCAGGACCAACCAAATTGACCGACGATTTGCCAGCTCGATAGATATAGTTAGGTGTGGCAACCAATTGAGTCATGTCTTCGGCTTTGTCTAGGTGAGCCTGATTCAGCGTGATTCCAATCGAGAATTTTGAATTTGTATCGTGAATTTGAGCAAAAACAGAAGGAATAGAACAGCATAGGCTGAGAAATAAAATGACCGATGTTTTCATAAAGGGCTTCTAAAAGATTAAGAAAGGTAAAATTCAGGAAAATAATTGACTCTACCAAAAAACAAAAGCGTTTATATTTTTTGCAGGCTTCTGTCAATAGTTTTTGTTGCCAAAAAACTATAAATCGTACGTTTTTTTGATAGAAAAATAGAGCCAAAATGACCAACCATATTGACAACCCAATGGCTGGTTTGAAAAAACATGGCATTAGATGTTGAAACACTATTGTTCAGGTATAGACGAGAACTGACATAAACTGTCATTCCTAAGATTCATCTTTGCACAAAAGATAGAACAGATGAAAACAGCAAAGCCATTCAGTCAGACCGAAATTTTGGAAATGCAACAGGCCATTTCAACGCTCAAATTATATTCTGGAATTAGCGTGAGGTTCAAAAAACAAAGTCCAACACGCTGGATAATCCATATCGAACAAATGAATTTTAGGCTAGGAAAGAGGTGTTCTGAGCATGAACTTAAGGAAATGATTGTTAGCAAATTAGAGATTTTATTTTCTAAAAGTGCCTATCAATTTCAATTTTCTATTCTTCCATTTCGCCCTCGTGTGTCGAGTATTGATAGGCATTGGCTCAAAGCCAAATTGGAAGCTTATCAGCTCAAACCATCTGCACTAAAAACACTGTTTTTAAAAGAAGGTTTAAATGTGTCGGAGTATAATAATCAGGCCTCTCGTTGGTCAGATTGGTTTAAATCGCAGTTGTTTTATTTCTTCTATTCTATTGAAAGCGGGAGAGTTGAGGTGGAATAATAGGGCTAAATTAATCAATCTTACCTTCAATATAGGCTCAAATTTTCTTAATGCTTACAAAATTGAATTTAAGAATGAATGATTTCTCTATTAATATGTTGCTCCTCCGGAGCTATTAGAAAAAGCAATAATGAGAGATCGGACACTCCTGCGCTCATTTTCAATATTAATGTCGCTGATTTTTTTACAAAGACTTAACTTTGGCTTAACATTAGACTCAACAAAGCCCAGTATGTTTGTGGTCTAATTATTAAACACAAATCAGATGGAATTTGGAGTTATGGATGGTCTGAAGATCATTGGAGCATTAGGTTTTTTTATCTACGGAATGAAAGTCATGAGCGACGCATTACAGCAAGTTGCGGGTTCAAAAATGCGACAATTACTTCGTAAAATGACCACCAACAGAGTGATGGGTGTGCTGACCGGATTTATGATTACGGCCATACTTCAATCCTCTTCCGCCACCACGGTTATGACCGTAAGTTTTGTCAACGCTGGCTTACTTTCTTTACTCGAATCGGCAGGTGTGATGATGGGAGCCAACATCGGAACAACGCTAACAGGCTGGCTGGTGTCGCAGATTGGTTTTGAAGTCAAAGTAGCCAATTACGCCCTGCCTTTGATAGCGATAGCCTTTCCATTTATGTTTGCCAACAATCAGAATCGAAAAAAATGGGCAGAAGTTGCTATCGGATTTGCCTTGCTGTTTATGGGTTTAGACGAACTCAAGCATGCGGTTCCGAATATTAAAGAAAATCCTGAAGTTTTAGAATTTTTACATGGCTTTAGCGACGGCGGCTTCTTTACACGCTTAATGTTTGTGGGAGTCGGAACGCTGCTTACTGTCATTGTTCAGTCGAGTTCTGCCGCCATGGCACTAACCATTACACTGACTATTCAAGGTTTGCCGATGGAAATTGCCGCAGCAATGATTCTTGGAGAAAACATCGGGACAACCATCACGGCCGAACTGGCTTCTATTGTGGCGAATGTACATGCGAAGCGTTCGGCGCGGATTCATTCCCTGTTCAATCTTATTGGCGTTGGGTGGATGATTGTGGTAATGCCTTACTTTTTGGATGTATTAAACGAACTTTTACCTCCTCCAACAGGAGGCTCGGGGGCGCATCAATATGCCTTGGCTGCTTTCCACACGGTGTTCAATTTGCTGAATGTGATTATATGTATCGGATTTGTCAAATTTTTGGTCGAACTTTCCATCAAAACAGTTAAATCAAAAGGTGAAGATGATGAAATATTTGCATTGAAACACATTGGGACGGCGGTGTTTAACTCTCCTGAAATTTCGATAGAAGAAGCGACCAAAGAAGTGGCGCATTTCGGGACGATTATCAGACGTCATTTCCAGATGTTGCCTCGACTTTTTGAAGAAACCGATTCTAAAAACATTTCAAAACTACTCAAACGTATCGACAAATACGAAGGTATTGCTGATGATATGGAGGTCGAAATTGCCAATTTCTTATCCGAAACGTCTAGAGAAGAAATGAGCGAAACGACCAGTACACGCTCCCAAACTCTTCTAAGTATTGCTGGAGAATTAGAACGTATTTCGGATTTGGTATATCAAATTTCTAAAGTATTGGAACGGCGAAAAAAAGAAAAAATATATTTCCTTCCGAACCATCGAACCAATATTGGACTAATGATGGACAAAGTGAGCGCTGCTATCGAAATTATGCTCTCTAACCTAGATAAACCCTATGCCAACGTCAGCTACAACGAAGCTAAAGCATTGGAAGAAGAGATTAATGCCTTGACCGAAAGCTTGAAGAAAGACCAGCTGAAACAGGTGCAAGACAATGCCGATTATAATATACAAACTGCGCTGATATACAATAGTTTACTGCATTCGCTTGAAAGCGTAGGCGACCATGTTATTAATGTAACAGAAGTTATTGTGGTCAATCAATAATTTTCTTTTTCCGACTTAAATTCAGAAAAAAAAGCTTGAGCTGAGCCCTTTGGTCCTGTAATTTGTTTTACAAAATCAAAGGGTTTTGGTTTTGGTAGATGTTTAGAAAGCATGTATACAAAGAACATTCTATGTTATTTTGAGTACTTTTACTTTAAAGTTAGAAATCATTCAATATGACTCCGCAAATCAGCATATTAATTTTCATATCTTTACCTTTACAAAAAATCTTCACTATTTTATGACTCTGTACAAGTTTAGGATAC
>JBMYYR010000018.1:0-34769 GCA_049609625.1 Flavobacteriales bacterium | reverse complement strand
CCAAACAACCAAACAGGAATTATATTCGCAAAACCTATTTCAATATGGTCTTTTGCTATGTATGCATTGTCTATGGTTTTGATTTGTTTTTTGGTTTTATTTTTCCCGCCAATTTCAAAGGTATAGTTGCTGTCTATCACAAAATCAGCTTGTTCTGAGCGATTAATTTCGTGTAAACCTTTAAACTGATTTAAGAAAAAAGTTTCTCGTACATTGCCAATATTTGTATGGTCTTTTGCTAAAGCATACATTAAATTGGTGTTGTTGAGATACAGTTTTTCGGGCTTTGTTAAAGCGCCAATACCGCGACTATCTTTATACAATTCGTTTACCAAACCTGCACGTTCTAAAATTTTTATACTCTGTACGAGCTTATTTCTCGACACCCCCACTTTTTCGCTCAATTTGGTGATATTTGGTGTAAATGGCGCACTAGAAGCTACGGTTATAAGTAGTTTTTTTAATTTGACCAAAGTCTCATATTGCACATCTTCCACGGCATTAATATCAATCTCAATGATCAGATTTATTGTGTTTTGAAGCTTTTCTGCATACGCTTCTTCATTCTCTTTATAGTATGGATAAGCTCCCATTTTGAGGTATTTACTAAACAAAGGCAAAGGTTTTAGCTCCTCTAAAAGTGAGCTTGCAATAGTGGTGTGATCTTCTAAAATAGATGTCAATGCATATATTGGATGCTCCTTTTGAGTTTCGAAGGCGATAAATTCTCTAAAAGACAATTCTTTTAAGTTATAAGTTACCGCTCTTCGGCTCAAATCAGATTCAGATTTATAAATTTGGAGCATCGAAGAAGAGGTAAAAATAAGACTGAGTTCTGGGAAATTATCATAAATCAATTTTATTTCGCGCGACCAATTTGGATATTTATGCACTTCGTCTAACAATAAATGTGTTCCTCCAAACTGCGTGAATTGTTTGGCAAGACTGTATAAGTTGTTATCAAAAAAATAAATATGATCTAAACTGACATAAAGTGTAGTTTTGATAGATAAATGCAACTTTGCTAATTGTAAAAGTAAGGTTGTTTTACCCGCACCTCTAGCGCCTTTCACAGCAATCAAGCGGTTAGTTAAATTGATTTCATGTATAAGATAACGCTGAATGCTCATTGGCGTTTTACGTATTTTATCTTGAAATTCTAAAAGTAAATTTTCCATAATTGCTCTTTAGAGAAAGCAAATATATGTTATTTTGCTATATTCAGAAAGCAAAAACACGCTTTTAGGTCCAATTGAGGGTTAAGAATTGATTTTTAGCTACGATAAGCATAGACCAGACAATCATTCGTCTGGCTAGTTCGATTTTTCGCCTTTTTCGTAAAACTTCTTCAAAACCTGCCTTAGTGAAAGCGATATGAGTTTTGTTGAAAAGCTTAACTTCGCTTAACGCATTTTTAAAGAAATTAAAAAAACATAAAAAATAAAGAGCCTAATTTTGGAGTTATATAACTACTAAATTAGAACTCATGAAAACATCATTACACCTCATGCTTGCGGCACTTATTGGCGGTTCTGTCAGTTATTTTGTTGCGCAACAAACGACTAAAAATCAGGACGTTTCAGTTGTTGAAACTACAGCAATTAATCCACAAACTCATTTTGCAAAAACAGTTAGTTTTTCGAGTAATAACACTTTAGATTTTAGGCTGGCTTCCAAAAAAAGTATGAATGCTGTGGTTCATATTACCTCCAAACAAGAACAAAATCAGAGGCTTCGTCGGACTTACAATCATCCACTTTTTGAATTTTTTGGTTTGCCAAATCAAGGCTTTCAATCGCCAAATACACCTCAAAGTCAATCTATTCAAGTGTCCTCAGGCTCTGGAGTCATCATTTCTAACGATGGCTATATCGTAACCAACAATCACGTCATCGAGGGCGCAGATGAGCTTGAAATTACTTTGCATGACAATCGGAGTTTCTCGGCAAAAGTCATCGGCACCGATCCTTCTACCGACATCGCTTTAGTCAAAATTGATGAAGCTGATTTGCCTTTTTTAGAATTTTCGAACTCGGATCAGGTTGAAGTTGGCGAATGGGTTTTGGCTGTCGGCAATCCGTTCCGACTAAATTCTACTGTAACATCTGGAATTGTGAGTGCCAAAGCTCGGAATATCAACATTTTGAAAGAACAAAATGCCATCGAAAGCTTCATCCAAACCGATGCCGCTGTCAATCCCGGAAATAGCGGTGGCGCTTTGGTAAACACCAATGGTGACTTAATTGGCATCAATACTGCAATAGCTTCAAATACAGGGTCTTACACAGGATATGCTTTTGCTGTGCCATCCAATATTGTATCCAAAGTTGTTTCAGATCTCAAAAACTTTGGACTTGTTCAACGGGCTTATTTGGGCATTCAAATTAGAGATGTTGACGCCAAGCTTCAGGAAGAGAAAGCATTAAGCCAAAGTAAAGGCGTTTATATAGAAACTATTGTCGAAAATAGTGCTGCCGAAACATCAGGAATAGAAGCTGGCGATATCATTCAAAGCATTAACAATCAGGAAGTTTCAAACTCAGCTCAGCTGATGGAAATTATAGGCTCTAAACAACCTGGCGATCAGCTTAGTGTTGGTTTGTTGAGAGAGGACAAGGCATTGACTTTCAACTTGGTTCTAAAAAACAAAAACGGCGATGAGTCTATTATCAAAGCTGAAGATTTAGCTTATTCCAAAGTCTTGGGTGCTCATTTTGAAGTTACAGACAAAGGATTGAAAATCAACAAACTGAATCATGGTTTAATCAGCGAACAAACCCGAATAAAAGAAGGTTTTGTGATAAACGAAGTCGATGGAAAACCTGTGCGCACTTTTGAAGAACTCCAAAAAATTCTCAAAACTAAATCTGGAGGCGTTATGTTCAAAGGCTTTTATCCAGGTCAGGAAGGACAATATTATTTTGGATTAGGGTTTTAGATTATCCATCGCAAACTCAACACGTGTTTTTAGATCAATACGCTATGACAAAAAAAAGCCTATCAATTTTGATAGGCTTTTTTTATGACTAATATTTTGATTTACAAATCTTTAGAATACCATTCTTCATAAAATTGATCAAGAAATTGCTCCATAAATTGGTGGCGTTTTTCAGCTATACGTTTAGCCTCTTTGGTGTTGAGCAAGCCTTTGAGCAATAACAGTTTCTCATAAAAATGATTGATCGTTGTGTCGCCGCCAGCTTTGTATTCAGCTGCAGTTTTATTTAGATTTGGCGGACGATCAGGATTGTATAATTCATGATTTTTGAAGCCACCATAATTAAAGGTTCGTGCCACACCGATAGCCCCGATGGCATCAAGCCTATCAGCATCTTGAACAATAGTCAGCTCCAAACTTTCAAATTTACCTTTGTTATGTCCGCCTTTAAAAGATAAATACCTGATTATCTTCTGAATATGTACAATTTTTGAAGCTTCAACTTTATGTTTTTCTAAAAACGATTTAGCTTTTTTTGGCCCTAGTTCTTCATCGCCATCGTGAAATTTAGAATCGGCAACATCATGGAGCAAAGCCGCCAACTCTATGCAAAGCCTATCAGCTTCGGGATAAAAATCGGCCAAATGTTTAGCCACTTTCCAAACACGGCAGGCGTGTTGAAAATCATGACCAGATTCGGCTGTTTTGAGTTCCGATTTTAAATAGGTTTTTGTTAATTCAATGAGATTCATAAACTAAAATTTATGTTCCAAAAGTAAACTTCTGATTAGAGATTTTGTTGCTTTTCTTCCCTTCAGAGCGGCTTTTAGAACTTCAAAATCGACTTTAAAATCACAACCCTTTTGCCATGCCGAACAACCAAAAGCTTGCTGTCCTTTTAGAATGGTTCCCGATTTACATTTTGGACAAACCAAAGCATCTGAATCTGATTTATCATCTTGATTTTCAATTCTTAAACTTACTTTATGTTGTTCATCCAAAATCAAAACACCATTGACTTTCTCGCCATTCTGAACAAAATTTTTGAGCAAACTACTCTTGCCTTTTGTCAACAGTTTTGACCATTGATTTTCAGATATTTTTTTAGAACAAAACTCAAAAGGCAAAGCAAATACACAACCCGACTTCCAATTCGAACAGCCGTAACGTGTTTTGCCTTTCAGAACCTCGCCCCTGCCGCAAGCTGGACAAGGCAACTTTGATTTTGAAGATTTTTTAACTGGTTTTGATGAGTTTTCGACAGATTTTCTAGGCTTTGGCTTTGCTGTCCGGACTTCAAACACCAAATCATCGACCATTTTTTTCATATTATGGATGAATTGTTGAGCTTTGAATTCCCCTTTTTCAATGTCTTTCAATTGCTTTTCCCAACGTCCCGTAAGTTCCGCAGATTTTAGTAATTCATTGTCTATCAGACTAATCAATTCCATCCCTAAGTCTGTCGGAATCAATTGTTTGCGTTTTCTTTTGATGTAATTTCGTCTAAATAAAGTTTCGATGATATTCGCTCTTGTCGACGGCCTTCCGATCCCGTTTTGTTTCATCAAATCTCGTAATTCTTCATCCTCAACGTGTTTTCCTGCCGTTTCCATCGCCCTGAGCAAAGTGGCTTCCGTAAATGCTTTTGGTGGTCGGGTCTGTTTTTTTAACACTTTAGGCTGATGACTTCCCTGTTCTCCGACCTGAAAATTTGGTATAAACTGCTCTTTATCAGACTCTTTTTTAGAATCAGATTTTTTTGGAGGATAAAGCACACGCCAACCCGCATCCAAAATTTCTTTTCCCGAAGCTCGAAAAGAAAACGACTTAACTTCACCTTTTACAATCGTGTTGGACAACAAACAATCAGGATAGAAAACAGCAATAAACCGTCGGCATACGGCATCATAAACCTGAGCCTCAAGTGGCTGTAAATGTGTATGATAACCTGTGGGAATAATAGCGTGGTGATCTGTAATTTTAGTATTATCAAACACTTTTTTAGACTTTCGGATGGGTTTTCCTGAAAGTTCTTTTGTAAAATTCTGATAATCAGATAATTTTGATAATATTTCTGGTACCTGAGGATAAACATCTTCGGGCAAAAACGTGGTGTCAACACGTGGATAGGTTACTACTTTTTTCTCATAAAGTGATTGAATTAACTTCAAGGTCTGGTCTGCCGTAAAGGCAAATTTACTGTTGCAATACACCTGTAAACTCGTTAAATCAAATAAACGTGGTGGCGATTCTTTACTTTTCTTTTTTTCGGAAGATGTAATTTTAAACTCCTGATTTTCAATTTGTTTAAAAACTTCTTCCGCCTTTTCTTTGGATTCTATTTTGGCATGTTCGAGCTGAAAAACCTGTGTTTTGAACAGCGTTTCAATCTCCCAAAAATCAGCGGAAGTAAAGGCATTAATTTCCAATTGCCGATTGACCATCAAAGCCAAGGTTGGTGTTTGCACACGCCCCACACTCAAGACCTGATTTTTTTTAGCATACATCAAGGTAAAAAGTCGGGTGGCATTCATACCCAAAAGCCAATCGCCAATCGCGCGCGAGCTTCCTGCATAATACAATTTATCAAATTCTTCGGCTGGGCGGAGGTTTTTAAAGCCCGAAACAATCGCATCTTTGGTCAAAGAAGAAATCCAAAGTCGCTTAACAACACCTTGATAATCAGTTGAATTCAAGACCCAACGCTGAATCAATTCCCCTTCCTGACCTGCATCTCCGCAATTGATAACCTCTGTTGCGGCATTGACCAAAGTTTTGATGGTTTGAAACTGTTTTTGGATCCCAGCATCTTCCATCACCCGAGTTTGAAACGTTTTGGGAAGCATGGGCAAACTGTTCAAAGTCCATGATTTCCAATAGGTTTCGTATTCATGAGGCGCATAAAGCGTACAAAAATGCCCAAAAGTCCACGTTACCTGATAGCCATTGCCTTCCAAATAACCGTCTTTCTTTTTGTCGGCTTTTAGAATCTTGGCAATCTCGCGAGCAACGCTCGGTTTTTCGGCAATACAAACAATCATATTTTGGGCTTATTGATGAAAATCATGATGTAAATCAGTTAGTTGCGATAAATAATCCGTACTTTTTTTATCCGAAACATCAAAAAAATGTAGGTTTTCCGAACGTTTATCTAAACCTCGCATCCAGGTCATCTGCCGTTTGGCATAGCGACATATAGCCGTATGGAGTTGAGTAAAAAGCTCATCTTTTGTTAAGTCATTCAACAAAAATTGAGATACAAATTTATATTCTAATCCGAAATATTGCAAACGTTCGTGAGAAATTCCTTTGGACAAAAGTTCTTCAACCTCCTCTATCAAACCCTGATTTAAACGTGCTGTCAATCGCTCAGAAATACGTTTTCGGCGCGCTTCCGGAGAAGAAAAACAGACGATATAAAGCGGATTTAGAGGTTCGTAAAGCGGTTTGGGTTCGGGATGTGTTTCTAAAAAATGATGAATTTCTATCGCTCGAATCAGTCGCTTTTTAGAAGACCTATCGACCTTATATTTTGGATGAATCTGTTGAAATTTAGCTTGTAATTCAGCTTTAGATTTCGAATCCAAAATCAACCTAAGTTTTTCATTTACAGGAATTTGACTAAAGGCTTTTGGAGATATTGCCGATTCTACATACAAACCAGAACCTCCGCAAAGCAATGCTGTTTGATGCTCAGCTTTCAAATTTTTCCAAAGTCTATAAAAATCCTTTTGGTAAGCATGAATATCATAATGTTGATCTGGCGGAATATGATCTATCAAATGATAAGGAATTTGAGTTCCGTTTACAGTAAATTCGTCCAAATCTTTTCCCGTTCCGATGTCCATACCTTGATACACTTGTCGAGAATCTGAACCAATAATATGTGCCGAAATTTCGGAAGCAAAGCGGCAAGCCAAAGTGGTTTTTCCCGAAGCCGTCAAACCTGTAATAACTGTTATTTTATTGGCTGATGTCATGCTTCCCAAACGTATTTTCGACTGGCTAATCCAGAGATTTCTATTAGGTTTTTCGTGTCGATTTCTGGCTTTGAGACATAACGTTTTAGTTCAGATTTATCTAACCAAAACTGCAACAATCTTGAAGCACTCCATTGAAAACCAGTGTTTTCATAAAGATTTGATGGTTGAAAAATCGAAGCTGAATAAGTCATTAATTGAACAGGTTGATGTATGGCCTTAAAATGGTTCAACAATTTAGAAAAACCACCTTGAACTCTATAGGGAGAGGCATTACAAAAGCGTAAAATCTCGTATGATTTTCCTTTTTTTTCTTTCCAGTTTTTGCCTGAACTGAAACTCATCAAAGCCACGGGTTCGTCATCAAAAAAACAAGCCAAGCGATATTTTCCGACCAAAGGTGAATACAAATGATGTTGTTCAAAAAAGACGTGCGCAGCTTCTTTTGAAATTGATTTGATCTCCGTTTTTCTGCCGTGAATGCGGTTTAGTTGCCCAAAAAGTCCTTTTATACTGTGTTTTAGGATGTCTGTTTTCAACATCCAAAAATCTTCCCAAATCAATATAACATTTTGATAATCAGATTGATGAATTTTGAAAGATTGTCTGAAATCAATAAATTGAAACTTAAATAGTTGGTTTTGATACTGTACTTCAAATTGCGTTCCGATGGCTGTCGAACGGCTTTTGAGAGGTAAATCAAACTGTTCTAAGAAATCAGAAAATTGACTGCAAGGCGTTCCAGACATAGACTATTTTTGAGGAATAGTCAACACATTTCCTGTTGCTCCATTAGGTGCCGAAATATAAAAAAGCGATGAAATACTTGGCGCAATATCTTTTACATTTACCTTTTCAAAACTCTCACCATGTTGAATATCAGAACCATACCAAATTAAAGGCACATGGGTGTCATAAAAATAAGTAGAGCCATGTGTTGTGCCTAAAAGACCATATTGCATCCAACCTGGATGTAAAACATAGGCTAAATCACCCGAACGACTCGGACAAAATCCATTGGTCAACATGGTCATGGTGTATTCTGAACTTTGGGCCGTTTCTAAAGTTAATCGACTCACAACCTGAGCAATACCTTTTTGATTTCTGATAAATTCGATGCAAGCTTCATCAAGCTCAGCTCTCGAAAATTGATCTAAAACTGCTTTATTATAGAACACTTGTTGATTACTGATATTAGCAATCGTTTTTGGATTCTGAAACTTGGTTTCGAGGTGTGTATTTAGATTTTTGAGTAAAGTTGAAGATGAAAATGAACCAGCAGGTAATTTTAAATCCTTAGCTAAATTCAAATTGATTCCTGCACCATGATCGGCCGTTAAAACTAAAATATAATTTGATTTACCGATTTGATTATCAAGCTTTTCTATCAATTTTTCTAACTCCGAATCTAAGCGTAAATACGTATCTTTTGTTTCCCAAGATTGGGTTCCAAATTGATGACCAACATAATCTGTGGATGAAAAACTGACGCTTAAAAAATCAGGATAATCATCCAAACCTAAAGCTTCCTTTTCAATAAGTTCAATCGCAAAATCACAAAGGATGGTGTTTCCAAAAGGTGATGCTTTTAGCACATCAAAGCTTCCTGAAGTCTTGTGAATTTGATCTAAATGATGTGGAAAACTTGCTTTTTCTTCTCCAGAATACGGCTCTTCGTACTGATTTTCATCGCCAGTAAACAATTCCGGATAGGCTCTCAAAGGCTTCCAAGGCGTGGAAAGTAGAGCCTCTGCCCTGCCGGATGTATTAAACTTAGAAACCCAGTTCGGATAGCTCGATTGATAATAATCTGAACTAATAAACCGACCCGAAAGTCCATCAAACCAATAGGCTGCATCGGCAGTTGCGCCAACTGGCAAAATAGCACCTCGGTCTTTTATCGAAACGCCAAAAGATTTTCCTTTTTGTTGAGTATAAAGTTTTAATTCATCCGCTACTGTACTGACTAACAGATTCTTAGGAGACATTTTCCCGACCGATCGATCTCCAGTTTCTAAACCATTAACATCGGCATCGGCACTGCAATATTGGTAGGTTTGTCGCTCTCTATCATACCAATCATTGGCGATAATACCATGATATCTTGGCGTTGTTCCCGTAAAAATTGTGGCATGACCCGGGCCCGTATACGTTGGAGAATAACTAAAATGTGTGTTTCTAAAAAAATAGCCTTTTTCAACCAATTTCTTAAATCCATTAGCTCCAAAATCATCCCAAAAACGTTGAATATAATCGTAACGCATCTGGTCCACAACAACAGCAACTACTAATTTAGGCTCTGTTTTTTGTTGTGCTTTGGTTTCTGGAATAGAAGCTAAAACAGAAGCGATAAGTAAACTAAAAAAAAGACGGGATTTAATCATAAGATATTGATTTTAAGCTTCTTCAACAGAAAGCACTTGGTCTGGCATCATTTGTTTAAATAAATTTTCGATACCTTGCTTTAAGGTCATACTTGCTGACGGACAGCCGTTGCAAGCACCCTGAAGTTTGACTTTCAAAATGCCATTTTCGAAGGCATCGAAAACAATATCACCACCATCCATAGCTACGGACGGCTTCACATATTCGTCCAAAATTTGAACAATACGCTCTTCGATTTCATTTTCGGGTACTTTTCCAGCAGAAAACTGATGTTCAAGCTCTTCAATTTGTTCTGCTGGCTCTGAATCCGGATTATAATCGGCATTTAAAACCAAACCACCTTCCGACAAATACTCCTGAATTAAAATTCTAACTTCTTGATTTACAGCATCCCATTCCAAAATATTATATTTGGTTATCGACACAAAATTCCGAGCCAAAAATACTTCTTTCACAAAAGGAAGTGTAAATAATTTGCTACAAAGCGGGGAAATTTGAGCCTCTTCTATCGACTTAAATTCCATGCTATCAAAAGGATTGAGCAGCTGGTTACAGACAAATTTCATGACCGAAGGATTTGGTGTCATTTCGGCATAAATTGAAAAAGGCAAACGTTTTGATTCCATTATAATAAGTTGTTTTTCAAATACTTAAATTGTATTTGTTTAATAAATTGTCATCCTGAAAACAACTCAGAATGACATCAAAAACTCAAATTTAGTCTAAACCGCCAGTCATATCCTCGGGCTTCACCCAAAGATCATAATCTTCAGCAGAAACATAGCCCAAACGAACAGCTTCTTCTTTCAACGTTGTTCCATTGGCATGAGCCGAATTTGCAATTTCTGCAGCTTTATAATAGCCAATTTTAGTGTTAAGTGCTGTTACCAACATCAAGGAATTGTTGAGTAAATCCTTAATTCTGTCGTGATTTGCTTCGATGCCTTGCGCACAATGCTGATCGAAGGAACGACAAGCATCACCAATCAATTCGGCACTTTGCAACAGATTATACGCCATCATTGGTTTAAACACATTCAATTCATAATGACCTTGCGCACCACCAATACTTAGCGCCACATCGTTACCCATAACTTGGGCGCAAACCATTGTAATAGCCTCAGCCTGAGTCGGATTCACTTTTCCTGGCATGATAGAAGAACCAGGTTCGTTGGCAGGAATAATCAACTCGCCAATCCCCGAACGAGGACCAGAAGCCATCAAACGGATGTCGTTTGCAATTTTATTAATCGAAACCGCCAATTGCTTCAACGCACCATGACTTTCTACCAAAGCATCGTGGGCAGCTAGGGCTTCAAATTTATTTTCTGCCGTTACAAAAGGAAGGCCTGTAAATTCTGCTATATACTTGGCAACCAATACATCATAACCTTTTGGCGTATTCAATCCCGTTCCAACAGCAGTTCCTCCCAAAGCCAATTCGGCTAAATGCGGCAATGTATTTTTTAAGGCTTTAATTCCGTGGTCAAGTTGAGAAACGTAACCCGAAAATTCTTGACCAATTGTTAATGGCGTGGCATCCATAAGATGTGTCCGTCCAATTTTAACCACGTCTTTAAAGGCTTTAGATTTTTGATCTAAGGTATTGCGCAAAGCCTGTACTCCAGCCAAGGTATTATTCACAATCATCTGATAACAAGCAATATGCATTCCTGTTGGGAACGTATCATTGGACGATTGAGATTTATTGACATCATCATTTGGAAGCAAAACTTTCTCGCCTTCGCCAATCGTTCGGCCAGCCAATTCCTGCGCTCTATGCGCCACGACTTCGTTCACATTCATGTTCGATTGCGTTCCCGAACCAGTTTGCCAAACCACCAATGGAAATTGATCATCGTGTTTCCCAGCAATGATTTCATCGCAAACTTGAGCAATTAATTGCTTTTTTTCTGCTGGCAAAACACCTAAATCGCAATTGGTGTAGGCCGCCGCTTTTTTCAAATAAGCAAAAGCGTGGATAATTTCGATAGGCATCGATGCCGAAGGCCCTATTTTAAAGTTGTTTCTCGAACGCTCGGTTTGTGCGCCCCAATACTTATCCGCTGGGACTTTCACCTCTCCAATCGTATCTTTTTCAATTCTGTATTCCATGATATTGACTCTGTTTATAAAAGTCCAAAAATACAGTTTTCCGACTTAACAAAAGTGATTTTAAATCAAAAAAATGCTGGCAAAATCGATGGAACATTGATATAAAATGACTTAATTTGTGTTCCTAATTTCGACTACTTTTTTTCGCTTTTGCTTTTGCGAATGAGTGCTCAAGACTAAAAATAGAAATATGAACGTTTTACAGACTGCTGAACGAGTTTCAGAACAGGATTTATCTGACAATTATGTATTCCAACGCTCGGTTTTGGCCTATGTGGAAGCCGCCAAATTGGTTTCGGGAAAAGTGATGGAAATCGGAACGGGTATGGGCTACGGCCTAAAACATATCGCCTCTTCATGTGATGAATTTGTAACGATTGACAAGCATCAGGAGATTGAAAATTTTGAAGATTTTCCGAATGTGAAATTTATTCAAATGACCATTCCACCTTTTGAAGGTATCGAGGATAATTCATTTGATTTTGTGATCAGTTTTCAGGTTATCGAACACATTCAGGACGACCATTTATTTGTTAAAGAAATTCATCGCGTGTTGAAACCTGGCGGCAAATTTATTGTAACCACACCTAATATTAACATGTCGATTACTCGAAATCCGTGGCATATTCGCGAATATACTATTGATGGATTAAAGGGCTTATTATCAAAATATTACAGCGAAGTAACTTGCAATGGAGTCTCTGGAAATGAGAAGGTTATGGCCTATTATGAAGAAAATAAAGCTTCCGTAAAACGCATTACCAGATTCGATATTTTTAATCTTCAATACCGTTTACCACGATGGATGTTGCAAATTCCTTATGATATTTTGAATCGTTGGAATCGTAAAAAAATCCTCAAAGGCAATCAAACTTTAGTTTCTGACATCAAAATGGAGGATTACCAAATAAAACTCGCAGACGAAAGCTGCTTCGACCTTATGTATATCGCTCAAAAATAACATCTTATGAAAAAAATAACACTTATACTATTAGCTAGCCTTAGCTTTATTCTTGTCGCTCAAGAATCGATTCAAGACGTGTATAATTTTGAAGTCGTGAAGCAAAACGAAGCCTTACCTGTTCAGAGTCAAGGAAATACGGGAACGTGCTGGTCTTTTGCAACAGCTTCCTTTTTAGAATCCGAATTGATGAGAATGGGTCATAAAAACATTGATTTATCCGAAATGTTTATTGTGAAACAAGTTTATAAAGAAAAAGCTGAGAATTATGTGCGTTTTCATGGTAAAACCAACATCGGGCAAGGCTCTTTGACTCACGATTATTTGAATGCTGCCGAAACTTACGGTTTAGTTCCTCATGAGGCTTTTCATCCTGAAAAACATGTGAGTTACGAGCACAATCACAAAGAATTATTTTCGGTTCTGAAAGCCATGCTGACCAGCTTTGTGAAAAACGACGTACTTTCAAAACACTGGAAATCAGCTTACAACGCTATTCTTGATGTCTATTTAGGAGAAGACGTTGAGGAATTTAAGGTGGGTAAAAAAACCTATACGCCAGCGAGCTACAAAACGCATTTAGATTTTCATGCTGATGATTATATTCATTTGAGTTCTTATACGCATCATCCGTTTAATCAAGAGTTTATCCTCGAAGTTCCCGACAATTGGTCAAATGGATTTGTTCAAAATATTGAACTTGATGAACTTACAAAAACAGCTATTTCGGCAGTCAAAAAAGGCTATACCATTTCCTGGGATGCCGACGTAAGTAATTCAGGATTTTCGGCAAAACACGGACTTGCCATTCAAAGCGAGGTCAACTTGAAAAAAGCTAAAGACATTACCGAATGCATTGAAGAACAAGAAATTACACAAGAATCAAGACAAGAACATTTTGATGATTTTCGAGTTACCGATGATCATTTGATGCACATTACTGGTTTGGCGAAAGACAAAAATGGCAAGCTTTATTTTATTGTAAAAAACTCTTGGGGAACTAAAAAGTTAGGTCTCGAAGGCTTTGAAGGTCATATTTTTGTTTCGGAAGCCTATTTCAGACTCAATACCATTTCTATTACACTTCATAAATCAGCACTTTAAATGGACAATAAGTCAATTGATAATCAAGCTTTTGATGGACTTTTAGAGAAATTAAAAGCTGAAAAATGGCCATCAAAATACGTGTTCAAATGTATTGTGCCAACGGCACAATCGGGTACATTATCCGAAGTCAAAAATCAATTTGATGGACTTAAAAGTGAAATGTCAGTTAAACATTCCAAAACCAAAAAATACATCAGCCTAACGGTTGTGTGCAAACGTATGGTTTCGGCTCAAAGCGTGATTGATGTGTACCAAAATCTAGCTAAAATTGAAGGTGTAATTACCCTATAAAAACATTATTTTAATTTCGAATGAATTTCACTAAAGAAATTGATAATCAAGTATTTAAATCCATACAAATCTTAGCAAAATCGCAAAACAAACAAGCCTTTGTTATTGGCGGTTTTGTTCGAGATTTGATTCTAAAACGCGGCACAGCTCAAGATGTCGATGTGGTTTGCACAGGTTCTGGAATCGAGCTTGCCGAAGCCGTTTCTAAAAGCCTCGATTATCCTGTAGAAGTCGCTGTTTTCAAACGTTTCGGAACGGCCATGTTTAAATACAAAAACGTTGAATATGAGTTCGTTGGCACCCGAAAAGAATCTTATAGAGCCGATTCTCGAAAGCCAATTGTAGAAAATGGCACAATTGACGACGATCAAAAACGTCGAGATTTCACAATAAATGCCTTGGCTTTGTCGCTAAATGAAGGTGATTTTGGTGCACTTATCGACCCTTTTAATGGACTGCAAGACTTGTCTGATCAATGTATTAGAACACCGCTCGATCCTGTCGTTACCTATTCTGATGATCCACTTCGGATGTTGCGCGCCATTCGCTTTGCCTGCCAACTTGGCTTTGAGATTGAAGAACAATCTTTAAACGCTATTCACCTCTGTGCCAAGCGTTTAAATATTATTTCTGGCGAACGTATTATTTCCGAAGTCAATAAAATGATTTTGTCTCCAAATCCTTCTTTGGGATTCAAATTGATGGAAAAAACAGGTCTTTTGGCTGAATTCTTCCCCGAATTTGTGGCTCTAAAAGGCGTTGAAGTCCGCAATGGAAAAGGGCACAAAGACAATTTTTATCATACTTTAGAAGTTCTCGATAACGTTTGCAAACAGTCCGACGACCTTTGGTTGCGCTGGGCAGCTTTGATGCACGACATCGCCAAACCACCAACCAAACGATTTGATAATCAACATGGTTGGACCTTTCATGGGCACGAATTTCTCGGTTCTAAAATGGTTCCAAAACTGTTTAAGCGATTAAAATTACCTTTGAACGAACAGATGAAATTTGTTCAGAAATTGGTAAAATTGCATCTAAGACCAATTGTTTTGGCACAAAACATTGTTACCGACTCAGCTTTGCGTCGTTTATTGTTTGATGCTGGCGATGAATTAGAAGATTTACTTTTGCTTTGTGAAGCTGATATTACCACAAAAAACGATTTTAAATTCAAGAAATATCAGCAAAATTATGTGATTGTTCGAGAAAAGCTGAAAGAAGTTGAAGAACGCGATCAGATAAGAAACTGGAAATCTCCAATTGATGGAGCTTTAATTATGACTACTTTTGGATTAAAACCCGGAAAAGCGGTTGGCGATCTGAAATCTAAAATCAAAGAAGCTATCCTTGAAGGCGAAATTCAAAACACCTATGAGCAAGCTTTTGATTTTATGCTAAAAGAAGCTAAATCAATGGGTTTAGAGACAAAATAAATTGAGATTATGGACGCTTTTCTACTCAGAATCATCTACCAAAATGACCAAATCGATGTGTTTAAAGACATCGCTTTTGAGCCTTTTTCTTACCTCGAAGATGTACATCAAACTATTGTCAATAGTTTTGGTATTGAAGCTCAACTTGACATCAGTTTTTCACTTTGTGATGAGTTTTGGAAACCAACAGAAACACATCCATTAGATGAAAGCAATGATTTGAAAATCAATGACTTGATATTCAAAAAAGGTCAACGTTTATTGTATCAAAATGGGTTTTCGGAATGGATTTTTGAGATTGAACTGATTGATATAATAAGGTTCGAAAACAGTCATGAATCTATTGTCATTGTCGATGAATTTGGTTTAATTCCAGAGACTTCACCATCAGAATATTTTGATCCCGATCGGTTTTTAGAACTTCACACCAAAGCCAACTACAAGTCTCGTGTTTCAGAAGATCTTGATGAAGATAATGAAGCTGAAGATTTACCAAATATCGAAGATTATTTTTAGACCATTATGCAGATAAACGTTTGGATTCCAGGACATTTTGAACAAGCTTTTAGCTATGCTGTTCCAAAAGAATGGGAACAAGATGTCGTTTTTGGCTGTCGTGTTATTGTTCCTTTCCGAACAAAAATCTGCTTTGGTATTTGCGCTGGTATTCTTGAAGAGAAACTTCAGTTTGAAGTCAAAAATATTATAGAAATTCCTGATGGCGAAGCTATTATAAGCAAAAACCAATTTGAATTTTGGCAGTGGATAGCCTCCTATTATCAGGTGTCTTTTGGGCTTGTTTTAGACTATGCTTTGCCCAAAGCTTTTGCCCTAAAAGCCGATACACTCTTATATCCAAATCCTGAATTTTCGGGAGAATCCATTCAAATTTCAGATAATGAATTATTGATTTTAGATGCTTTAGATATTCAAAAAAGTCTAAAAATCAGTGAGTTAAAAGCTATTCTACCCGACATCAAAAAGCCATTAGCTTTTGCTCAAAGCATGTTTAAAAAAAATATGCTTAAACTCGAAAATGAATTTAAACAACGGTATTTAGAGAAAAAAATCAAGTTTGCTCAACTCATTGTCGACAAGGCAAATTTTTCTGAACAGGAGCTAAAACTGTATAAACGTTCGCCGAAACAACAGGAATTAGTTGATTTTTTGAGTCAACAACAAGAGCAAAAAGCCAGTTTTGTTGAACTGTTCAAAAATAATACCTTTTCCAAAGTGTCGCTCAAAAGTTTGATTACTAAACAATGGGTAGAAATTACCGAAAAGCAAGTGAATCGAAAGGTCTTTTTTGCCGAGCTTAAACGTCAATTTTCAGAACCAAAAGCGACTAAAGAAAGTGAGTTCGGATTAAATCAAATTCAAACTGCATTCGAAAATAAGCGTAATGTTTTGATCATTGAATCGGATACAAATTCAAAACTTTTCATCTTTAAGGAACTGATTAAGAATCAATTAGAGAACAAAAAAGATGTTCTATTTTTAATTTCTGATCAATTGCTTTATCCGCAATTTTACAGTTTTTTTAAACAATATTTTGAACAAGAGCTTTTGGTTTATCACAAACAGCTCAATGAAAATGAAAAGGTTGAAGTCTGGAAACACATCTATAATCATGAACTGAGAAGCTCAAAACTGATTGTAGCTACCAAAGAAGGTATCTTTTTGCCAATCAACAATTTAGGCTTAACCATTATTGATGAAGAAGCCGATATCAATTACAAAAATATTCATAATCCGCCTTTTTTCCATGCCCGAGATATGGCAAAAGTCTGGCAACAGTTTTCTGGATTCAATTTACTCTTATCAACCGTTTCGCCAAGTTTAGAAAGTTGGCAAATGGCTCAAAATCAAAAACTTGAACTCGTTGATCTTCGACAAAAAGAAGACTCAAGGCAACGATTCCAGATCATCGACTTGCAAAAAAGCATGGAAGATCAGGAGATGATTCAGCATTTTTCTAAAACTTTGATTCAACAAATAGATCAGGTTTTGAGTCAGGGAAAACAAGTGTTAATTTATAAAGACCGACGAGGTTATGCGTCTCGAATGACCTGTAAATCCTGTGATTTTACACCTCAATGCGTGCATTGTTCGGTGAATTTAACCTTCCATAAAGCCGACAAACGCTTGCGTTGTCACCGCTGTTCTTACCAACGCCGATTGACCTATTATTGCGATGAATGCGGCAAACCCGACATGGCTCAAAAAGGCTATGGAACAGAACGACTTTTGGAAGAATTGCGCTCTATATTCACTAAACATCAGGTGGTTCGCTTGGACAAAGATCAGGTCAATTCCAAATCAAAACTCGCCGATTTTATTGATCGATTTGATTCTGGAGAAATTGATATTTTAATTGGCACTCGACTGATTACCAAAGGATTAGATTTGAGAAACACAAGTTTACTGGCAGTCGTTTTAGCAGACGATTTATTTTTCTACCCCGACTTTAGAGTCGAAGAACAAGCCGTTCAGAATTTAACTCAGGTCAGTTCCCGTGTTCAGGTTCAAAATCCGAATGCCAACATTTTAATCCAAACCTATCGCTCTAGCCACCCTGCCATCAAAGCTTTGGTGGAAGGCTCTCAACTCGATTATTTCGATAACTTACTGGAAGACAGAGCGTCCTATCTCCTTCCGCCCTACACTCGAATGATTCTTATCATTATCAAACACAAAAAAAAGGAAAAAGTGGAAGAGGCAGGAAAATTTTTATTTGAGCAACTCATCCAGAAAATCGATAAAAATCGAGTCTATCCGGCCTACTCTCCTTCCATTCACCGACTTAGATCCTATAATATTCAACATATTCAGATCCAATTATTGAGAAACGACAGACTTAAGGCTGCCAAACTTTATATTGCCGAATCGATACAAACGACAAGCCGAGCCGAGCAATTTAAAGGTTTGAGAGTAAGCCTAGATGTCGATCCAATTTTCGTCTAAAGGCTCAATAAAAAAACACATATCATTTTGATTATCAGGATGTTTGAAACACAAACTTCGAGCATGCAAATGCAGTCTTTTCTGTTGTTTTCCATACAAATCATCGCCCAAAATAGGTGCATTCAGACCCAAATGATGCGCCGAATGCACTCTCAATTGATGTGTTCGACCCGTTTTTGGATAAAAATAAACCTGAGTATAGACTTTGTTCGCTTTTGATTTAAACCAATGTGTTTCTGCCGATTTTCCATGTTCGTAACTAATAATTTGCCTTGGCCTATCATTAATATTAACAATTAAAGGCAAATTCACAAGACCCTCATTTTCTTGCAATTGACCTTCCAAAACCGCCACATATTGTTTCGTTATTGTACGTTCAATAAATTGTTTTTGTAAGCTTTTATGCGCATTTTTAGTCTTCGCCAAAAGCATCAAACCCGAAGTCGACATGTCTAATCGATGGACAATCAGAGGAGAATCTAAATCAGGAAATTTCTCCATAATTCTAGAATACACCGAATCTGTAATCGTTTTTCCTGGCACAGAAAGTAAGTCGGCGGGTTTATTAATCAACAAAATATGATCGTCCTCGTAAATGGTTTCGACGACTTTATCGGCTGCCCAGTTTTTAGACATCGGATTCTCTGAAACATCAACACCCTGAAGCATAAAATCTAAAATAGGCTCGCACTTTCCGCGACAACTTGGGTAGAATAATTTGTGTTTTTTTAGATCGGATTTTAGAGATTTTCCCCACCAAAACTCCGCTAAAGAAATCGGCTTAAGTCCATGATTGTAAGCGTACTGCAAAAGTTTTGGCGCACAACATTCACCCGAACCTCCTGGCGGAATACTTTGGTTAAAATCTTGAAAAACAGCCCACATTGTTTTCGTTTCTCGATTTTGATTTTTGAGCACATAGGCTTCAAACAATTGACTCTGAAGCTTCGCCGAAAACTGTTTTCGCTCTGTTTTTAGACTATTTAATTTGGTCAAATAGGGTTCAAGTTTGACTTCTATAGCCTCACAAGCCGACTTCCCATTGGCTATACACGTTTTCAATTGATGACGATAATGATAACTTTGTTTTATCAACTCCGCTTCAATACTGTCGAATGTTCCCTTTTCTATCGCTTCTTTACGTTGGATTTTTCTTAATCGCCTTTGTTCAATTGTAATGGCTCTCTGGGCTTTTTCATCCGTTTCGGCTTTAGCTTTGGCTTGCTCTAAGGCTGTTTTTAAATCCAAAAATGCCTTAGATTTTTTCAGCTTTTCGTATGTTTTATTGAGTCCGATAAGATAATCCTCCCCTTTCTTATAAAACGAATCTTCGGCTGACAAATCATAAATTGGCGGCACAAAACCTTTGTGATCATTAGACTGATTTAGTTTACCAGAAAAAGCAGCTAAATAAGCAAAATTCCCCTCTAAATCTTCAACAAGCAAAACACCAAACATTTTTCCACAAGATTCTGATAATGAATCTAATGGATTGTTTTTTTCTTTAGACAATTGCTCTAAATACCTTTGTAAGTCCGCCGCCGCTAAAGCACTCCATTCTTCGGCTTGAAAATAGAACGGAAAAGGAAATTGCTTTGGTTTATCTTCTGGATTTAAAGGCGTTTTAAATCGATGTAGAACTTGATCTTCGAACTCCATTAAAGACATTTTGATCTAATGTTCAAGTTTTTTTCTTCTCAGAAAAGCAATCAAAATAAGAACAAAAACGGCAAAAATAGAATACCAAGCCCAAAGCGGGAAAGCAGGTGCTTCGCCACGAGCATACGAATGTAAACCTTTTGATAGATAATAATTTACGCCAACAAAAGTCATCAACACCGAAGAAAAACTAAGTACCGAACCAACATTGAACCAAAATTTATCTTTGAGTCCCGGAATAAACCTAAAATGCAAAATAATAGCGTAAACCAAAACAACAACAAGTGCCCAAGTTTCTTTGGCATCCCAACCCCAGTAACGCCCCCAGGATTCGTTTGCCCAAACACCGCCAAGGAACGTTCCCACAGCCGCCAACATCAACCCGATGCTGATGGTAAGTTCTGAAATATAAGTTAGTTCCTGTACCAAACTATTGATATGCTTTTTGTTAGAGTAGTTCTGGAAGGCGTAGAAACCTAAATTAATAAGCCCCAAAACAAAGGCTAGACCAAAAAATCCATAACTCGACGTAATGGCAGCCACGTGGATAATGAGCCAATAAGATTTCAGAACAGGCTGTAAATTAGTTAGTTGCGGATCATAATTTGAATGGCCAGCTGTCATCAAAACAAAGAAAGCCAGCAAGGCCGTAGCGGCTAATGTAATTTTGGAATAGCGGGAGAAAATAAAACCCGAAAACAGACTCGCCCAAGCAATGAGCAGCAAGGCTTCGTAGCCATTACTCCACGGCGCATGGCCCGAAAGATACCAACGCATAGCCATGCCAAAGGTATGGTAAAGAAAAGCCAGCAACAAACTGATTGTGAAGAATTTAAGTGGAGCTTTGACTAAGAAAATATAGCTATTGGTCGTTTTATTTTTAATTGAAACCTCCAGCAGACTCAATATCAACAAAAAGAGTGCAAAAATGGAATACATGCGCTCAAGGCGTTTAAAAATATTGAGTTTGTTGTACAAAATTTCTCCATTAATCAGCTCTTCGCTTGGCAACAAACCAGCTTCGGTGTTGGTTCTCTGGAGCGTCGAAATACTTTTCACAATCTGGTTTGCCAGCGTATAATCATCATCTTGCTTCGCCTCAACGAGCGCCATATTGTAGAGCATCAACAAGTTAGAATAAGTTACTTCGTCAATCGGGCGAATAGAATCTGATTTTAATTCCGAATCGATATTGCCAATCGGCACGTTGGCGAGCGAATCTGTCCAATTCATCCATTTGTGATTTTCATCGCCTGTTTTAGGAAAAATTTGCAAAAGTGTACCACGCATCACCATCATAAACACATTAATACGTTCGTCAAGTTTGATGATTTCTTTGTCGAAAGCATTTTGTTCAGCTGGTTTTTTTCTGAAGGCAACTTCTGTAAATTCTTGAAGTTTGTAAGCTCCTTTTTCGTCAAAAAAATCAGAAAAAGACACCATTTTTTTATCAAAACCAATCTCTTTTGCCAAAGTTGTGTTGCGGATATAGATAATGTCTTGCATTTTCCAAAAATCTGGAGCAATCATAAAATCGAGCATCACTTGCATTGGTGTCAGCTGACCTATGGAGTCTAGTTTAATTTGGTCGAGTCTCGAAATTTTATGTAAAATATCAATAGCCAAGGAATTGATGGGCTGAAAACGACCATCTCTAGTTTGACAAATCAACCGACCAAAAAGCGCCGCATGTTCTTGATTGATAGCCTTGTAGCTAGTCAAACTATGCGCTAAGAGCTGTTGTTTGGTTTCAGCTAATTTGCTTTGAAATTGAGGATTATGATGAGCCTGCTTTTGCTCATCATGTTTGTGCTTGTGGTCGTCATGATGATGCCCGTCGTGCTGATGTCCATCATGTTCGTGAGTCTCGTTTGCTTGATGCGGCGCGTGTTCTGCGGCATTCTGAGCAAAACCATAATCGTGAACAGAAAAACTCGCTAAAGCTAGAAACCACAACATTAAGCGTTTTTTTCGGGATTGTAAAATCATTTTTCTTACCGTTTGAAAGCGCGAGCGTTTATCAAAAAAGCTCAACAAAAAGCCCAAAGTAAGCAAGGCATAGCCCATATAAGTTACTTTTGTTCCCATAGCATCGTGGTTTACCGACAGTATCGTTCCAGACTCATCTGGCTCGTAGCCAGACTGAAAGAATCTAAAACCTCCGTAATCCATCACATTATTCATAAATATTTCTCGACGATCTCTTAGTCCGCTTCGTTCGTCCAGAAGCGTAATAATACTTTTGTAGGATGAAGGGCTGTTGGAACCGGGGTATCGGTCTAAAATAAAATCATTTAAGGCTATCGAAAATGGAAGATTGACTTGGCGAGCACCATAACCTATTTGGATAAGCAAATCATTGATTTTCAATCTCTTAAACACAGGAAGTCGATTGATTCCACCTTGAAGAACAAGTGTTTCTTCAGCCTCTCCTTGCTTTAGCTTGATGGTCAAAAAATCTTGTCCGCCCTCTTCGTCTTCTTCAACTTTTCTGAATACTTTTTTGGCTTGTTTATGATGTTTTTTAAACACAAATTGTCCGCCGCCTTCTATCATGTGCAGTTTCATGGTTTCAAAATCAGCCAGGCTATGTTTTGGAATAGTATCTTTTGCCATCGAAGGCATTTTCATGGTAGCGAGCGTAAAGGGTGTATTGAGCTTCAAGCTTCCGTCGGCTTGTTTTAAAATTTGAATTGCCTTCGGATTTTCATTATTCTCAAAAGCAATAACCTGACTTCCAATAGATTTACTTTCTCCTTCTTTAATCCAAAGATTGACTCTACCATTGGCGTCATTGGTAACAATTTCTAAAATATCAACACCACCTGCCGAAAATTCTTCATATTCTTCTTTCGCATCCGCAACAAAATCAATGTAGGAAAGTTCGAGGGCTTGGTGCTTGCTAAACTCTACATCAAACTCAAAATCGTTATCTGTAATTTCGGTAAAATAGAGTGGTTTGTGGAACGCATATTGGTTGACGTCATCGGTTGCAAATATCTGCAAACTAGGCTCTAAGGTATAAAACCGATTGGATGTTTCGCCTTCTTTAATTGGCATTGAACCTTCATAGCCAAAATGTCTTGTAATCCCCGCTCCCACCAAAATAATAATAAGAGACAGGTGAAGAACAAAGACAGGAAATTTTTCTTTTGACGTCAGCTTATGTTTCGGAATATGAAGTATAAAGTTGATAATCAAGAGGTAAAGAAGAATCTCAAACCATCTGGCTCGGTAGATAACAACTTGGGCGGTGTTGGTGTCGTAGGTATTTTCGATAAACGTAGCCGCACCAACCGCTACAGCAAATATAAAAAGAAGAAGGAGCGCAAGTTTGGAAGACGAGAGGAGGTCATAAAGGGCTTTCATACGATGTATTTATTGAGTTCTGCAAAGCTATTATATTATGCAAAAATAGAGGCTATTCTAGTTGAATATTTGCTTATTTTCTTAGTGATTTTGGATAGAAATGTTTAGAAAAATAATGTCTCAAATCATTCAAAACTAAAACTTGCTCGGCCTCCGAAAATCTTGAAATTTTCATCGTTGGTGTTTTATTGACATCCACCACATAGATTTTTCCGTCGGATGCATCTCTCAAGACATCCATTTCGCCACAATCAAGCCCCATGCGCTTGGCGAGTTTCAAAATCTGTTTTTGTTCTTCTGCGCTCAAAAGCTCCTGCGCTTTTTTATAATGGTACTTCACGGGCAAATCCGTATCAACTTTTTTCTTGTATCGAGTAACTTTCGGAATCCATTTATCAATCACAAAAGGAATATCCGACCCAAAAATAAGCACACGCATATCGGCAATATAATCTGAGTTGACGGCGTTATCTATCACTTTCTGATAAACAAAATCAGGTTTTTTTTCTTGTATTGGACATTGAATTTCATTGATGATACCTCCTGCGTTTTCATTACATTTCTCAACACACAAACCGCTGTATTTCAATGGATTAACTTGTATTCCATAATCAAAAATACGTTCAAATTCTCGATCTACTTTTTCTTTACTGATGTCTGTGCAATGGACATTGAAAAGCGGTTTTGATTGCCCAAATTTCTGAATGTATTTCTCGGTGTTATAGACTTCTGTTTCGTCTTCCCAAATAAAAATCGACTGATGTTCTTCATTGGGATTATTGGTAACATTGAGGTTGAGCGCGCGGATGGCTTGACTAACCGTACAGCCCGATTTTGGGTATTCTGGGTAACACAAAACCGCCAAATTTTTTCCGTTGATTTTTCGATTTCTAAATCGGCGTATCCGATACCTCAGGTCTTTAAAAAATGCCTCAAGTTTGGATACTCTTTTTTTTGGATAAGAATTTATCAGAAACATAGTTTTTATTTTGATGAAATTGCTTCTACGGGATGCATTCTGGCGGCTCTGTTGGCAGGAAAAATACCCGACAAAACGCCTACCAAAATCGAAATCACTACACCTATTACAATATTTGCTTTACTTAAAATAAGTGTCAAACCGAAATCAGCATTAGAATTTACAAGCTCAAAAAGTCCATAAATCAACACTAAAGACAGTAATCCGCCAAGGATGCAAAGCAGAATAGACTCAAACAAAAATTGAAATAAAATATAGGATTTCTTTGCGCCCAAAGCTTTTTGGATACCAATTTCTGCGGTGCGTTCTTTTACAGAAACCACCATGATATTGGAAATACCAAACATCCCAACTAAAAGCGCAAAAATTCCGATAATAATCCCAACCAAATTCATCACAGAAAAGATTGAGCCCAGCATTTCTTTAATCATATTGGAAGAATTGATTGCAAAATTAGAATCCTGAATAGGATTTAACCTCCTGATATTCCGCATTATACCAACAATTTCTTCTTCTAACTGAGCCAAAGAAATGCCAGACTTGGGACTCACAACAATAATCGGCTGGTTTTCGTCGGCTTTGATGTCAAAATGCTTAGCAAAGGCCTTGATGGGGACATAGACTTGCTTGCCACCGTTCTGATTAAACATGCTTTCGCCACTTTTTTGGAGTACAGCTATGATGGTGTATTTTTTCCCCAACAAACTAATCGATTGGTTTATAGGATCTTGAAAAGGGAAAAATAAATCGCAAATTTCTTTAGAAACAATAGCCACCGACGAGCCTTGTAGCGATTCGGCGGGACTGAAAAATCGACCACGCTCTATGCTAATGGTATTGGTTATAGGATAGGCTTCCGAGACGCCATTCAAGACTACATTTTCCAGCACTTCCTGCTCTGTTTTGAGTTCATCAAGTTCGGTTGCTGCCCAAAAACTAACGCCTTTTGCGTAGTTGAGTTGCCTTTTTAATTTTTCCATTTCCTCAAGCCGGGAGCTCGGTCTGGATTGATACTTTCGCCACGCATCTCGCCCTCCCTCGTTGGTCCAAGGATATTTCCCGACGTATAAAACGTCTTTTCCGAGGGTTTCAATCTCTCGGAACAAATCTTGTTTCATAGAATCGATCAGCGAAATAACCACAATAACCGAAAATACGCCCAAAACAACGCCAATAAGCGACAGAAATGCTCTAAATTTCTGAGCAAAAAGTGAAAAGACCGCAAACGCAAACGACTCCCTTAAAATGTTCATTAACTCCCTGAACCACATCATATTACTTCGATTTTAGCCATAGCGCTGGGTTCAGGTTGGTTTCAGAGTTTTTATATTCTCTCCAAATTTGAAAATTTAACAAGCCAAAAGCCTGGTCTTCAGTAGCCACAAGACCTAAAGTGGTAGACGGACGCACATGTTGTCCTTTTTTGACGTTTACTGATTTCAAATTGGCATAAATACTAACAAAAGCACCATGGCGAACCACAATACCTTGCGTGCCGTTGGGTATGATAAAAACGGAAGAGACTTGACCTTCAAAAACTGGTCTAACTTTCTGATTTATAGAGGTTGATATTTCAATACCTTTTACATCAATGGTAATATTGGGCAAGCCTTTAGGATGAAATTTACCAAATTTATGAAAAATTTCTCCATTAGAAACCGGCCATGGCATGCGTCCTTTATTGTCTTCAAATTTACCTGAAATCAACTTACCTTTTGGCGTATCTGCAAACGCTTTTACCACCTTTTTGGTCCCGGATGACGTTTTGTTTTTGGCGTCTGCCAAGGCCTGAGCCTCTTTCAGTGCTTTTCGCTCCCGAGCAATAGCCTTTCGGATTTCATTTTCGATGGTTTTCGCCTCTTTTTGCTTTTGTTTCATTTTAGCTTTCAGAGACTTAGACTTTCCGCCTATCGACTGGAGGCGGTTGTCCAGTTCTTTTTTGTCGGCCAAAAGAGATTTATTTTGCCGTATCCGCTCTTGTTCCATCTGCTCTTTTTGCTTTTTAGAAGCTTCTAAAGTTAGTTTTTGGCGTTCCAAAAGCTGACTCTGCGCCTTAAGTCGATCAATTTGCTGAAAACGATATTCGCTATATTGCTTGATGTAATGAAACCGTTTGTAGGCTTGGGAAATACTTGATGAATTAAGAATATAGAGCCATGAATTTGAGCTATTTTGCTGAATTTGAAAGGATTGCAGAAGTTCAGCAAAGTGAGACTTAATGTCGGCAACATGCTTTTCGATGACCTGAATGGAATCCTGAGTCGACTTAATATCTCTGGCTACCAATCGAATGTCTTGACGATAAGTCGCTATGAGGGCTTCCCGAAAACTGATTTTCTGCCCCAATAATTCGAGCTCGCTTTGGGTTTGCTTACCCTCTTTTTTTAGCTTAGAAAGCTTAGCGTTGATTGCTCTGAGCTCAGAAAGAATTTTATTTTTTTGCTTTGAAAGTCCACCAGAATCTTGTGCAAAAGTCTGTAAACCAAAAAGAAGAAATAAAACAACAAGACGTTTAAAACACTTTAGTTTCATAGTTTGAATTGACTTTAAAAGGTGTTTTCAGTTCCGAATTTAATGAAACTTTTGTGGGTTTAATGTTCAATTGTATCGGATGCTTTAGAGCGATCGATACGTTCGTTTCTGCAGGAACACGATGTTCTAATCGAGAGGTTGAATACTGCCAATGTGTAGCAAAAGTGGAGTTTTTGGACTCAATAGTTTGGTCTACAATCACTTTATTTTCAAGAATTAAACTCAATACATACAATGCTTTATTCTTCTTGCTTTGCAGTTTGAGCTGCTGACCAAGCCGAGTTAGCTCCGATTTTCTATCGACCGTTCGGATGGGCTCGCCCAAAATAAGATGCTGAATATCAGAGACTTTCAAGGCAACACCATAACGAGTTTGCAGACTATCGAAACGCAACACAAGATGTGATTTATTTACCTTGTCTAAAACCTGAACTCCATGGTGATCAATAAAAACTCGAGCGGCTTCTAGTCCAAAAAACTGAATAGACGCCCAAATACAGTCGTCCTTTTTCAACCTAAAAACGCCTTTGGCCTTAAAGGTTTTTTGGTTTTTTAATTCAAGTTTCGACTTGATTTCCAGAGTTTTATAATCCAATCGCTGAGCATTAACAAAACCTATTAGCTCCGATTTTTTCAGCTTAAGCAAATCCGTAGCATCTGCAGCTGTTGTTCTTGATTTACAGCCCGAAAGCATCAAAACTAAAACCAAAGAAAGAAAAACTGATGTTTTGAGCATTTAATTTGATTTTAAGTGTTCTATTTCCGCTTTGGTCAACCAAGATTTTGATAGTATCAATTCAAAAATCTGATCAGCCTCTTCGGTTAAGTTATAGTCCCACAAGAGTTTAGCTAAGCTAAGGCTCTGTGATTTTTCAAACTTTTCGGTAAGCATATTACTTATTATTTTTTTAGCTTGTTCGGGCTTATCTTCCATCAAAAAACTCTGAACTTGTCCAAGTTTGAAAGGAAATCGATCCGTTTCTTCTTCCGAAAACACATAATCTAATCCTAAATTGAAGGCCGAACGAGCTGCTTCGGGTTTGTTTTTCAGCACTAAAACTTGTCCACGCTGAAGATGAAATTTAGGTTGATAATGGTAGCTTTCTAAAGCTTTATTTATCCAAAATTGCGCCGAATCTAACTGATTTTCTGCTAAATACAAAGCGATCAATTGCTGATAGGTACTATCCGATTCTTCTTTTTTTAAATCAGAAATTAATACGTGAGACCAACTAGAAGTAGGTGCTTCAGGGATAATTTGACTTGTAATATGTGAATGCGGAAAATGTGTTCTATTAAACTCAGACCAGGGTTTGCCTTGCGTTTGCAGCCTGATGGTTTCTAAAATGGTTTTCAATTGGGGCGTTGACAGCAAGCCGTGTTTAGTCGTAAAGTTGAGTTTTTCATTCGCTTGTTTGAACTCATGATTCAATATCAATACAGTAATGAGTCTAAAATAGGTCGTTTTATCTTTCGGATGGCGCTCCAAAAGCTCTAAACACAGGGCTTTGGCCAAATCAAATTGCTTTTCCTTTTGATACACCTCCGCAATATCATGCAGCATATCATCAGCAAATGTAGTGGATTTAGAGAAGGTTGAATAGAGTTTAGATAAGCCATCAACATCCTCAATATCAATATAATACCGAATAAACTGCTCTTGAAACCATGGATTGTCTGGCTCCAATTCAATAGCATGTTGCAAGGCCGTTTCAGCCTCCCGAAACCGATCGGTTGCCTGATAGCTTTTGCTCAGCAAACTATAAACTGAGGGCAATTCAGACTGATATTCCAAACACAACTGTAGGGCTTCAATAGCCTCAACATGTCGATTGTTTTGTTGTGAAACTAAGGCTTTAAAAAACTGATTTTCAAAACTTTTGCGTTCTTCAAAAGAGGAAAACAAAGCCGAAACATCAAACGCAAAAGATTTGTTATCAGACGATTGCGCAAAACAAAACGACGAAAAACACGATACTAAAAAAATGAAACTTAATGCTGAGAGGGTTTTCACGAGCTGAATACATCTGATTATGAACACAAAACTAAGACTTTTTGCTTAATACTTGAAGAGGCTTCTGTGAAATAAACGTAAAATGAGTCCAACTCGAATTATTCGACCATTTAGACAAGCTCCCCGTAAATCTATCGCTCCATAAAGATAAATGGCATCAAATAGCAAAGGTTTGATTTAGTATTCCTATTTTTACAACTTTTTACAGCCATGAAAGAGAGTCAAGTCAATACCGAAATCATCAAAATAGTGTTCAAAAAACGAAAAAACATTGCATTTGGTACGCTTTGTTTTGGATTTTTGATGTGTATCATCACCTTTTTTATACCCAAAACCTACACCTCAACAGGCATCGTTTACCCAACGAGCTCCAACAATATAAAAGATGTGGCACAAAGCACATTTTTCGGCTATGAGTTTCAGGCTGACCGACTTATACAGTTGTTTGAGTCCCAAAATATGCGAGAAAAAATCATTTCGACGCATCACTTAATTGATTATTACGAGCTTGACACAACGGCATTGGATTGGAAACATGATCTAAAGAAAGCTTATTATGAAGATATTTCCTTTAAGCGAACCAAATTTATATCCGTAGAGTTGAGTGTTAATACAAAATCAGCAGATTTGTCATCGGCCATAGCCACCACGCTGATCAATTATATCGACACCATTCGGAAAGATATTTTGTTTGAGAACGTCTATACACTTCAAAAAAATATTGAGCAACGCGTTCTAAATAAACAAATGACTGTTGATAGCCTTCTTTTTGACCTGGCGAACGCATCTGAACCAGCCAAACCTAATAGATTGGCTCAAAATATCATTTCAAATATTGAAGAAAACCGACGAAACGGAAAGTTTGGTTTAGGTGATGAAATTATTCAAAATGCGGCAGCAAACCACTACACCTACGCCATTTCTAAACAAATTAATGAATACTACACGCAAGCCGAAATCTTGTCGAATTTGAAACGCGAATTAGTCCAACTCAACGAAAAAACAAACGTCCCTTTTCCGAGAGTCTACAAAGTAACGATGCCCGAAGCAGACTACAAAAAAACGTCGCCTTCTTTCCTCATCAACACCTTGTTGGGCTTAATTGTAGGTGCTGTAATGATGCTGTTTTATTACATTATTTCGATCAGGCTAAAAAACCTCTTTTTAGAATTAAAAAGTGAATAATTTTGGACTCAGAGCCTTCATTTCTTCTCCTGTTCTTATAGGCTCAATAGCTTTTTTGCCTCAGCGCATACCTAGTTTCAAAATGGACTATTTATGGCTGGCGTTTGCGGTGCTTTTTGCTTTGGCAGGACTCTTACTTTTACTCAAAAAGGTCCATTATAGTCTAAACCTTATTTTTCTGCTCACGCCGCTTTCTGTCGATCTAGCTTTGGCTGGCGAAACCAAATTGTCGGCACCTGCAGAACTTTTAACTTTACTTGCTTTTGGATTGATTTTCATGAAACTAGCCTCAGGTTTGAAGTTCCGATCACAGCTGCTGTTACATCCGCTCAGTCTTTTGCTTTTTCTTTTTGTGGTGAGTTTATTCTGTTCGGCAATGGGTTCTGCCGACAGACTTATTGCCATCAAAAAACTGATTTCTATTGGCGTTTTCATTACAGTGTTTTATTTTTTTGTTGCTCAAAACTTTCTCAAAACCAAAGACTTAAAGAAAATTTATTTACTCTACGGCTTAGGACTTCTCATTCCCATCATGTCGTCCACCTACAAACACGCCGTCTGGGATTTTCGGCAAGAAGCAAGTGTTTATGTCTCACTTCCGTTTTATGACGAACACACCGTTTATGGTGCTTGCATTGCTTTTATTGTACCTTTCTTTGTTCTGAAAATCAGTTCAAAGCACTTAAAATTTGATTATCGAATTTTATATGTGTTAAGCTCGATTATCATTTTTATTGGATTAGTTCTGTCCTATTCTCGGGCAGCTTGGCTGAGTTTAATTGCCGCTTTGATGTTCTATCTTTTTATCAAAATCAAAGGAAAATTCGGACATTTAGTGTTGATTTTAGGACTTGTTTCTGGTGTTATTTTCATTAATTTTAATTCGATTTACACCAAACTTCAAGAAAATACGCTGAAATATGGGCAAGACGTCGGCACACATTTGGCATCGGTTAGTAATCTAAAAAATGATGCGTCCAACAAAGAACGAATCAATCGTTGGGTTTGCGCCGTCAGGATGTTTGAAGAAAAACCTGTGTTTGGTTTTGGTCCTGGAACCTACCAATTCAATTACGGAAAGTTCCAAACCAAAGCATTTACCACCAGAATTAGCACACATCTCGGAAACAAAGGCAATGCCCATTCCGAATATTTGACCTATTTATCAGAAACAGGATTGATTGGCTTCTCGATATTTCTGCTCATTGTTTTTTATTCTATTTATCTATCAATCAGATTACTAAGGTCAGATTTGGATAAAGAAACTCGACTCTTGGTTTTGGCTGCCGCCTTAGGTTTAGTGAGTTTTTATGTCCACGGCTTGTTTAACACCTTTAGCGATTCCCCAAAAATGGCCTTGCTGTTCTATTCCAGTTTAGCACTTTTGGTTTCGGTAGATTTAAGATCTATCGAAGACCATTAAATTTTAGTACTTTCGCCCTATGAACAACTCGCGCTCTAAAACGCTTTCTCCTATTTTATCGGTTCTTGCCTATTTTGATGTTTTTGATTATATGTTGACACGTAGTGAGTTACAATTATACACAAAAGGACTAACTACAGATGAATTTCGCATTGAACTCGAACGATTAACATCTAAGGGTTTGGTGCAAGAATGTGATGGTTTTTTTGGTTTAAACATAAGCGAACAGCGCGTTAAAGACATCATCGAAGGCAAAAAAAGAGCAAAAACATTCACAAAAAAAGCACTTAAAAGAGCCCAATTCATTGGTAAATTTCCTTACGTGAGAAGTGTTTGTATTTCGGGTTCGTTTTCTAAAGGTTTTATGCCTGAGGATGGCGATGTCGATTTTTTTATCATCACCAAACACCATCGACTTTGGCTTGCTCGCAGCATCTTGATTTTATTCAAAAAATTGTTTCTATTTAATTCCAGAACATTTTTTTGCGTCAACTATTTCATCAGTGAAAACAAATTAGAACTCGACCAAAAAAACAAGTTTACGGCAACCGAATTAGTAACCTTGATGCCCATTGTAAATAAAAATCTTTATATCGATTTATTAAATTCAAATCATTGGTATTCAGAGTTTTATAATGAAAAAAAGTTAAGTAAAGAAGAAAAACATAAACTTAGCTTCATTCAAAAATGTATTGAATTTATGATGAATAATCGGTTTGGAGAATATGTAGATAAAAAACTGATGTCGATTACTTTATCGCATTGGCAAACTAAATTTACAAGCCTCAAACCCGACGATTTTAAAGTCGCTTTCAAAACCACAAGACACGTCTCCAAACACCATCCGAGTCATTTTCAAAAACGTGTTTTAGAAACCTATCAAAACAATATTGAGCTTTTAATTTCAAAAGATGTCTAAACTACTTTTCAGCCACAGCTATTTCTATAAAATGGATCCCAAACAATGGAAAACAGGCATGCCTTATCCGCCTTTGGGAACTATAACGGCAGCTGCTTTTATGAAAGAAAAAGGCCACGAAGTCAGCTTATTTGATGTTGGACTCAAAGCATCGCCAGCTGAAATTCAGGATGTTATAGAAAAAGAACAGCCCGATTTTTTTGTCATTTATGATGATGGCTTCAATTATTTGACCAAAATGTGCCTGACCAACATGCGCGAGGCGGCTTTTGAGATGATTAAAATCGGAAAAGTAAAGGGCTGTAAAATCATAGTTTCTAGTTCCGATTCTACCGATCATTTTGAACGCTATTTGGAGGCTGGTGCCGATGTTATTTTGTTGGGCGAAGGCGAATTATCTTTGCTCGAAACCATTGAAGCCATGAATGAAAATCGTTCGTTAGACCATCAAAAAGGCATTGTTTATAAAGACGAAAACGGCATAAAAAATAATGGAAGGCGAGAGGTTATCCGAGATTTAGATCTATTGCCTCAAGCCAAATGGGATTTGGTGGAGGTTGAAGCTTACCGAAAGGCCTGGACAAACCCTGCGCCTTTTGCGCTAAATATCGCTACCACAAGAGGTTGCCCTTATAAATGTAATTGGTGCGCCAAGCCGATTTATGGCAATCGATATAATTCGAGGTCGCCACAACATGTCGTGAAGGAAATCAAATATCTTTCTGACAATCATCAAGTTACAAACTTTTGGATGTGCGATGATATTTTTGGACTAAAACCAAATTGGGTTCAAGAATTTGATCGATGTTTGGCAGAACAGCAACTCAACATCACGTATAAAATCCAAAGTAGAGCCGATTTACTGTTAAAAGAAAATTCGATTGATGCCTTGGTAAGTTCTGGCTTGAAAGAGGTTTGGATTGGTGCAGAAAGCGGTTCACAAGGCATTCTTGATGCGATGGACAAAGGCACAACGATTGAACAAATTGAAGAATCGACCAAACTATTACAGGCAAAAGGCGTTCGGGTGGCCTTTTTTATTCAATACGGCTATTCTGGCGAAACCAAAGCTGATATCGACAAAACCATTGCACTTATCAAACGAGCCAAACCCGACGATATTGGCATTTCGGTTTCCTACCCTTTGCCTGGCACGAAATTTTATGAAAAGGTCAAAGCTCAATTCAAAGACAAACAAAACTGGACAGATTCTAATGATTTGTCGATGATGTTTTTAGGGACTTTCAATCAGGCATTTTATAGAAAACTACACAGCTACACACACAAAGTGTTTCAAAAAACAAAAGGTATCGACCTGTTTAAAACCTTACTAAAACACCCATCAAAACTAAATCCAAAGGCTTTAAAAACACTTCTGAAAACACCAATTTATGCCGTTTTGGCTTGGAAAGAAAGATTAGAATTATCGAAACTAAATCATAATAATGACTAAGAATGACTAATTCCGATAATGTAAATAAAGGGTTTAGCTCCATTTATGAGGAGTATGATCGTTATGAAAACGTGCTCAATAGTGCGACGTGGAAGCGGAAACGTGTGTATGCTCATGTCTCTAAGTTTATGGAAGCATCCGATTCTATTTTAGAGCTTAATGCAGGTTCGGGTATCGATGCTGTTCATTTCGCTAAACAAGGTCATCGTGTTTTCGCAACAGATATTTCTGATGGTTTTTTGGATTTTCTCAAAACTAAAGTTGAACAAGAAAAATTAAGTCATTTAATTGATTATCAGCAATTTTCGTTTGATAAATTAGATGCGTTAAAACCTCAAAAATTCAATTATATTTTTTCAAACAAAGGCGGATTAAATTGTATCGAAGACCTGGAGTCCACTATTAATCAGTTTGATGATCTATTGCACGATGGCGGAAAAGTCTCTTTGGTTATTATGCCTAAACACAATCCTTGGGAATGGTTAAAGATCTTCAAAAACAGAAAACAAGCCTTCCGAAGGTATCAAAACCATCTAAAAGCTAATGTTGATGGGTATAAAATTAAGGTTTGGTATCACCCTTTGAGTCAAGTGAAAGCCATCATCAAAAAAAAGTATGATATTCTAAACATAGAAAATCTTGGTATTTTTTTTCCTGAAAGTAATGATTTTCATACACGCCATAAAAACACATTCCGATTTCTGATTTGGTTTAATAAATTTCTGGCTTATATTACACCAAAAGGCATTGGCGATTATTATATTGTTACGTTTCGGAAGAAGTCGGATTAGTCAAATTTATTTCTCTACTTATTCAATCAAACCACCCAACTTCTCAATCTTACCTTCACCCTCACAAGCCAAAAGTAATTCCTCAATAGTTTCTTTTGTTTTTGGATGAATAAAATCAGGTTTTAGTTCTGCTAAGGGCAATAGAACAAAGTTTCTTTGCGAAAAAAGTGAATGAGGAATTTGAAGATCGGGACTGTCAATACGTTGCTCATCAATGGAAATAATATCGATGTCTATCGGACGGGATTCGTATTTTTCTGAACTCTTT
>JBMYYR010000017.1:0-34872 GCA_049609625.1 Flavobacteriales bacterium | reverse complement strand
TTGGAGTGATAGTAACTCTTTTAATCTCATGTAAAAGTGATGACGACAGCTCGTCAGCAAGCTTAGTTGGCGAATGGATACAAGTCGACGCTAAACTAAATGGCGTAAGTGATTGGGAAGATTATGCAGATTGCACCCAAGACAACATAACTATTTATTATTCAGACAATACGTTTGAGGTTAATGAAGGTGCAACAAAGTGTGATCCAGATGATAATCAAATTATTGATGGGGGCACCTGGTCTTGGATTGCTGAAGGAAGCGAATTACAACTATATGGTGCTTTTTCAATAGGTGTTGAAAAACTAAGTTCAAGCGATTTAATATTAATTCAAAACACTGATTTAGGAGATGAAATTAAAGTGTACTTCAAACGTCAATAAAAAAAACTAAAACAGATTATGACTAGAATTTATAAATTATTAGTTCTTGGAGTGATAGTAACTCTTTTAATCTCATGTAAAAGTGATGACGACAGCTCGTCGGCAAGTTTAGTTGGCGAATGGATGGCTGTAGATGCTGAATTAAATGGCATTAGCTATTGGGATAATTCTGTTACTTGCTCAAATGATGACATCACTATCTTCAGATCAAATAATACGTACGAAGCTAATGAAGGTGCCACGAAGTGCGATCCAAACGATGACCAAATAATAAGTACTGGTACATGGAATTGGATAACAGAAGGCAGTCAATTAGAAGTCAATGGTTCTAGTTTTGATGTTCAAAAGCTCACAGGAAACGATTTAATTATAGTATCAACGAGTTTTGAAGATGAAATTAAAACGTATTTTAAACGTCAATAAACGTAAATTTAAACCATAAAAAACTCCATCGAAAATTCAATGGAGTTTTTTTTTGTGAATAAGTTTAGATGTTAACCTAAATACGTTTTCAAGATCTTACTTCTTGAAGCATGTTTAAGTCGTCTAATTGCTTTTTCTTTGATTTGACGAACACGTTCTCTGGTTAAGTCAAACGTTTCTCCAATTTCTTCTAAAGTCATTGGGTGTTCGCTTCCTAATCCGAAATATAATCTTACCACGTCAGCTTCTCTTTCATTTAAGGTTGTCAAAGCACGTTCGATTTCTATTCTAAGCGAATCCATCAACAATTCTTTGTCAGGATTCGGACTCTCGTTACTCGACACGACGTCATACAAACTAGAATCTTCACCTTCGACTAAAGGGGCGTCCATCGAGACATGACGACCAGAATTTCTTCTAAACTCTTTAACTTCAGTTTCTGTAATCTCCATGCTTTCAGCAATTTCGTGCGAAGAAGGTTCGCGTTCGTAGTTTTGCTCTAGCGCCGCATAGGTTTTATTAATTTTGTTGATTGATCCGATCTTGTTTAGCGGCAAACGGACAATTCGAGATTGTTCTGCTAAAGCTTGAAGAATGGACTGACGAATCCACCAAACGGCGTAGGAAATGAATTTGAACCCACGAGTTTCATCAAAACGTTGAGCCGCTTTTATGAGCCCCAAATTCCCTTCGTTGATGAGGTCGGGAAGAGATAAGCCTTGGTTTTGATATTGTTTAGAAACTGAAACAACGAAACGTAAATTGGCTTTAGTTAATTTTTCTAAAGCCACCTGATCACCTTCGCGGATGCGTTGTGCCAATTCGACCTCTTGTTCGGCCGTAATAAGTTCAACTTTTCCTATTTCTTGTAAATATTTGTCCAGAGAAGCTGTCTCTCTGTTGGTTACTTGTTTGGTGATTTTTAGTTGCCTCATAGTTTTTTTAGTTTTCTTCTTTTGTTTTTTTAGTTTTCAAGATGGTATACGTTGTTGAAGTCAAAAAGGTTACGGTTTTACTCAATTAATTTTATGATTTTGTTGAGATGATTCATAATATCTTGATTTCCAGAGAATAAAAAATCTGATTTTTCTTTATTTTTGATGGTGTATTTTAGCATTCCGGGGCGAACGGTAGCCAAATATTGAGCTAAAATATCTTTTACGGTACGTCCGCGTTCTTCAACATCGCGAGCAATTCGTCGTGAAATAGCAATATCAAGATCGGTATCAACATAAATGCTGACATCAAATAATGTATTGAGTTTTTCTGATTCAAAAATCATGGTGCCTTCCACCAAAATATAAGGTTTAGGTTCGATGCTTTTTTGCACAGAGGAGCGACTATGTTCTGCAAAATTATATTGAGGAATAGTAATAGGTTTGCCCGTGCTTAGTTTTGAAATTTTACTTTCAAGCTCCTGAAAATCAACAGATTGAGGTTCGTCGTAATTTGTCTTCAAGCGCTCCTTAAACGCTATTTCGCTCTGGTCGTTGTAGAAATGATCTTGATGAATGAGTTCTAAATCCGAACCAAAATATTCTGCCAAAGCCTTACATAAACGTGATTTTCCTGAACCAGAAACGCCAGAAATTCCAATTATTTTCATCAACTTATTGCTTTAATTCTAGATTAGATTTAATGTTTTTGATGATGGTTTTTGGTATATCAATCGAGCCCAAATCACCATGCCAAGCTGTTTGAGTTTCCATATCGAGACTGTCAATTAGTCCACTAAGGTCTAGCTCTAAATTTAATTCAAAATCCTGAGCATAAGCAGGTTCTAAATCAAATTCTACAGTAGTATATAAGGTATCCAAACCTGGATGCCACGAAAATGCGTGGTCTACAACTCCAGTATCTGTTTTGGAAAATTTACCTTCGATATTCATAAATTTGTATTGGCTTCCCCAAGACCAAAACATCTGATGGAGCGTGCTTAAGGGATGTTCTGCCGGAAAAGTCGCTGGATCTTGCGCATTCAAATCCGGACTCAGGCCCAAGCCAAAGCTAAAACGTTTGTAATTCTTTGCAGGTATATCGAGTTCAAATTGCCAATTGGCCATATCGGAAATATCCAACAGGCGCACGCTATCTATCACAAGGCGTTGACTATCAACATCAATCAAAATTAAATTTGAAACATACATCCTAAAGTCTTCAAAATTTAAAACTTCTCCACTCGAATAATCATAATCAGTGTTGAGTTCAAAATCTAAGCTATCCATTTTTGGACTAAATTTGAAATACACTTTTTGTTGTTTTGGAGCTAAATCTTCATCAGATTGACAGCTGATAATCAAGGTGCTAATGGCAATAAAAAAGAGAAATCTTAAGTTCATACATTTTGTTTTTTTGTCCGAAATAAAAGTGTTTCTACCGATAGAAAAACAAGGACGAATACAAAAGTAGCTAGATTACCAATAAGACGGTTGTGTTTTACGAAATATGTTTGAGAATTATCGAGCTTGATGCTGGCTTTGATCACACCACCAGTTCGGTAATCTAGCCGCTGAAGGACTTCGCCCTGTGGTGAAATGACAGCCGAAATTCCTGTATTTGCTGAACGAACTACATATTTTTGGTTTTCGATGGCGCGTAGTTTCGCCAATTCAAGATGTTGTTGATGTCCAGACGTGTTTCCCCACCAATCGTCGTTGGTAATCACACAAATAAAATCGGTGTTGAGCTGCGAAAAATTGGCGGTATATTCGCTAAAAGCGGACTCAAAACAGATAATTGGCGACAACTTATAGTGTTCGGATTTTAAACACTTTGCTTCTTCAGCTCGACCTAAATTTCCACTTACGCCACCCAAATCGAAATCAAAAAGTTGGAAAAAAGGCGTCAAAACACTTGAAAAAGGCGTTTGTTCGGCACCAACAACCAATTTATTTTTATTATAAATACCCAAACACCTTGTTTTGCTCATCAAAATAGCCGAATTGTATACCTTATAGTAGTTGTCGCCAGAACGCCTCAAACTACTTTTGTCTTTTTCTTGTTTGGGGTTTACAAATCGAAAGGTGTTGGCGCCGAGCAGAACCTTATGTTTTTCAGATGTAATGCCTTTTTGGAGAAGATTTAGAAATTTATCCGAAGCTGTAGATTCTTCATTTATCAGCTTAAAAATAAAGGTTTCTGGACATACCAAAAGGCTCTCTTTTGTACTATCCATTTGTTCCAAAACCTCATGAATTTTCAAGATTTCTTTCCCAAGATCAGCCGAAAATTTCTGACGATAAGCATCTAAATTTGGTTGATAAACATACACATCTATACTATTGTTTTTGGAGTTAGTGTTTTGATTGTCTTGACTTAAAAAAAATGGAAATATGAGTAAGATAAGAATGTAATAATTTGATTTTAATGATTTGATATTCAATAGCATAGAGAATAAAAAAACTTGAAACATCATCAACCATAAACTTCCAGAAATAACACCACCAAAGCTGTAAAATTGAATGAGATTTGGATAAGCAGAAAGGCTATTGCCGAGCTGAAACCAAGGCCAAGACAAATCCCAAAAATTCTGAAGATATTCGAAAGTAACAACACTCAAAACTAAAATTAAAAATCCTTGTCTGTGTTGTCCTGCCAATCGGTAGCGATAATACAAATTGAATGGTAAAAAAAGAAGTAAAGATTGGACAATACCCGCAGCTAAAGTTCCGCCCCAATGCGCATTCGAAATCCAGAAATTAAGATAAAAACTGGCTGCCAAAAGCGGTAAATACAGTAATAAAAATAGCTTTTTTGTTGGCATATTTTCTTTCAAACCTTGCTCCAAAGCAAATAAAATCGGCAGAAAGCAAACGAAAGACAAAAAAGCAAATTGATAGGGTACCCAAAGTAAACAATAGCAAACTATTGAGCTTAAAATGAGTGCAATTTTTGGTGTTTTTTTCAAAATTCTAAAGGTAAATTTGAATTAAATTGAGGCTTCGAATTCAATTTCGTAGCCCGAATGTGAACGGAGATTAATCACCGAATGGTCGTCAAACATAAGGTATTGTCCTTTGATGCCAACTAACTTTTTTTCGATAACGGGCACTTTGTCGAGTTTTAAACTTTTCACTTTTTCAGGATAGCTAATGACTGGAAATTCGAGAATTTGTGGAGTTTCTTCCTCCAAAATTAAACCTTGAAACTCGATAGGAATTTTAGCTTTAAGTTCGTTTTTTAAGTCAATAATCTTTTGATTATCAATACATTGAAGACTTAGCATTTTTCTCCAATTGGTTTTGTCGGCAACAAAATCCTTTAGTGCAACTTCAATGTTTCCCGCATCTGCCCGATGTGGCGTTTTTGCTAATTTTAAAGCCAAAACAGCACCCTGATCTATCCATCTGGTCGGAATTTGAGTCGCTCTGGTTACACCAACTTTAAATCCCGACGTATAAGACAAATAGACAAAATGTGGCGTAACGTGATTTCTGATTTCCCATTCCAAATCCCGACGTGCGATACCCAAGTGTGCCGTTGATAACTCAGGTTTCATGATGCTCGGATCTGCCATTGGCGAGCTTTCAAAAGCTTCCCAAGAAAAGCCTTCGCCATAAGCTTTTTTGATTTTTTTTCCTGTTGCCACACAATGAATCTGGTTGGTAAACCCAATCCGAATGTCTTTTCCTACACAGGCATTCAAATCGATGCTTTGTTCCTGTTTTTCCAAAACATCATACAATCTAAGCCTGTATTCTACTTTGTTTTGATCCAGTTTGGCTTCTAATTTTCTTAAATTTCCTTTCAATGTTGTCATTCTTCAAAGCTTTGATAAAACGTTAAACTACTGATTCCCTTATCGTTAATTTCTCTTGTCTGGTCTTCACTTCTGAATGGAATCAGGCTCGTATCTCCCGGCATCAGATGGATAAAATTTGACTCAAAATAACCTAAATGCATGGTTCTGAACTTCGTAAACGGCATAAAACTGTTCGTAATAAATTTGAGTTTGCCTGTTTCGGTTTTGAATTTATAATCTGCATAAGGCACTTGATTTGGCGTAAACCGAATCAATTTTCGCTCTAAAAAATTGTTGGTTTTAATTTCCAAAATCAATTGTTCAGACGCTTTCCATTTTTCAGGAACAAGGTCTTCATGCCATGTAAAAAAGGCTTTCGTTTGGTAAGGCAAAAATTTAATATCGTGATATTCAGAATGGATCATTTTTCCTTTTCCATCTTTTAAAACAAGTTGAAAACCAATATTTTGACTGCTGTCAGAATTATTATTAAGTTTATAAACCCAACTTTTCTCATCATTAATTTGAGTTTCAACAACCAGCGGATTTTGATGTTTTTTGAGGCTATAAAACACCGCTTTTTTATAGTTATAATGATCCGTAATGCTCTGATTTACACCAGCATTAGATTCTGAAATCGACAAAGGAAGATGAATGACATTTGGGTTCTGATGTTTTTTCTTCGACAAGAGCTGATCGATGTATTGACTTTGTCTGATTTCGCTATAATAAATCATTGATTCTAAGTCGATTGGCATTCCGTAGAAACCAAAAAGTGATTCGTAATATTGCTCTGCCTCATCAAAATTTTGAAAGCGCGATGTCCACGTTTCGGCATACGGATCACGCTGTTTTTCTGTCATCCAAACATCCAAAAACTCATAAGACGACATCGATGTTGATTTCCAATCAAACGGCTCGTCGTTCCATACAAAATGGGTATTCGGGATGTAAGGCACATCACTAAAGGTTTGAAAAAGTTTAGGAAGTCGCTGTTCAAAAATTTCATAATGAATCAAACCAGATTCTTGATTTGTATCCCTCTGTTCGGCCAAACCACCAAAAGACAAAACCGAAGGATGGTTTCGGTAACGCTCGGACAGAAAAAGGGCTTCTTGCTGAAGCGCTGTCAAAGCTTTGGTGTTCCATTGTTTTGGTAAAGTTGTAAAAGGTAAATCTTTCCAAACCAAAAGTCCAATTTCATCCAAATAATTGAGTTGAGTTTCGCTTAAATTTTGCTCAGAATTTAATCGTAAGCAATTGAATCCCAGAATCTTCATTAAATCAATTTGAGTCTTAAATTCCTCAAAACTTGTGTTGTTCAATCGAGTTTTTTCTTCATGATTTAAAGCCAAAACCTTGATTGGTTTTGAGTTGAGTACAAATTGAATTTGATTGTTATTATTCCGCCATTCCAGATGATTTATTCCGAATGTTAAGGGCTTTTTTTCTAAAAGTTTATCGTCTTTCCAAAACGTTAATTGACCTTCATAACGCTCTGGTTTTCCCTGATTGGTAGGCATCCAAAACCTTGGTTTTATAATCGGAAATTGCAAAAGTGTGAGTTGTTTTCCAAGATCTAATGTAGGTTCAACTCGGTATGTTTTTCCTTCAAATTCCCAATCTATTTTATACGGTCCTTTTTCAAAAACTTCGATAGGTAAATTCCACTGAACCAACAAACTATCGTTTTTCATCTCCTGATAAGCTAAATACGGTTTCTGACTTTTTAATCCATCTGAAAATGATAATTTAACACTATTGATGTTAATGTTTTCGTAAGCTATAGTTTCGGTAGAAAGACATTTAATTTCGATGTTGTTTTTACCTTTTTTTAGTTTTGAATGAAGTGTAATTTCTGAATCTAATGTATTGACTAAACCCAAATCCTTATCATTTATGATGATTTTTAGGTTTTCAGCTTCAGAATTAATGGAAAATAGTTGATTTTGAAATGCTAAATCTTTCTCAGAAAGTTCAAAGGTTTTCACTAAACTAATAGCATTCAGATTCAATCCATGGTCGTTTTGTAAAGGTCCAAAATTCGGATCTTCAATCCATTGATGCTCTAAGGCAAAACTCAATGCATTCCACGGTAAATCCACCGCATAAAGTGAATCTTGGTAATTGACAAACCAACCAGAATTAAGTTCAAGTTTTTGATTATGAGGATTTTCTTTATTGTCGCAAGCCGAAAAAGTTAAGATGAGAAAGAAAGCCAAGAATAAATAGCTTAGAGTTTTCATTGGTGTAGTTAGTTTATAAGTCTCTGATTAATAAATAGAATATTCCTGTCATGATCGCAAATCCAAAACTTAACAAAGTTCCAATCAAAATATATTCGGTCAGCTTTCTGTCTTTAGATTTTGATAAATCTCCAAATCTAAAAATAGATTTGGCGGCAATCAACCAGCCAACAGCTTGCCATTGCCCTAGAGCAATACAGCCGAAAATGATCAGACGTTCTAAAATACCGATATATTTTCCCGCCATTTCCAAAGAATGGTCTTTGTTGATGTCTTCCAAATTCCATTTACTCATCAAGACTTTCATCAAAACCGAAGACACCGAAATGAGAAAAATTAGACTAAAAACGACGCTCAGAAATGAAATTGAATTAAGAAAATCAAAGTCAAATTTTATATCAGCATACGAATAAGCAACCAAAAACAAAATGAGAAGATGGGCAAGTTGATCTAATCCAAAAAGTAGGCGTGGATTGAGTTTTTCATTCAAGTTAATCTTCAGTAAATCAATAAGATAATGACTTATCAAGATACATAAAACGCCCAGCCAAAGCGTGGCATCAAATGCTAATAAAATAAACGTAAACAGTCCATGAAGTGCTATATGGGCATACAAATAGGGCGATTTATGCTTTCTTTTTAGCTTGTCTTCCACCCACTTATCCGATTGAAAAACAAAGTCGCCAAGTACATGAGCTAATAGGAGTTTGAGTAATAAAATGATCATCCGTTTTTGAATTGAGAGACGTAAAATGTATTGAGTTTTAACAACTCATAATAACCGCCACGATTGAGAGCTTCGCTCACACTACTTTGTGATTTGCCGAGAAGTTTAGCCAGTTCTTTTTGGTTTAATTTAGGGTTTTCGATGTATGTTTTGATGATTTTTGAGACCGTTGGCGTCCAGTTGTCAATCGTCGGAAAAATTAATTGAAGCATCAAATTCAGGATATAATCTTGCTCTGAATGTTCTGATTTTATAGCTAAAGTATCTTTTTTTAAAGACTCAAAGCTTTCGCCAGAATGAATGTAGGCACTTCCGTTTGATTCGGTAATATTTTTGGATGTGTAAGATTCTTCTCCTATACCAATACCGATACGCGCGTCTAATCTATCTAATTGTTTTACAACAGATTTGATATGGATTGACGTCCAAAATGCCTCTTCTATTTTGACTTTCAACTGAAAGCTATCGCCTCTAAAAATCTCCCAATCTTTGGGTGATTTCCCATAGGTTTTTAAAATAGCTTTAAGCTTAGGAAGCCATGTTTTGATATCCACTTCTCTGGAGTTGATAATGTCTCCTGTTAATATTGCTAACATTCATTTAATTTTTTCAAAGGTAATGTTTTTGATTGGATTAGTTGAAAATTATCGGCTCTAAAGCCGATATTCAAGATTATCGGCTCTAGAGCCGATATTTAGGATTATCGGCTCTAGAGCCGATAATTGTAGTTTTGATATGGGTTATAAAATGACTAATTTTGTTTTTTTATAAAACTCAATAAGATTAAAACCAGCATGAAAATTTGTCTTCTTCAAGTCGGAAAAACACAGGTCAATTATATTCAAACAGGTATTGATGAATATAAAAAAAGATTAAGTAAATTTATTGATTATGAAGAGATTACAGTTTCGGAAGCTAAAAAGAAAACACGTTCAATAAAAGAGCAAAAACAGGAAGAAGCCCAGTCTATTCTAAAGCAGATTAAACCTTCTGATTTGGTTATTTTACTCGATGAAAAAGGAAAAACGTATAGCTCAGAAGAATGGGCTGTCGTATTGCAAAAAAAGATGAATCAATCTCCAAAACGTATTGTTTTTGTGATTGGTGGAGCTTATGGATTTGCGGATGAGCTGTATGTTAAATTTCCTCAAAAATTCGCTTTATCAAAGATGACCTTTACTCATCAAATGATTCGTTTATTTTTTGTGGAACAGGTTTATCGGGCGTTTAGCATCATGAAAAATAGCCCGTATCATCATAGTTAAACTATTGATTTACTGATAAATCCAAGATTTTAATTGTTGAATCATCCGAAAACTAGCACCCCAAATAAAGTGGTCGTTAATTTGAATACCTTGTACGTTTAAATGTTGAGTTCGAACCTCAATCGTTTTTCTTATAACATTTTGATTATCAAATAGATGCTCTAAATCGAAACCTAAGAAAGATTTGACTTCTCGCGGATCTAGTTTTAAGTCTAAAACACCATCAAAATAAACAAGATAAGGGCGTACCAAAAAACCACTTACATCAATGCTGATGTCGTCTAATTTGGCTAAAACCTGATCATTTTTGATGCTAATTCCAAGTTCTTCAAAGCATTCTCTTTGTGCTGTTTCCACTAAATTTTGATCGGAAATTTCAATTTTTCCACCAGCAAAACCTATCTGATTGCTGTGCACACCTTCATAAGCTCGGCGTTGAATCATACCGAGTTTTAGACGATTATTTTCTTTAAAAAGCAAAAGGCAAACCGCCGCTTTTTTTAATGATTTTGGAGTTTTTGAATCAAAATGTAAAAAATCTTCAGAATCGAAGTTTGATTGATGAGATTTAGGAATAGAGAAAAGATTCAAAATAGACTCTAACACATTAATTATGAATTAATTAGATTTATTTTTTTGAGCTCGTTCAAAATGAAATCTGCACGAGATTCGACAGAAGAAAAAGGAACAGAAATGAGTTTATATGATCTATCGAGATAGGCATTTTGGATAATTTCGTCTAAAGCTTTTGCCTGCTCTAACGATTCTATTCGATGCTCGTCTTGTTGATAAATTTCTTCCCAAAAAGGAAAATGAAACACTGTTTGGTGATATTGACAAGCTTTGGTTTGGTCTATCCAATTTTGTGGACTTTCGAGTTTAATAAAATCTAAATAAGCCAAAACATCAACTAAAGAGCGGTCATAAAAACTAAGCTGATGTTCGGCTCCAGCTTGAAACTGCTTTAAACGCTGAGCATAAATTCGTGCGCTAAATTCTAAAGGTGTATTGGTGAAATTAATCCCAGAGTTGAGTTCGTTTTCTTCATCCAACAAATGACGAAAAGCTTCGGAGAAACATAGGTAATCTCTTGATAGTAAATGATTTACAACAGAGGTTTTTCCAGTTCCTGGGCCTCCAGATAAAACAATTCGATGCGCCATAATTTTAAGCTTTCAGTTCGCCATCTCGCAATTCTACACCCAATTGTTTTTGAAATTGAGTATAAATTTTGAGAATAGATTGATCAACTTGTTTGTCGGTCAAGGTCTTGTTTTGATCTTGAAAATAGAAACTCAAAGCATACGATTTTTTGCCTTCATCAACTTTAGAACCCGTGTAAACATCAAAAATCTCAACGTGTTTCAAAATGTTTTTATCGGTTTGGAAAGCAATATTTTCGAGCTGAGTAAACTGAACTTCCTTATCCATAAGTAAAGCCAAATCACGTTTTACACTCGGAAATTTAGCTAAAGCTTCAAATTTAATTTCGGCATTTAAACACGAAATAATAGTATCCCAAAATAATTCAGCAAAATATACTTTTGCATTTTTAAGTCCGCAAGCTTTTGATAAAGAAGGTTTTACTTCTCCAATCTGAGCCACAACTTGTTTTTTGACCAAAAACTGAATCCCTTGAGAAAATCCAGAAAACGAAGAGGCTTTTTGTTTACAACGTGTTTCTAACCCGAGTTGAGCTAATAGATTGGTTAATTCAGATTTTAACACATAAAAATCAGCTGGTTTTTTCTTGTCTAACCAAGTTGATGATGAAAATTCACCAGAAATTAAAAGCGCTAATCGTTTGCTTTCGTGATACTTACCATTAAATTGATTGTAAGTTTTTCCAAACTCAAAAAAGCGCACACCATTAACTTGTCGGTTAAAATTATAAGCCGTGTTTTCAATTAAACCTGGCAACAAAGACTGGCGCATAAAAGCCAAATCCTGACTTAATGGATTCAGAATTTCGACAGCCTGCTCGGCCTTGTGTTCTTCAAAACAATTGAGGTAAGTCGATTTGGTCAGCGAATTATTCATCGCTTCGTTAAAACCGTTGGCAACCAAGGTGTCGGAGAGCTTATTGAGCAAAGCATTTTCATCAATTTTATCACTCATTTCGAGTGAGGCTTTAAATTGACTTGGAATCGAAATGCTATTAAAACCAACCAAACGGAGAATTTCTTCCACCACATCGGCTTGTCTGTAAACGTCGTTTCGGAAACTTGGAACAGAAAGTTTGAAAACAGAATCTGTTTCTTCCAAAATTTGAATATCTAAAGCTGAGAGAACAGATTTAATAACCTGAATATCAATCTCTTCTCCGATTAATTTTGTAGCTTGATTCAAGTCAAAATCAAATTCAAAAGGTTCTATTTGATGTGTAATTTGATCAGATCGTTGATGACAAATTTCAGCATCTGGACAAAGCTTTTTTAAAAGTTCGAAGGTTCGTTTTAAAGCAACATCAACCGTTTCGAAATCGATTCCTCGTTCAAAACGAAACGAAGCATCGGTGTGAAAACCATGACGTTTAGCTGATTTTCGGACAGAAACAGGACTAAAATAAGCAGATTCTATAAAAATTGAGGTTGTTGTGGTCTGAACACCAGAGTTTTCGCCACCCATCACACCCGCAATACACATGGGTTTATTAGCATCGGCAATAACCAAATCTTCGGTTTTGAGTTTGAGCGTACGCCCATCCAAAGCTAAAAATTCTTCATCAGCTTTAGCTTGACGAACGACAACTTTCTGACCTTCAATTTGTTCTAAATCAAAAATATGAAGAGGCTGTCCGATGTCGTGCATAATATAATTCGACAAATCGACAATATTATTAATCGGTTCTAAACCAATAGATTGTAAACTTTTTTTCAACCATTCTGGAGATTCTTTGACCTCAATACCTTTCACGGCAAGTCCGGCATAGCGATAGCAAGCGTCAGATTGAATATCGACCGCAATCGGTTGAGTAGAGGAATTTGGAAGTTCTGGAGCTTCTAAATTAGTCCACGTATAATCGACATTGTGAACATCACAATAGGCTTTCAAATCTCGGGCAACTCCAAAATGCGACATGGCATCAGCGCGATTTGGCGTCAGACCAATTTCTATGCAAAATTCTTCATCTAAATCGAGAAAATCTTTCGGATTTCCACCAATTTCAGCAGATTCATTTAGCACGTGAATACCATCGTGATTGCTGCCAATACCGAGTTCGTCTAAAGCACAAATCATACCTTGAGAACGTTCGCCACGAATCTTTCCTTTTTTGATTTTTAATGGTTTTTCGGCTCCAGTCGGATTCAAAACAGAACCATGAAGCGCACAGATAACTTTTTGATTTTCAGCAACATTTGGCGCACCACAAACAATACTTAAAAGTTCTTCTTGTCCAACATCTAGTTGGCAAACTTTGAGCTTATCGGCATTGGGATGCTGTTCGCAAGACATCACTTTTCCGACCACAATTTTGGTAAAATCAGTCGATGTTCCGCCAAGCTGTTCCACGCCTTCAACTTCAAGCCCGATGTCGGTTAAAATTTCCGAAATACGATCAAGACTTAGGTCGGTTTTTATGTAATTTGATAACCAGTTATATGCTATTTTCATGGGATAATTTTCAAAAAAAACAAAGGTAAAAAAGAATACCGAAAGAAAAGATGGAGAATCGACTTAAAAACAAACAATTGCAAAAGGAGTAGAAAAAAAGCTGTTAGAAAAACTGTATTTTGAGCTTAAAATCTCGAAATCTGAATGTATCTTTACAGCAATTTTCATCAAAATCAGCTTATGTACATCATTTTTGACACCGAAACCACCGGACTTCCTAAGAATTTCAAAGCACCAATCACCGATACCGACAACTGGCCGAGGTTGGTACAATTGGCTTGGCAAATTCACGATAAAAAGGGAGATTTGGTGAAAGTCGAAAATTACATCATCAAACCTGAAGGCTTTACCATACCTTATAATTCGCAAAAAATTCACGGCATTTCTACTGAAAGGGCTTTAAAACAAGGTGTTGATTTGGATGTGGTGCTTAAGGCCTTTCAAAAAGATTTGGAAAGCTGTCAGATTTCGGTTGGACATAATATTTCGTTTGATAATGCCATTATGGGCTGTGAATTTTACCGAAGAAGCATCGAAAATTCGGTTGAACGCATCAAATCCGTCGATACAAAAGATGAAACGATTGATTTTTGCGCTTTGCCAGGCGGAAAAGGTGGACGCTTTAAATGGCCAACCTTGTCGGAGTTGTATCTTAAACTTTTTAACACCAGTTTTGAAGAAGCTCACAACGCTTCGGCGGATGTTGAGGCGACCTCGAGATGTTTTTTAGAACTCGTTCGTTTGAGTGTAATTGCGCATCAAAAAGTCGATTTATCTGATGAAGAATTTCAAGCTTTTAAGGCCAGTAATCCAGAACCTTTTGAGCTTATCGGGCTTAATATCAAGCCTTATGACCCGAATCAGCTTGATGGAAAAGAAGAAGCTGTTGAGGAAAAAGAGGTCATCCAAAACATTGATATTCGGTCGAATAGAAAGCTTCTAAACGACGCTTTATTTACGCATTTGCATATCCATAGTCAGTTTTCGGTTTTGCAATCTACCACAACCATCAGCGACATTATAAACTATGCACAAGACCATAAATTAAAGGCTATTGGGATTAGTGATAGAGGAAATTTGATGGCTGCTTTTGCGTTTGTAGAAGGCATCCGAAAGGCAAATTCATCAAATCAAAAGAAAAAAGAAGAAGCCGAAGAAAAAGGAGAAGGGTTTGATTATCAAGAAATTACTCCAATTGTTGGTTCGGAGTTTAATTATTGTCAGGATCATCAAAACAAAAATCAAAAAGACAATGGCTATCAGGTGCTTTTGTATGCCAAAAATCGAAAAGGGTTTTTCAATTTGAGTAAACTGAGTTCCATTTCTCATGTGGATGGATTCTATTATATTCCGCGAATAGACAAAGACTTAATCGTTAAGTATAAATCTGATTTAGTTGCACTTACAGGCGGAATGTATGGCTTTTTAGCGTCGATGATTTTGAATGAAGGACTCGAAAAAGCTGAAAAAGAATTGCTATGGTGGAAGGAACATTTTGGCGAAGATTTATACATCGAAATTGGGCGGCATGGTTTGGAGGAAGAGCAAGTTTTGAATGAAGAATTGGTCAAATTATCCAATAAATATCAAATCAAACTGATTGCAGCCAACGACACCTTTTATACACACAAAAACCAAAGTAACGCCCATGATATTTTGCTCTGCATCAAAGATGGCGAGAAACAACAGACGCCAAAAGGGCGCGGAAGAGGCTTTAGATATGGGATGACGGGCGAGGAATATTACCTCAAAACACCCGAACAAATGAAAGATTTGTTTGTCGATTTACCCGAATCTATTTTGACTATCGAGGAGATGGTCAATAAATTTGAGCCTTATCCGCTCAAACGCGATACTCTACTTCCAGCTTTTGATATTCCCGAAGAATTTGTTGATAAAGCCGATGAAATAGACGGCGGAAAGCGTGGTGAAAATGCCTTTTTGAGACATATTACCTATTTGGGCGCCGAAAAACGATACGAAACCATCACTGACGAGATTCGAGAGCGAATCGATTTTGAGCTTCAAGTTATTGAAAACACAGGTTATCCAGGCTATTTTCTGATTGTTCAGGATTTTACGACCGAAGCCCGAAAGATGGGCGTTTCGGTTGGGCCAGGTCGGGGTTCGGCAGCGGGTTCTGTCGTGGCTTATTGCACGGGAATTACGAATGTCGATCCCATAAAATATGATTTACTTTTTGAGCGTTTTCTGAATCCAGACCGGGTTTCACTTCCTGATATTGATATTGATTTTGATGACCTCGGGCGAGATAAAATCATCCAATGGGTAATCGATAAATATGGTGCAAATCAGGTGGCGCAAATCATTACTTATGGAAAAATGGCTGCCAAATCGTCTATTAGAGACACGGGACGAGTGCTCGATTATCCGCTCGACCAAACGAATGCCTTAACAAAATTAGTACCTTTAAACGCTAAGCTTGGACTTTGTTTTTCGAATGATGATGAAAAAATTAAATCGAAATTTAAAGGTGAAGATTTAGCCTTAATCAACGAACTTAAAAACCAAAGGGCTTTACCTGGAGAGGTTGGAAAAGTACTCGAACAAGCCGAAGTGATTGAAGGTTCGCTAAGAAATACGGGGGTTCATGCCTGCGGTGTCATCATCACACCCGACGATATTACGAATTTTGTACCTGTTACGACAGGGAAAGGTACCGATATGTATCTGACGCAATATGACAATGCCGTTGTGGAATCGGCAGGTTTGTTGAAAATGGATTTTTTAGGTCTTAAAACCCTGACTATCATCAATGAAGCTATCAGATTAGTCAAGAAAAGACATGATATTGACATCAATCCAGATGATATTCCTTTGGATGATCCACTGACTTTTGAGCTTTATCAGCGTGGAGAAACCAACGGGACATTCCAGTTTGAATCGGCAGGAATGCAAAAACATCTCAGAGGTTTGAAACCCGATAAATTTGAGGATTTGATTGCGATGAATGCGCTTTATCGACCTGGACCAATGGAGTTTATTCCCGACTTTATTAATCGGAAAATCGGAAAATCGGAAATAGAATACGATCTCCCAGAAATGGAAGAATTTCTGAAAGAAACTTACGGTATTACCGTTTATCAGGAACAGGTTATGTTGTTGTCTCAAAAACTTGCTGGTTTTTCTAAAGGTGACGCCGATACGCTTCGTAAAGCTATGGGTAAGAAGATTTTATCTCTTTTAGCTACGCTCCGTCCAAAATTTATGACGGGCGGAAAAGAACGTGGTTTTGATGAAAAAATACTACTGAAAATCTGGAATAGTTGGGAATCTTTTGCCTCTTATGCCTTTAATAAATCGCACTCAACGTGCTATTCTTTTATTGCTTATCACACCGGCTATCTTAAGGCCAATTATCCACCAGAATTCATGGCTTCGGTGTTGACCAACAACTCGAAAGACATTAAAAAAATCACTTTTTATATGTCGGAATGTAAGCGGATGGGCTTAGAAGTTTTGAGTCCAGATGTGAATGAATCTGAACTCAATTTCACGGTAAATGCTAATGGTGGAATCCGTTTCGGACTTAGCGCTATAAAAGGAGTAGGAGAGGGCGCCGCCAGAAGTTTGATTGAGGAACGAACACAGAATGGTGAGTTTAAAGATATTTTCGATTTTGTGAAGCGCGTGGATTTGCGAACAGTCAATAAACGGACGATGGAAAATCTGGTTTATGCTGGTGCTTTCGATGAATTTTCTGAGGTACATCGTGGTGTGTTTTTCTTTGAAGATCACAAAGGTGAAACGTTTTTGTCGCAGATTACTAAATTCGGAACTCAATACAAGGCCTATCTTCAGGCTCCTGCCGATTTGTTTGGTGGCTCGGAAGAATTTGCTATCCCGAATCCGAAAATTCCTGAAGTACCTGAAATGGACACCTTACACGCCCTACGCCTTGAAAAAGAAGTAGTTGGCGTATACATTTCTTCACATCCTTTAGACACTTACCGCTTTGAAGTTCAACATACATCTAATGCTTTATTGAGTGATTTTGATGAAGGCGAGCCTCAGGGAGCAAGTCCTGCGGAAGGCGAAGAGGTGGATTTGGAGGCGCAGAAACTAGCCGAACTCGAACGACAAGAGCAAGTCAAAAAACTGCGTTCAAAGACCTTTAGTGTGGCTTGTCAAGTGGTTGATCATCAGGAACGAATAACTAAAAATGGGAAGCCTTTTGGTATTTTTATGGCCGAAGATTACTCGGGACAAAAAGAGTTTTTTGTTTTTGGCGAACAATACACAACGATAAAAGGCTATTTGGTGGCTGGTTCTTATATCCTTTTAAAACTAAAATATCAACCCGATCGGTTCAAGCCAGATCAATATAGACTCAATATTCTGTCCGCTTGCTTTTTAGCTGATGTGTTTAGCAAATTCTATAAAGGTTTAGAAATAGAAATTGATCTACAACAACTTGATGATGAGGTTATTGCGCAAGTAAGCGATTTGGCAGAGGAACACCAAGGCGACAAAGCTTTGAGGTTGAAAATTAAAGATTCTGCAAGAAAAAAATCAGTAAAATTACACTCCAGAACTAAGCGTATTGCCCTGAGTAGAGAGCTTTTGGAAGCTTTGGAAAATTATCCAAGTTTGAAAGCGCGTTTGAAGGAGTGATTTTTCCTTTAAAGCAGAACTCTAAAACTCAAGTCGAGCTAATCGATATTTTTTTCCTTTTTTCCCATAAAGCAATATTTCCGTATCCGAGATGTGTTTAGATAGTCGTGGACTAATTAAAGTTTCAGCTTCTCGGGCAGAAAACAAAGCTTCTCTTGTTTGTTTGCCTGTTGATTTATCTAAGCTAACCAGTGAAGTTATCGAGTTTTTATTTTGAAAATAGTTTGCAACTTTCCCAACACCTTTATAATTTAGGTTCGCTTCATGGTCATTAAAAATAAAATTTAGTTTGTCGTTGGCAAGCGAAAGGATATAAGAAGAATAGTAGCCACCATCGTTTTGTGATTTTTGTCTTTTGGCAATTTTTTCAGCCCATTCAATTTCTCCTTCTGGAGACATTTTTACAACAATAATATCGTTGTAGATAAAATAATGAATGGTTGATGATTTAGTGAGGCCACTTGTATTTGTGGAAGTAACAGTCTGACTGTAGGAATAAAATTGTTCTCCAATCAGAAAGACATTTCCGTTTTTATCCAAAACAATATCATCAAAATTGTAATCGTATAATTCAACGTTTTTGCCTTTCGAGTTTCTATTTTTATTTCGTTTTGCTACGCCTTTGCTCATGTTTTGAGTTATAAAATCAATACCGAACGCTTTAAAAGTTTTGGAAGTGATTTCTTTTGAGTCGGCATCAATTTTGAGAAAGAAACTACCTTTAACATTTCCTCTATTGAGCATCGAATAGAAGCCACCACAAAGGATATTGTTGTCAGTATCAAGCGCCATTTTCATGTCTTTAAGAAACTTAGCTTGAACCTGAATTGGATACACTTTAAGATTCTCGCCATCAGAAGAATAACTCAAAACAACGTATTTGTAATTGGGCTTACTATTCTTGCCTTTTCCCACATGTTTTGATGATGTAAACACTTGGCCTAAAATAAAGACATTACCCTCGTTGTCAACTTCATAGTCTTTAATAGCAAACAAATCATCTCTATAAGGCAAGGTAACATTTCGGTTCCAAATCAAATTCATTTGCTGATCAAAAACGTGAAATCCGAATTTTTCTTTTGCTTTCTTTTGATATGGTAAGTTGTAGTAAACCAATAGCTTAGATTCATCTCGTGATAGTACACCATCAAAATTCCCGATTCTATAGCGGCTATTTCCCGTGTAGTCTATTTCAGCAATTTTCACTAAACTAGATGTGGGCGAAAGTGTCTTTTTATCAATATTTTCAACAAACAGAAAGTGCTTTTTTAGTTTCGAGTTATTGAAAGATGAAAACACCTGAATGCCATCATTCAAATTGGTTGTAAAAGACAGTTCTCTCTCTCTTTTATTAGTTTCCAAAACCAGTTCTTTTTCTACATCCAAACGCATATCTTGGTCATAACGAGCAATGATTTGACCTGGCTTGAACGTTTTGTAGGTCTTCAGGCTTCTTTTCATTACTAAAACATGTTCCTCGTCGGCGTCAATAAGTTCTGAAACAAAGAGTTGGCGACTGCCTTTTTCTTCTTCTCCCCAAGTTATATTTACGGTCTCGGAGCGATTTTGTGCGATTAAAGTAGTTGATAAAAAGCTAATTAGGAAAAGGCTTAAAAGTGTTGCGGTTTTCATGTTCTGTGTTATAATGTTATGCCTAGTTTGATGATAAATGTTGCAAATAATGGTGCATAATTTGGGTGTTCTGACAAACGAAATTTAGAGTCAAACCTATAGCCTCCTGAAAGCCCAATGTCGAGTAGTAATGTTTTGGATATAAATTGTTGATAACCAAGCGTAGCCGAAACGTCATAAAATGTTAAAGGCTCGCCATGTTTAGAGAAAACAGATCGTCTAAACAAAGTTCCATAATAAAGAGATTCTGGCGCTTTACGGAATGGATGAGATTTTGTCATCAACCATATCCGATGACCTGGGTCTCTATCTTCAATGATATCCAAATGCTTTTCTCCACCTTCGGAATGTTCAAACTCGTAGGTCAAATACCAAGGTAGCAGAAAGCCAAATCCAGCCTCCAAACTAAATCTATTTGAAATTGTATATTCGTAGAAAACAGGAATTTCGCCTGCCAACATGGCTGATGGACTAATTTTTACAATATGTTGACGTCCTAAATGTGCTCCACCATCATCAAAATAAATTGAGTTGTTGGTAACGGTATCTGTTTGCGCCTCTAGGTGTTCAAAAGATGTTACTAAACCTAAGACAAGGTAGAATATATGTTTGATTAACGTTTTGATATTTAGTTATTTATTTTTTTATTTCAATACTCCTTTGACTTTACTGTTAAGTTTCACAAGGTTGTTGAGATAAATTATTTTGAACGATGTTTCAAATGTAGTATATTTCAACAAACCATCCAAAGGGCTTTCTACACTTTTGTTATTCATATTGGATGGTTTTGGTGTAGATTTCAGTGGTTTTTGGAGAGTTATGCTCCTAACATATTTTGTAAACAGAGCAAATTTATATTGTTTTCTATGCAGTGGCTAGCAAAGATTTAACCTGAGTTCAGAGCCAAAATTAATCAATAGTATAAGTGTAAAACTCAAAACTAAGCACAATAAATAATTTTGGAATCTTAATACTCCAGAAGAAAAAAACACCAGAAAGAACAAAGTTCAGTCGGCTTAAAAGCAAAAGCAATGTAATTGGTAAAGCTTTTTGACGTATTTTTGCTTTTAGTTTTTTTAGAGCCTACAATGAACAGAACAGAAGAAATTAAACGTCGTCGAACGTTTGCCATTATTTCTCATCCCGATGCAGGGAAAACCACCTTGACCGAGAAATTACTTTTATATGGAGGAGCGATTAATGTGGCAGGAGCCGTAAAATCCAACAAAATAAAGCAAGGAACCACCAGCGATTTTATGGAAATTGAGCGTCAGCGTGGAATTTCTGTTGCGACTTCTGTTATGGGATTTGATTATAATGGATTCAAAATCAATATTTTAGACACACCAGGTCACCGTGATTTTGCCGAAGACACCTATAGAACGCTAACGGCTGCCGATAGTGTGATTGTGGTGATTGATGTGGCAAAAGGAGTGGAGGCTCAAACCGAAAGGCTAGTTGAAGTTTGCCGAATGCGTAAAACGCCAATGATGATTTTCATCAACAAACTTGACCGAATGGGGAAGGATGCGTTCGAGCTTTTAGATGAAATTGAGGAGAAGCTCAAAGTGAATGTTCGTCCGCTCTCTTGGCCAATAGGCATGGGAAAGGAGCTAAAAGGTGTTTATAATCTATATGAGAAAAAACTGCAGGTTTATACCGCAAATTCGACTCAGCGCTCGGATGATAAAATTTCGATAGAAAACATCATGGAAGATTCGCTTTTGGAGGTTTTGGATGAAGAAGCTTCCGAAACTTTGCGCGAAGAAGTAGAATTGGTCGATTCGGTCTATCCGAAATTTTCTCGCGAAGATTACCTTCAAGCTGAGATTTGTCCGGTCTTTTTTGGTTCGGCAATTAACACTTTTGGAGTCCAAGAATTGCTCAATTGTTTTACCGAAATTGCTCCAGAACCTTTGCCAAAACAAGCCGAAGAACGTTTGGTATTGCCTGAGGAAGAAGAGTTTACGGGATTTATCTTTAAAATCCATGCGAATTTAGATCCTAAACATCGAAACCGAATTGCTTTTGTCAAAGTGGTTTCAGGAACGTTTAAACGAAACACGAATTACAAACATATTCGCCTCAATAAAAACCTCAAGTTTTCGAGTCCGACGGCGTTTATGGCAGCCAAAAAGGATATTGTAGAAGAGGCTTTTCCGGGTGATATTGTTGGTTTGCCCGATTCGGGAAATTTCAAAATAGGAGACACCTTAACTTCGGGAGAAAACCTGAATTATAAAGGCATTCCGAGCTTTGCACCAGAACTTTTTAATTACATCGAAAATGCCGATCCCATGAAAGCTAAACAGCTCGAAAAAGGAATCGATCAATTGATGGATGAAGGTGTGGCTCAGTTGTTTATCCGAAAATCAAACAACAGAAAAATCATCGGAACGGTTGGTGCACTTCAGTTTGATGTAATCCAACATCGACTCAAACACGAATATAATGCCACCTGTCGTTTCGAAACCATTTCGCTGCACAAAGCCTGTTGGGTGAGTAGCGAAAACGACAAAGAATTTGAGGAATTTAAGAAGCAAAAACAGCGTGTGATGGCGGTCGATAAATATGGTCGAGATGTCTTTTTGGCAGATTCAGCCTTTACGATTCAGATGGCTGAGCAAAAATTTCCGAGTATCCAGTTTCATTACACTTCTGAGTGGGACTAATTTTAATAAACTGATTTACAGATTGATATGATGAAAATTGGATTAGTTGGCGTTGGGTATTTGGGTAAAATTCACCTAAAGATTCTTAAAGAACTTGAACATTTTGAGCTGGTTGGTTTTTTTGATGACAATGAAACTTTGGCAAAAGAAGTTGAAGCTGAATTTGGAGTTAAAGCCTTTCAAAATCTTGAAGATCTGATCGAACATATTGACGTTGTCGACATTGTAACCAGTACCACATCGCATTATCAATGTGCGGTGAAAAGCATCAATAAAGGTAAACACGTTTTTATAGAAAAGCCTGTTACTCAATCGGTTAAAGAGTCTGAACATTTGTCGGAATTACGAAAATCATACGGTACTCGGGTTCAAATTGGACATGTTGAGCGTTTTAATCCAGCGTTTATCGAAGCTCAAAAACACATTGATAAACCGATGTTTGTTGAAGCTCACCGACTTTCAGAGTTCAACCCGAGAGGGACTGACGTTTCGGTGGTTATGGATTTGATGATTCACGACCTCGATATTTTGTTGCACATTATGCCTTATGAAATTAAATCCATTCAAGCCAACGGCGTTTGTGTGCTGTCCGAAACGCCAGATATTTGTTCTTGTCGGATAGAGTTTGAAAATGGCGCTGTTGCTAATCTAACGGCAAGTCGGATGTCATTCAAATCGATGCGAAAAATGCGACTTTTTCAGAAAGATGCCTACGTTTCTATCGATTTTCTGGAGAAAAAAGCAGAACTCATTCAGATGAATGAAGTTGATAAATCTGAAGATAAACCGCTGTCTGTTTATATTGATTTGGAGGATTCTGATCGTAAAAAAGAAATCTTATTTTTTCAGCCAGAATGCAAGCCAAATAATGCGATCAAAGAAGAATTAATAGCTTTTTATGAAGCCATAAATACCAAATCGACACCTGTAGTTAGTTTGACTGATGGAACAAAAGCCTTGCGAATAGCTTGTCAAATCGACGAGCAGATTTCTGAAAAACTAAAGGCCTATGTCGATTAAAATTCCACCATCAGAACAGCAATTTTCTACACAGCTAAGCCCCGACAAAGAAGAGAAAAATTATAGAAGACAAGTGTTGGAGGCGCATTTTTCTTATGTGTCTCCAAAACGTTTTCAAAATCCGAAAGTGATTCACATCAATACCAAATTAGCTCAAGAATTGGGTTTCAATTTCGATAAAATTGATGACACTAATTTTAGAGATTTAATGACTGGAAGAATTGATTTTCAGGAATATAAATCTTTTTCGATGTGTTACGGCGGGCATCAATTTGGACATTGGGCAGGGCAGTTAGGAGACGGGCGAGCCATAACTATAGCCGAGTTAAAAACCGCAGAAAAAACCATTTCATTACAACTAAAAGGTGCTGGAGAAACACCTTTTTCACGCACAGCGGACGGCTTTGCTGTTTTGCGATCTTCTATCCGAGAATACCTTTGTAGCCACGCCATAAAGCAACTTGGCGTGCCAACAACCGAGGCTTTGGCTTTACATTTAACAGGTGAAAAGGTACATCGAGATCCGTTTTATGACGGACGCGTGATTGCCGAAAAAGGTGCTGTGGTTTGCCGAACGTCTGAAAGCTTTGTGCGTTTCGGAAATTTCGAGATTTTGGCTGCCAGAAAAGACCTCAAAAACCTAAAATTACTTGCAGATTATTGTTGTGATTTCTATTATAAATCAGAAACTCAAGCTTTTGAAGGCAAAGCTAAATACCTTCAATTTTTTAAATCGGTAGCGCAACGAACCTTGGATTTAGTTGTTGATTGGCAACGTGTTGGCTTTGTTCATGGCGTGATGAATACCGACAATATGTCGATTGTTGGCGAAACCATAGATTTTGGCCCTTATGGTTGGCTAGAAGCTTATGATCCCAACTGGACGCCCAATTTAACTGATGCGCAAAATAAACGCTATCGTTTTGGTAATCAGATGAATATTGCACTTTGGAATTTGGTTAAATTAGCCAATGCTTTGTTTCCTTTACTCAATGAAGCAACAGGTTTGGAAGCTATTTTAGAAGAAAGTGTTCAGGAAGTGAAAGCTGCCTATTTTGAGATGATGAAATCTAAATTAGGACTTCAAGAATCTAAAGCAACTGATGAGGGTTTAATTCAGAATTTAGAAGAACTTTTAGAAGATTTTAAACCAGATTACACACTGTTTTTCAGATATTTATCTTCTTTTTCTGTTCAAGATAGGGTAGAGGAGTCTTGGGAAAACATAAGTCCTGCTTTTTATGATTTAGAAACCCTAAGTCAAGCTCAGAAAGATGACTGGATGCGGTGGTTTGAAGCTTATAAAAATCGACTAGGAGAGGAGCAAGGTTCTGAAAGTGAGCGTCATCAAGCTATGAAATTAGTGAATCCGAAATACGTTTTGAGAAATTATATGGCGCAACTAGCGATTGAAGCTGCTGATAATGCTGATTATTCTGTAATTGAAGACTTGTTTGAGCTTTTGAAATCACCTTATGCCGAACAAAAAGATCAAGAAAAATGGTTTGCTAAACAACCAGAATGGGCAAAAACAAAAGCGGCTTGTTCGCAATTGACTTGTAGTTCTTAATTAATTGTAAATCAAATGAATGCGAATAAAAATACCTTTAGTTCTAAGCTTGAAACCTTTTGGATTTCAAATGAATTTGTTGCGCTTAAATTAACGAATTATAAAGGCGATGAAGCTGAATTAAAACGTCTTTTAATCAAACCCGTTGAACTCAAAAAAGGATTGCATTTGCAATTCACTTTTCGATATCAAACGAAAGATATTGTAAAGAATTATGAGTTTGAAAAAGCCTTTGATTTAATTAAAAATTATCTGAATTTTAGTGCATTTCGATTTGCTGAGCTGAGTTCTATAAGCCAATTACTTAGTTTTCAATGGTTTTCAGAATCAAAATCAAAATTACGAACAAAGCAACTTTCAGAAAAAAAAGAAGTCAATTTGAAGCATGACAACAAAAAGAAGAGAATGTTAGACCTCAAATCCAGTCCGTTTTTTCAGGATCTGAAGCTTTGTGATTCTAAAGGCAATATTTTTCCAAAAGCTCAGCATAAGTTTAAACAAATCAATCAATTTATTGAGATTTTAAATCCGTATTTATCTAAATTACAGAGAGATACGAATCTTAATGTTATCGATATGGGTTCGGGGAAAGGCTATCTTACCTTTGCACTTGCACAATTTTTACACTCCAATCTAAATCAAAAATCTACGGTTTGTGGTATCGAATTTCGAAAAGATATGGTAGAGCTTTGTCAGTCCATTGCTCAAAAACACAAGATGAATCAATTGCAATTTGTGGAGTCAAAAATTGAAGATTTTCAGCCAAAAGATGTTGATGTTCTCATTGCGCTTCATGCCTGCGATACCGCCACTGACGACGCTATTAAAACTGGCGTGGAAGCCGAAGTAGACTTATTGGTTTTAGCACCTTGTTGTCATAAACAAGTCCGCCGAGCAATGGACGATTCTTGTGCTGTTTCTGAACTCGATTACATGTCGAAACACGGTATTTTATTAGAACGTCAGGCTGAAATGTTGACCGATGTTTTACGTGCGGAATATCTTGAATATCATGGGTATAAAACAAAAATCGTACAGTTTGTAGATACCGAACACACACCAAAAAACTTGTTAATCATCGCCGAGAAGCAAACAAAATCCATTGAAGAAAAAAATCAGATTAAAGCTTCAATTCTGGCTAAAAAACAACTTTTTGGCTTAGAATTTCATTATTTAGAGCGGATTTTGCCTGTATAATAAGCCTTGAAATAACTAAAATAAATGGCTCATTTTGATAAAAAAAAGCAGCTAAATCATAAAGAGTTAACTGCTTTTACACCTTTAAAAAAAGGCTTGTTCTTAAGAATAAATAGATTCTTTTGAGAATTTTTTAACTAAAAGGTAGTAAAAAATAGCTCTGTACTTATTTCGGTTGCTCGCACCCATAGTTTCTACAACTTCAGCAATTGCAGCATCAAGGTTTGCACCATCGGCTAAGCCTAATTTTTTCATTAAGAAATTCGTCTTCACGCGGTCAAGCTCAGCTTGGTCAGAAGATGATACTTTTGATGAATCCGCATTGTAAATTGATGGCCCTAAACCTTTTGAAACAGCTCTAAGTAAATCAGCATCAACGCTAATGTTCATTTTTTTCATTTCTGAAGTGTAAAGCTCGAGAGCTTCGTCAAATTTGCTCATAGTGGTATGTTTTATGATTTGTAACTGGGTATAAAAATAAGAAAAATATTCAATTTATTTCCATACTTTTAACTCAAAATTTAAAATTCGCATGCTTAAGTTTCAAACACTTGATTCATCATTTATAGATGATATTTTAGAAATAACACCTTTTCTAAACCATACGACAAGTCAAGATCAGCAAAAAGAGTATCTAGAATCTATGTTTAAAATGTCTGATTATCATTGTTTTGGTGTTTTTTTTGATGATGAGCTGATAGGCGTTTCTTCGGTCTGGATTACCCTTAGGTTGTATTCTGGAAAACAGGCAGAAATTGATAATTTTATTATTCATCCTGAACATCAAGGCCGTTCTTTTGGTAAACAATTCCTTGATTTTTTAGAAGATTGGGCAAAAAAAGAACATTGCGAAAGTTTAGAACTCAATACGTATTCTCAAAACCGACGCTCTCATACATTCTATCATCGACAAGGCTATGAAATTTTTGGTTTTCATTTTATAAAACGGTTTGATTAACTATTTTTTAAATCAATCACATCCTGATAAGTTTCCAAACTCAAATCCACCATTTTTTCTTTAGAAAATTCATTCTGAATCAAATCGAAAGCTGCTTCTGAAAGTTCAAAGCGTTTCGTGTGATTTTCTTCTAAAGTTTTGATATTCAAAATAGTATCTTCAATAGAATTGACAAGAATCCCATTTTCATTTGGTTTTATAATCTCAACAAAAGAAGGAATATTCCAAGCGATACAAACACGACCTCTCGACATAGCTTCCAACAAAGCCACACTGAAATTCTCTAATCGAGAAGGAAAGAAAATATAGCTCGATTTATCGATTTCGTTCTCAATTTCAGTTTTGGATAAATAGCCTAAAAAGCGGACGTTTTCTTGAGCTTTTGAGCTTAGTTTGGGTAACATATCTTCTTCAAAATAGCTGGCTGGTTTTCCAGCAATAGCCACTTCCATATCTGGAAATGTTTGGGCTAAAGCATTGCAAAGTTCAACCAAACGATCACTACCTTTGGCATGAGAAAGTGTGCCAAAATAGAATAACCTACTGATTTTTGGAAAGGCTTTTTTCAAAATGTCTTTGGTCTCTACTCCATTGTAAACAATTTTTAAATCTTGTTGTCTATCAAAGAGTTCGGTGAACCTATTGGCACTAAATTCCGAAACTGAGATGATCAAATCAGCTAATTTGGCTTGTTTTTCTTCAAAAAAGATAAACGATTTATTGTCCCGAAAACCTAAATCGGCATGCAGAAGTTTGTATGAACCATGCGTCCGAAGAACTTTTGGTGTTGATGTTGTAAGAAAAGCGCCATCGCCAAAAAAATCATTAAGTTCAATAAGGTCAACGTGTTGATTTTCACAAAACGCATCTACGCGATTAGCTAAATTAATACGGTCTTTGGCATGAAAAGGGATCAGGAATTTTGAGAGTTTCAATTTATGAAAAACACGCTCTAAAAACAGATGAAACGGCGTCATACTTGTTTTTCGGTAATACAAATCGATGCCCTCATATTGGCCGTAAAAAGCTTTTTCGGAATAGCCAAAAACAGAAACTTGATGTCCTTTTTGGACTAAACGTTTGCAATATTCGGCCAAAAAATGACCAATACCACCGCAGTCCGGCAAATCGGGATGAGCAAATTCGTGACTTACAAAAACAATGTGCATAGTGTTGATTTACAGACTGTTGATGGTGTTTATAACGGTGCTTATTTCTTCTTCAGTCATCACTGGAGAAAGGGGTAAAGACAAAATTTCGTTACAGAGCGTTTCAGTTATTGGGAAAGTTTGACCTTCAAATTCTGAAGCATAAGCAGCTTGTTTGTGAATCGGAATAGGGTAGTGGATGAGGGTCTGAATACCTAGGTCAGCTAATTTTTTTTGGAGTGCATTTCGAGTTTTAGATCGAATAACAAACAGATGCCAAACGTGATTTTTTGGGTCTTTAGGAAGTGTTGGTAAGGTGATTTTTGGATGCTTTATTTCTGAACAATATCGCGCAGCAATAGCTTGACGTTTAGCATTTTCAGATTCAATGTAATTCAGTTTTACATTCAAAACTGCCGCCTGGAGTTCATCCATTCGGTGGTTGTGTCCTTTGCTTTGGTGTACATATTTTTTGCTTGAACCATAGTTGCTCAACATCCTACAAGCCTCTGCTAAAGCTTTGTCTTTGCACAAGATAGCACCTGCATCGCCCAAAGCACCCATGTTTTTCCCCGGATAGAAACTAAAGGCCGCTGCATCGCCCAAGTTTCCTGTTTTTATGCCATCCACTTCAGCCGCAATAGCTTGCGCATTATCTTCAATATGAATTAAATTATGCGTTTGAATCACTTCTCTAAGTTCTTCAGAATAAGAGGCTTGTCCATACAAATGGACATTCATAAAGGCTTTAGTTTTTGATGAAATATGTTTTTCAATCTGCTGATAATCAATAAGATAATTCTCAGGATTGACTTCAACTAAAACGGGTTTGAGCTTGGCCTCGCTAATCGCCAAAGCTGAGGCAATAAAGGTGTTGGCGGGAATAAGAACTTCATCGCCTTCCTTTAGTTTCCCGATTTCGATATAAGCTTTTAAGATAATTTTTAAGGCATCGAAACCATTTGAGCAGGCAATAGCATAATCAACGTGATGAAATTTGGCAAATTGCTTTTCAAAACGTTCAACTTCTTTTCCTAAAACATACCAACCTGAGTCAATGACTTGATTTACAGCTGACTTAAGTTCTTCGCTATGTTGTTTGTTTATTTTTTCTAAGTCTAAAAATTTTATCATACCGGAATGAGATCTGCGTTTTTAAATTGGAATTGTTGACCAGATTTTGATTTCAAATTAAGGTCTAAGATTTGACCAGTTTTGGTTATATAACCCTTGTGTCGTGCTGGATTTCCGACAACTAAAGCAAAATCGGGAACAGATTTGGTAACGACAGCACCAGCGCCAACCATGGCAAATTGACCTATTTCTATTCCAGCAATTAGTGTTGCATTGGCACCAATAGAACAGCCTGTTTTAAGAATCGTTTGTTCAAAAGCTTCGGGATATTGTTTCGATCTTGGCATCAAATCATTGGTAAACGTAGCATTCGGCCCAATAAAAACCCGATCTTCAATGCGTATACCATCCCAAAGTTGAACCCCAGATTTTACGGTTACTTCATTACCAATCACAACGTCGTTTTCTATAAAAACCTGACAATTTATATTGCAATCCGAACCAATTTGTGCGTCTTTCAAAACCACAGAAAACTGCCAAATTTGAGTTCCAGATCCTATATTTTTGGATTGCACATCGGCTTTTGGGTGTATTTTAGGCATCTTTAAATACATTAAAGTCATCAAAATCACGAATATAATCAGTCTCAGAATAGGCTTCAGAAGCTAATACCAAACACACTGAACCTGAAGAGAAATTTTTAAGTTCGCGCCAAAGCCCGGGCGGTAAAAGTAAGCCTTCGTAAGGTCTATTTAAGAAAAAACTTTTTTTGTTTTTTCCATCAAAAAGCTCAAGCTCAAAACTACCACTAGCGGCTACAATGAGTTGATGCAGAGCTTTGTGTGCATGTGCGCCGCGTTCTTCGCCACCTGGAATATCATAAAGATAATAAACTCGTTTTATCTGAAAAGGCACCTCGGTATTAGACTCAATTGAGCTTAAATTTCCTGCCGGATTAGTTATTTTTGGAAGTTCTATTTTCCGGCAATCGTTTATGGTTGTTTGTCTAGCTTCCATTTGTTCTAAATTTCAAGAATTGATCACGATCTCGGATATAATCTTGCTCATCATAGGTTGTGCTGGCAATGCAAAGGGCAAAGGCATTGGTTGAGAAATTCTCCATCCTGCGCCAAATACCACTTTCTACATAAAGTCCGTAGTATGAGCGATTTAAGCTATGGGTAACTTCTTTTTCTCCATCAAAAAGAACAACATCTAAACTACCAGAAAGCACAATGATAAATTCTTTTTGTGCTTTAAACGCATGTCCACCTCGAATTTGCCCTCCGGGGACATCATAAATCCAATACACACGTTCGAAAGCGAAAGGTAAATGATTTTCGGTTTCCAAAAAAGAAAGATTTCCTCTAGGATCGAGGTGTTTTGGAAGTTCAATAAGATGACAATCGCTCAGGCTGTGCATAATATACTTACTGGTCTAAAAGTTTTTTGAGATACACGCCATAACCACTTTTCTTATATTTTTCAGCTAAAATCAACAGTTGTTTTTCATCAATAAAACCTTGTCTAAAGGCAATTTCTTCAATACAACCGATTTTAAAACCTTGTCGCTCTTCGATGACATGGACAAACTGTCCAGCTTGCATCAAAGAGGGAAACGTTCCTGTGTCGAGCCAAGCCGTTCCTCTATCCAAAATCCCGACTTGCAATTGTTTTTGTTCAAGATATTTGATGTTGACATCGGTAATTTCATATTCTCCTCTTGCTGAGGGTTTGATGTTTTTTGCAATTTCAACAACTTGATTATCATAAAAATACAAACCTGGAACAGCGTAATTTGATTTTGGTTTCTCTGGTTTTTCTTCTAAAGAAATGACTTTTCCAGACTCATCAAATTCAACAACGCCATAACGTTCTGGGTCATTTACTCGGTAAGCAAATACACAAGCGCCTTCTAAATCGGCTTTTGAGCGTAATAAACTGCCCATGCCAGAACCATAGAAAATATTATCGCCCAAAACTAAAGCAACTGAATCCTTACCAATAAATTCTTCGCCCAAAACAAACGCTTGCGCCAGTCCGTTTGGTACTTCCTGAATGATGTATTCAAACCGACAACCCAGTTCTTTTCCATCGCCAAGCAAGCGTTTAAAAGCCTCTTGATCGTGGGGTGTAGTGATAATCAAAATTTCTTTGATACCCGCCAACATCAAAATCGACAGCGGATAATAAATCATCGGTTTGTCGTAAACAGGAAGCAACTGCTTGCTGGCAGCCAAAGTAAGTGGATGGAGTCGTGTGCCCGAACCTCCAGCTAAAATAATGCCTTTCATCTGTTTTTAGTTTTGATATTGTTTAGTGTAATACGATTTGTAATCGCCTGATGTGATGTTGTTTAGCCAGTCTTCATTGTCCAAATACCAATCGATAGTTTTCGATAAGCCTTCTTCAAATTGCAAGCTCGGTTCCCAGCCTAATTCTTTGTTAATCAAATGAGCATCAATGGCATAACGCTTGTCATGTCCAGGTCGGTCTTTGACATAGCGAATAAGTTCCTCTGAACTACCCGATGTTCGACCAAGTTTTTTGTCCATTAATTCACACAAAACCTTGATTAAATCAATGTTAGTCCATTCATTAAATCCACCAATATTATACTCTTTTTTGTTTTCGGCTTTATGAAAAATAAGGTCGATGGCTTTGGCATGATCTTCTACAAAAAGCCAATCTCTGGTATATTGGCCATCACCGTAAACTGGTAAGCTTTTGTTGGTTTTGATGTTGTTGATAAATAAAGGAATCAACTTTTCTGGGAATTGATTTGGGCCGTAATTGTTTGAACAGTTGGAAAGTACGAAAGGCATCCCGTAGGTATTTCCGTAAGCTCTAACAAAGTGATCTGAACTCGCTTTTGAAGCCGAGTAGGGCGATTGAGGATCATAAGGCGTTGTTTCAGTGAAAAACCCTTCCGAACCTAAAGAACCAAAAACTTCGTCTGTAGACACGTGATAAAAGCGTTTGCCTTCATAATTATCCTTCCATGTTCGTTTGGCAGCTTCGAGCAGATTCACTGTTCCAAAAATATTGGTTTTCACAAAAGCCAAAGGATCTGTAATCGATCTATCTACATGACTTTCAGCTGCTAAGTGAATAACTGAATCGAATTTGTATTTATCAAAAAGTTCATCAATAGCTTTGGCATCATTGATGTCGGCTTTGATGAAGTGGTAATTTGGCTTAGATTCGATGTCGGTCAAATTCTCTAAATTTCCACAATAGGTCAATAAATCTAAATTGTAGATTTCGTATTCAGGGTATTTGTTAACGAATAAGCGAACGACGTGCGAGCCAATAAAACCAGCACCTCCAGTGATTAAAATTTGTTTTTTCATGTTGATTTTATAAAATCTAAGTGGTTTTTAAACCAGTCATACGTTGTTTTGAGTCCTTCTTGCATCGAAAATTCAGGTTGATAACCCAAAAGCGTTTTTGCTTTTGAAATATCGGCTAAAGAATCTCGAATATCACCAGCTCTTGGTTCTCCAAAAATAGGCTCAAGTGTTTCTCCATCAGCTTTTTGGACTAAGTCCCAAAGTTGAGTTAGCGAGCTTCGTTGTCCGAAGGCAATATTACAAACTTCATGATTCTCTAAAGTTGGAGTGTGTAATAAGGCGCGGATATTGGCCTGAACAGCATTATCTACAAAAGTAAAATCTCGGGTTTGACCTCCATCGCCGTGAATAGTTGGTGCTTTTTTTGAAATCATAGCATCCATAAATAATGGAATAACGGCAGCATAAGCACCGTTTGGATCTTGTTTTGGACCAAAGACATTAAAATAACGTAAGCCAATGCTATGAAAATCATATACATTAGAATAAATATCGCCATACAATTCATTCACATATTTGGTGATCGCGTAGGGCGAAAGCGGTTTCCCAATCTTATCTTCAACTTTTGGTAGACTTTTAGAATCGCCATAAGTTGAGGAAGAGGCCGCATAAACCATACGTTTTACTTGAGCTTCTTTTGCTGCATCAATAACATTTAAAAACCCAGAAATATTAACTTGGTTGGAAGTGATGGGGTCTTTTATTGACCTCGGTACCGAGCCAAGTGCTGCTTGATGAGAAAGGTAATCGATGCCTTTGAGTGCTTTTTGGCAGGTTTCCATATCTCTAATATCGCCTTCAATAAATTCAAAATTGGATTGACCAATAAACGGTTTTATGTTTTTGTAATGGCCGTTTGAGAGGTTGTCCAAAACACGAACTAAGCCAGCCTTGTGTTGGAGTAAATACTCAACCAAATTTGAACCAATAAAACCAGCACCACCTGTAATCAGGAAGCTACTTTTCGAAATATCAAACTCGTGGTAGGTGTTGAAAGGTGTTCTCATAAATTAGCGTCCAATACAGAAATACGTAAACCCTAAGTCTTTCATTTGTTTAGGGTCGAACTGATTTCTGCCGTCAATAAAGACGTGTTGTTTCATATTTTGTTTCAATATATCGAAGTCTGGCGAGCGAAACTCATTCCATTCGGTATGCAATAGTAGAGCGTCGATGTCTTTTGTTGCGTCGTATTTTGTTTCACAATAGTCGATGCTTGCCGCATAGTCTTTGAGATAAACCTGTTGAGCTTCGTGCATGGCTTTTGGATCGTAGACTTTAAACTTCACACCAAAATCAACTAAATTTTTGATAGTTGTAATGGCTGGAGCTTCTCGCATATCATCAGTTTCAGGCTTGAAGGCTAATCCCCAAATACCGACTTTTAATCCGTTAAGATTTTGTTTTCCAAAATAGTTAATTAATTTTTCGGAGAGTTTATCTTTTTGTTTAGCATTTACGCTTTCTACACTTTTTAGAAGTTGCGTTTCGTAGCCAGCCTCTTCAGCAATATGAACTAAAGCATTAACATCTTTGGGAAAGCAAGAACCGCCATAACCACAGCCTGGGTAAATAAAGCTATAGCCAATCCGCGAATCAGAACCAATGCCCAAACGTACGCTATTGACGTCAGCACCAACGTGTTCGCAAATATTTGCCATTTCATTCATAAATGAAATTTTGGTTGCCAACATGGCATTTGCCGCATATTTGGTCATTTCGGCTGAGCGAATGTCCATGCTTACAAACCGATCGTGAGTTTTGAAAAAAGGCATATAAAGTGCCTTCATTTTTTCTAAGGATTGAGTTGAGTTTGCACCAATCACAATCCGATCTGGCTTCATAAAATCTTGAATTGCGGCCCCTTCTTTTAAAAATTCTGGATTAGATACGACATCAAAGTCAAAATCAACTTGTCTTTGGTCAAGTTCATGTTGGATGATTGTCCGTACGCTTTCTGCCGTCCCGATCGGAACGGTAGATTTATCGACTACAATGAGTGCTTTGTTTAGTAGTTGACCGATGTGTCTGGCTACCGATTCCACGTATTGTAGGTCTGCCGAGCCATCTTCGCCCATGGGTGTGCCAACGGCTATAAAAACAAAATCGGAGGTGTTTAAGGAATCTTCAAGTTTTGTTGAAAAAAACAATCTATTCTTAGATTTATTTTTAACAACAAGTGCTTTTAAACCAGGTTCATAAATTGGGATTTT
>JBMYYR010000016.1:26384-35517 GCA_049609625.1 Flavobacteriales bacterium | reverse complement strand
CACTTCCGCCACAATCAGCTCTGACGTAAAAGTCGTAAGTCGTGTTGGCGGTTAAACCTGATAAATTGTGTGGGTTAGTAGTCGTTCCTGTAACCGTAGTTCCTGAACCTTGCGTAAAGCCTGTTGCGCCATGCTCAATGTCCCACGTGGTAGCCGTTCCGTTTTCTGTCCAGCCTAAGTCGGCAGTAGTTGTTGTAATGTTGTTGGCTGTGAGTGTGGTTGGTGTAGGGCAAGCAGGAGCAGTATAAGTAAATGCTTCAGATGATTCTAATTCATCAGCTGTTCCATCCCAGCCTCCGCTAGCATCGATATCCGTACCATCATCTGGAGGAGTGCCTCCATTGTTGATGATAGTAGTGGTGCCGTCTGTTAAGTCATAAACCGTTCCATCCCAACTATCGTCATATTGGTCATAACAATTCAAATAATACGTTCCTGAACTAGGTAGCGCAATAGCTTCATTGGTCAACAAACCTGACCCTGTTCCGATAGGTCCTCCTCCTTGCTGCCACACAATGGTGCCTGTTCCATCAACACCCGTAGAGATGCTACACCATTTTTCAGTAGGGTAACTACCACCACTTGTAGTAAGGTAAACTTGCGCATTGGCTTGCCATCCAAAGGTGGACAGAACTAATGCGATTAATAATTTTGTCATTTTTTTCTTCATAGGATTTCAGCTTTTAAGTAGTGTTTTTTTCGCAAAGACATCAATATCTTTTATTGATGTTTTTTAACGGATCAAAACTAGTAAAAATATGCTTACATTTCACAAAAAATGATTATAAATCACTCATTAACACATCCAAAATGAGTTTAATACATTGTTTTTCAGTAAATTAAACTAATTTTAACTTTAAAAACATGCAGAAAAAAACATCACGAGTCTGTACCCAAAAGTTAGTTTCGCACTTCACTCCGAGCAGTATTGGTTTTGATTTGATTAAAAAGAGGAAGACTTAGAAACAAAAAAAGCCAATACATGGTTTTGTATTGGCTTTTTTGTAGTGTGTTGTAAACTCTATATTTATTTTGACTCTAATTTTTCTCTCAGCAATTTGGTCGAAATAGAACCTGGACGTTCAATTGGCGAGCCAGTTGCTCTGTCCCAAATCAGGTTGGTAAGTACACCGATTGATCTAGATACACCGAAAAGAACAGTATAGAAATCGTATTCTACCAAGCCATAATTCATCAACAATACACCTGAATGTGCGTCAACGTTTGGCCAAGGATTTTTTACTTTTCCGGTAGCCTGAAGAATTGGCGGCACAACTTCATACACTTTGCTTACAATGTTAAACAATTCATTATCTGGCATGTGCTTGAGTGCAAATTCTCTTTGAGCTGAATATCTTGGGTCTGTTTTTCTAAGAACAGCGTGTCCAAAACCTGGAATAACTTTTCCATCCGCTAAGGTTTTTTTACAATAGGTTGCAATTTGCTCTTTAGTTGGCAATCCGCCACCTAATTCTGCACGCATTGCCAAAAGCCAACGCACAACTTCTTGATTTGCCAAACCGTGTAACGGACCAGCCAAACCATTCATTCCGGCAGCAAAAGAAAGGTATGGATCTGTAAGTGCCGAACCAACCAAATGGGTAGCGTGTGCAGAGACGTTTCCTCCTTCATGATCAGAATGGATCGTCATATACAAACGCATCAATTCTTTAAATTCTTCGCCATCAAAACCTAACATGTGAGCAAAATTCCCAGACCAATCTAATTTCGGGTTTGGTTCAATATGATCTCCATTGTGGTAGGTTCTTCGGTAAATATAAGCTGCCACACGTGGTAATCGTGCAATAAGATTCATAGAATCCTCATAAGTCGGAATCCAATAGTCTTTTTTATTAATACCATCTCGGTAAGCTTTTGTAAACTCCGACTCGGTTCTCAAGGCTGTAATAGCAGCCGAAAATTGCGTCATCGGGTGTGTATGCTCTGGTAAAGCATCTATCACTTTGAACACATGTGGTGGCACAGTCGATCGGCGCATCCATTGGTTCGAAACACGACGTACGTCATCTTCTGTTGGCAATTTCCCTGTCAACATCAAATAGAAAATCCCTTCTGGTAAAGGCTCATTTCCATCGATGTATTTTGGTAGTTTTTCCTGAAGTTCAGGAATCGAATAACCTCTAAAACGAATGCCTTCGTTGACATCCAGTTTTGAGGTTTCGCAAATCATGCTGAGCATGCCTCGCATACCACCATAAAGTTGACTTACTTTAATTTCTCCGAGTGATTCATCACCATATTTTGCGAGTAAATCTCGTCTATCTTTAATCGCTTCATCGATGATGCTAGCGAATTCTTCTTTTAATCTGTTCATAGGTCGTAAAGGTAAAGAATATTACAGAAATTTCATGTATTTTTTTCCAAAAACTGCCGAATCTCCAAGAGATTCTTCAATCCGAAGTAATTGGTTGTATTTTGCCATCCGATCTGATCGCGAAGCCGAGCCCGTTTTGATTTGACCTGTCGACAAAGCTACCGCTAAATCAGCTATAGTTGAATCTTCGGTTTCGCCTGATCTGTGCGACATTACTGAGGTAAATCCATTTCGATGTGCCAAATCTACAGCTTCCATCGTTTCAGTCAAAGTTCCAATTTGGTTTACTTTAATAAGAATTGAATTTGCAATCTGTTCTCTAATTCCTCTTTCCAGTCGTTTGGTGTTGGTTACAAACAAATCATCCCCAACTAGTTGCACTTTATTTCCGATGCTCGACGTTAAGCTCTTCCAGCCTGCCCAATCGTTTTCATCCAAAGCGTCTTCTATCGATAAAATTGGGTATTTGTTTACCCAGTTTTTATAGAAGCTAATCAGATCATCTGAACTAAACTTCTCTCCTGTCGATTGGTGTAAATGGTAAACGCCTTCGTCTTTTAAATAAAATTCCGATGAAGCTACATCTAAAGCAATACCCATATCTTCTCCTGGTCGATATCCTGCTTTTTCTATCGCTTTCAAAACCATTTCCATGGCATGATCGTTTGATTTCAGGTTTGGTGCAAAACCACCTTCGTCTCCAACATTGGTTGAATAGCCTTCTTTTTTCAAGACATTTTTTAGATGATGAAACACTTCTGTTCCCATTCTCAAACTTTCAGAAAACGATTCTGCGCCAATAGGCATAATCATAAATTCCTGAAAATCAATTGAATTATCAGCATGCGAACCGCCGTTCAAAATATTCATCATCGGTACTGGCAAAACTTTTGCATTTGCACCACCAATGTAATTGAACAGCATTTGGTTAGTATGCATGGCTGCAGCTCTGGCTGATGCCAAGGAAACTGCCAACATGGCGTTTGCACCTAATTTAGCTTTATTTTCAGTTCCATCAAGCTCAATCATCGTTCGATCGATACCTAGCTGATCTTCAACGTCCATCCCAATGAGTTCATCAGCAATTGTTGAATTTACATTGTCGATAGCCTTCAAAACGCCCTTACCTAAATAGCGGTTGTCGTCTTTGTCTCGCAACTCAACGGCTTCGTGTTCGCCTGTCGAAGCTCCACTCGGAACAGCTGCACGCCCGAAAGCGCCTGAATCAGTCAAAATATCGACTTCTACAGTCGGATTTCCTCGTGAATCTAGAATTTCTCTTGCATGGATGTCTGTAATTAATCCCATGATGTTTTAGTTTTGGTCGTTTATATTTTGGAAAAATTGATCGAATAAATAGCGTGAATCATGCGGCCCTGGCGAAGCTTCTGGGTGATATTGCACAGCAAAAACAGATTTGTTTTTCAATCGAAACCCTTCAACCGTTTCGTCATTTAAGTTTTTGTGCGTTAAGACCAACTGCTCTTCATCAAAACCATCTAAAGACACCGCAAAACCGTGATTTTGCGAAGTTACTTCTGCACGTTGGCTTTCAAGATTCAGTACGCCGTGATTGATTCCACGATGCCCATTGTGCATTTTGTAAGTCGTCAATCCATTAGCTAAAGCTAAAAGCTGATGACCTAAACAGATGCCGAACATCGGTTTGTTGAGCGCTTGAAGTTTTTTCACTTCTTCAATTTCATGATGCATTACACTCGGATCTCCTGGGCCGTTGGACAAGAAAATACCGTCTGGCTTGAAGTTTTCAATAGCTTCAGCTTTTGTGGTATGAGGAAAAATTTTGAGGTAAGCTCCTCTACTCTCCATACAAGTCAGAATGCTATTTTTCACGCCATAGTCCATCACCGCAATTTTGATCTCGGCATCAGGATTACCTATGGTTTTCACTTCTTTTGTTGACACTACAGGTGCTAAAGAAAGGCCCTCCATTGATGGATGCGCTTTCGCTTTAGCTTTTAGAGCGTCGATGTCAGAACAATCGTGAGAAATACAAACATTCATCGCCCCTTTTTCTCTGATATAAGAAACCAAAGCACGTGTATCGATATCCGATACCGCAACTATTTTGTTGGCTTCAAAATAATCTTGAAGACTATCCTCAGACCTCGGGCGAGAAAAACTCGATTGAAAGTCTCTACAAATAAGCCCTGTGATGTGAATATTGTCAGATTCTACTTCTGAGTGTTCTACACCATAATTTCCAATATGAACGTTAGTCAAAACCATCAACTGCCCGCTATACGAAGGGTCAGTAAACACTTCCTGATAACCTGTCATACCCGTATTATAACAAATTTCGCCTAAAGCGGTTCCAGAAAAACCTGCTGCTTTTCCATAAAAAACTGTTCCGTCTTCCAAGACAATCACAGCTTGATCTTTTGCTTTGTATTTCATGTGTTTTAACTTCTGTTGTAAACAAAAAAAAAGGATAAAGCTTTAGGCTCTATCCTTTTTTATTACTGATAAACAATTCCTATGTTGTTCAAGTCTTTACGCATTGTCCTCAGAAGAATTTTCTTCTTTAGTTTCTTCCGTTTGGTTTTCTACAGCCTCTTGAACTTCCGTTTCGGCTTCAGCAGCTGGTGCTGTGTTAGCTTTTTTAGATCGACGAGTCGATTTTTTCTTTGGCTTAGCCTCTTGGTTGTAAATGTCGTTGTAATCAACAAGTTCTATCATACACATCTCAGCAGCATCTCCTTTTCTGAATCCAGTTTTGATGATACGTGTGTATCCTCCTGGCCGGTCTGCTACTTTTGTCGATACTTCACCAAAAAGAGTTTTTACAACTTCCTTCTGCTTCAAGTAGCTAAATACAACACGACGTGAGTGCGTTGAATCCGTTTTTGATTTTGTGATGATCGGCTCTACGTATTTTCTCAACGCTTTTGCTTTTGCAACAGTTGTGTTGATGCGTTTGTGTAGAATGAGCGAGCATGCCATATTAGAAAGCATTGCTTTTCTGTGTGCGGCTGTTCTCCCTAAATGATTATGTTTTTTACCGTGTCTCATGGCGTCTTATTCCTTATCTAATTTATACTTTGATGTATCCATCCCGAAATTTAAGCCTTTTTTCTCAACAAATTCGTCGAGCTCAGCTAATGACTTTTTACCAAAGTTTCGGAACTTCATTAAGTCCGTTTTATTAAAGCGAACTAAATCTCCTAATGTGTCAACTTCTGCAGCTTTCAAACAATTTAATGCTCTTACCGAAAGCTCCATATCTACAAGACGAGTTTTTAACAACTGTCTCATGTGCAATACTTCTTCGTCGTATTCTTCAACACCGCTGATGTCAGATTCTTCAAGCGTAATACGCTCGTCTGAGAATAACATAAAGTGGTGAATCAAAATTTTCGCTGCTTCTGTTAAAGCATCTTTCGGAAAGATTGAACCATCAGTTTCTATTTCAAAAACTAATTTTTCGTAATCTGTCTTTTGCCCAACTCTAAAGTTTTCTACGGCGTATTTTACATTCTTAATTGGCGTGTAAATAGAGTCCGTGATGATCGTTCCAAATGGCATTTCTTCAAGATCATGTGTTTGCTCTTCAGCAACTACAAAACCACGTCCTTTAGATATTGTGAATGTTATATCAAGTGATACAGATGAGTTCATTCTACAAATTACCAAATCAGAATTTAATACCTGAAAACCTGAAACAAATTTGCCTATATCGCCAGCTGTCAATTGATCTTTTCCAGCAATCGATACGTGAAAAGTTTCTTCCTCTGTGTCTTCAACAAGTTGTTTTAACCTAATTTTCTTGATGTTCAAGATCATATCGGTTACATCTTCTACCACACCATCTATGGTACTAAATTCGTGCTCGATGCCTTCAATGCGTATCGAAGATATTGCGAAGCCTTCAAGCGATGAAAGTAAGACCCGTCTAAGAGCGTTTCCTACTGTTAATCCATAACCAGGTTCTAAAGGGCGAAATTCAAACTGACCGTTTGTGTCAGTAGAATTTACCATAAAGACTTTATCTGGTTTTTGGAATTTTAATATAGACATAAACTTATATTTTGAGAATTGGTGATTACTTCGAGTACAACTCGACAATAAGTTGTTCTTTTATTGTCTCTGGTATTTGTTCTCTTTCTGGAATAGCCATAAAGGTTCCTGAAAGTGATGAAGAATCCCACTCGATCCACTCATAATCTGCTCTATTAGCTAAAGCTCCTGTAATTTCTTCCATAGATTTAGAACGCTCTCGTACGCCTATCACCTCTCCGGGTTTAACGACATACGATGGAATATTTACAAGCTCTCCATTTACAGTAATATGCTTATGACCAACGAATTGGCGAGCAGCGTCACGGGTTTTTGCAATTCCCATACGGTAAACCACATTGTCAAGTCTACGTTCGCAAAGTTGCAAAAGAATCTCACCTGTAATACCTTTAGCTCTTGATGCTTTTTTAAACATATTCGAGAATTGTTTTTCAAGAATACCATAGGTATACTTAACTTTTTGCTTCTCGTTCAATTGCGTTGCGTATTCAGATTTTTTTCTTCTACGTCCTGATTGTCCGTGTTGCCCTGGTGGGAAATTACGTTTTTCTAAAGTCTTGTCTGCACCAAAAATTGGTTCTCCAAACTTACGTGCTATCTTGGTTTTTGGACCTCTATATCTAGCCATTTTTCTGTCTTAATTTGTTAGGAAAATAGATTAAACTCTACGGCGCTTAGGCGCTCTACAACCATTGTGTGGCTGAGGAGTTTTATCGATTATCTCGGTTACTGCAATACCACTGTTGTGGATTGATCGAATAGCTGATTCACGACCATTTCCAGGCCCTTTTACGTAAGCCTTTACTTTTTTAAGTCCCAAATCCATTGCTACTTTCGCACAATCTTCAGCTGCTAATTGAGCAGCATAAGGTGTGTTCTTTTTCGATCCTCTGAAGCCCATTTTCCCTGCAGAAGACCATGATATTACTTGACCTTGTTTGTTGGTCAAAGAAATAATAATGTTGTTGAATGAAGAGTGAACGTGTAATTCGCCCTCAGCTTCAACTTTTACTTTTAGTTTCTTGCTTGATTTTGCCATCTGACGTTAAGTTAAAGTTTATTTAGTTGCTTTTTTCTTGTTCGCAACTGTCTTTTTCTTACCTTTTCGAGTTCGAGAATTGTTTTTTGTTCTCTGTCCTCTTAATGGTAATCCTGAACGGTGTCGGATTCCTCTATAAGATCCGATGTCCATTAAACGTTTGATGCTCAATCTGATTTCAGATCGTAGTTCACCTTCAATGATGTACTCTCCTACGAGTGATCTGATTTTAGATAAATCGTCATCAGTCCAATCCTGTACTTTTGTGCTTTCATCAATTTTCGCACTAGCAAGGATTTCCTTTGCTCTACTGCTTCCAACTCCAAAAATATAAGTTAAAGAGATAACTCCTCTCTTATTCTTAGGAATGTCAACACCTGCAATTCTAGCCATAATTTAAGTTTTAACGATTTTAACCTTGTCTTTGTTTAAACTTAGGGTTCTTTTTGTTTATTACATATAAACGACCCTTTCTTCTTACAATCTTGCAGTCTTCACTGCGCTTTTTTAGTGATGCTCTTACTTTCATTGTCTTAGTATCTGTAAGTTATACGTCCTTTTGTTAAGTCATACGGAGACATTTCTAACTTCACTTTATCGCCTGGTAAGAGTTTGATGTAGTGCATCCTCATCTTTCCAGAGATGTGAGCCGTTAGCTCGTGTCCGTTCTGAAGCTCTACTCGGAACATTGCGTTTGACAATGCTTCGATTATAACTCCATCTTGTTCTATTGCTGCCTGTTTAGCCATACTTTTTTGTACCTATTTATTGTTGTTCGATAAAATCGAAACTTGACAAAATCTCTGCACGCTCTTTACGTACAACTATGGTGTGTTCAAAATGTGCCGAAGGTTTCAAATCAAAGGTTTTGATTGTCCATCCATCTGCATATTGTCGAATTTTTCGAGTTCCCATATTAATCATTGGTTCGATAGCAATCACTAAACCTTCTTTTAGTTTAGGCCCTCGCCCTCGTTTTCCATAATTTGGGACTTGTGGATCTTCGTGAAGGGCTTTCCCAACACCATGTCCTACAAGTTCTCTCACAACACCATATCCTTTTGTTTCGGTGTGGTTCTGAATAGCATAAGAAATATCTCCTATTCTATTCCCAACTACGGCTTGTTCTATTCCTTTATATAATGATGCTTTGGTAACATCTAAAAGTTGTTGAAGTTCTTCTGAAACTTCGCCTACTTTATACGTAAAGGCTGAGTCGCCGTAATATCCGTTTTTCACAACACCGCAGTCTACTGAAAGTATATGACCTTCTTCGACTGGTTTAGCGTTTGGTATGCCGTGGACAACTTCTGCATCTGGAGATATACATAAAGATCCTGGAAAACCGTTAAAGCCTTTAAAAGCTGGTACTCCTCCGTGGTCTCTAATAAACTCCTCTGCGATTTTGTCTAGCTCCAAACCAGTAATGCCTGGTTTTATGAGCTTGGATACCTCACCATGAGTTTTTGCAACAAGTAAAGAACTTTCTCGAATCAGCTCGATCTCTTCTTCGGTTTTGTAACTAATCATCTAATTACTAAATCGAATTGCGACCTTGCAGTCTTCCTGTTTTCATCATCCCATCATAATGACGAGCTAATAAATAACTTTCTATTTGTTGTAGGGTATCTAAAATAACACCTACGATTATCAATAATGAGGTTCCTCCAAAAAACTGAGCAAAATTCATATTTACATCAGCTTGCATAACAAAAGCCGGA
>JBMYYR010000016.1:0-26288 GCA_049609625.1 Flavobacteriales bacterium | reverse complement strand
GGGAAAATAGCAATTAGTGCTAAAAACACAGATCCTGGAAAAACAATTCTCGAAAGAACGGTATCTAAGAAATCTGCGGTATCTTTTCCTGGTTTTATGCCTGGCACGAAACCACCTGTTCTCTTCAAATCGTCTGCCATTCTATTGGTATTCACTGTCATAGCGGTATAAAAGAATGTAAAGACAATTATTAAGATTGCAAATATAAGATTATATGAGAAACCTTGTATGTTTGAGAGCTCATTAATTATCCAATTTGGTTCATTTCCTGAAATTGCTCCAGATAATGTGATAGGGATAAACATAATGGCTTGTGCAAAAATGATTGGCATTACTCCAGCTGCATTAACTTTTAAAGGGATGTATTGTCTCACTCCTCCAACTGGATTTCCTCCGACTACTCGCTTAGCAACTTGCACCGGAACTTTCCGAACACCTTGTATAACAAGAATGGTTAGGAGAATCACGATAAGTAATACAATAATTTCTAAGAAAAAGATTAATAATCCTCCTCCTTTGTTTCCTACTACTTTTTCTGTAAACTCAAAGGCAAATGAAGCAGGTAGGCTTGCAATAATACCTACCATAATGAGTATCGAGATTCCGTTTCCTATTCCTTTGTCTGTAATACGTTCTCCAAGCCACATGGCAAATAGACAACCTGTTACTAGAATAAGCAAACGCAAGACCCAATAAAATGTTTGAATAGTTGGTGAATCGAACTGCACAAAAGCTTCTGGTGGAAGGGTTGCTAAGAATCCTGGAGCTTGCACTAAACAAATTGCAATCGTTAAGTAACGTGTAATTTGGTTTTGTTTGTTCCGGCCACTTTCTCCTTCACGTTGTAGTTTTTGCATATATGGTACAGCCATACCAAGTAATTGCACTACAATTGAGGCCGAGATGTAAGGCATAATTCCTAAAGCCAAAACCGAAGCTTTTGCAAAGGCTCCCCCAGTAAACATGTTCAAGATTCCCATCAAACCACCTTGAGCTTGCTGAGAAAAATTAGCTAATCCTCCTGGATCTATTCCAGGTAAAACAACAGCCGATCCAAGTCGATAAATAAGTAAGAACCCTAAAGTAATTAGGATTCTGTTTTTCAACTCTTCTATCTTCCAGATGTTTGTAATTGTATCAATAAACTTCTTCATTGCTTGTCGTTTGTTCTTACAGAGTTGTTACTGTTCCACCAGCATTTTCGATGGTTTCTTTAGCAGTTTTAGAAAATTTATGAGCAGTAATATTAACTTTTGAAGTCAACTCTCCTTCTCCTAGAATTTTTACTAAATCTCTGTGTTTAACTAAACCAGCTTTTACTAAAGCTTCTTTATTGATGTCTTCACTAAGTTTGCCGTCAGTAATATAAGCTTGTAATGTTTCAACATTGATTGGCTTGTATTCTTTTCGGTTGATGTTAGTGAAACCAAACTTAGGTACACGTCTTTGAAGTGGCATTTGCCCTCCTTCAAAACCTATTTTCTTTGAGTATCCAGATCTAGATTTGGCTCCTTTATGACCTCTTGTCGAAGTTCCGCCTTTTCCTGATCCTTGTCCACGCCCAACACGTTTTCCAGACTTCACTGCGCCTTTTGCTGGTTTTAGATTGGATAATTCCATTTTAAACTTATTTATAAATTAGTTTACTTCTTCTACTCGGATTAAATGTTTCACAACATTAATCATTCCTTCAATCGTCGGATTAACTTCTTTTTCAACCTCTTGGTTGATTTTATTTAATCCTAGAGCACGCATGGTGTCTTTTTGATTTTGAGGTCTTCTAATCGTACTACGTACTTGTGTTAGTTTTACTCTAGCCATAATTGTATAGATTAACCGTTAAACACTTTGTCAATACTCACTCCTCTTTGTTCAGCAATAGTATTTACACCTCTTAATTGAAGGAGTGCTCGAACTGTTGCTTTTACAACGTTATGAGGATTTGAAGAACCTTTTGATTTTGCAAGAATGTCGTGGATTCCTACAGCTTCAAAAACGGCACGCATCGCACCACCTGCTATCACTCCCGTACCATGAGATGCCGGACGGATATAAACTCTTCCTCCACCATACTTACCATACTGTTCGTGAGGTACAGATCCATCTTTCAATGGGATTCTGACTAGGTTTTTCTTAGCTTCGTCAATGCCTTTAGCAATAGCTGATGTAACTTCGTTGGCTTTTCCAAGCCCGAATCCAACAACGCCATTTTGGTCTCCTACAACCATAATAACAGAGAAACTAAATGTTCTACCTCCTTTTGTAACCTTAGTTACACGTTGGATACTAACCAACTTTTCTTGAAGCTCTAAGCCTGATGGCTTAACGCGCTCAATATGCTTTATTCCTTTAAACATATCCTTAAAATTTTAATCCACCTTCGCGAGCGCCGTCTGCAAGAGACTTAACACGACCATGATACAAATAGCCTCCTCGGTCAAAACAAACGGTTTCGAGACCAGCACTAACTGCTTTTTCACCAATGGCTTTACCCACCATTTTGGCTTGTTCAGTTTTGTTGACTGTTGAAGAAGCAATCGACTTTTCTCTTGAGGATGCTGAAGCTAATGTTACTCCATTTTGATCATCAATAAGCTGAGCGTAGATTTCTTTGTTTGATCTGTAAATAGCTAAACGCGGTGTTGTTGCTGTTCCAGATATTTTTTTTCGAATACGAAACTTAATTCGTTGTCTTCTGTAATTTTTATCGAATGCCATAATTAGTTTGCAATAAAATTAGCCTGCAGTTTTACCTGCTTTTGTTCTTATCTCTTCGCCTACAAATCTAATACCTTTTCCTTTATAAGGTTCAGGTTTACGGAAAGAGCGGATTTTTGCTGCTACCATTCCTATAAGTTGCTTATCATGCGAACTTAAGGTTATGATAGGATTTTTTCCTTTATCTGTTTGAGTTTCTAGTTTCACTTCATCAGCTACTTTCAAGATGATGTTGTGAGAATAACCTAAATTCAACTCAAGCTCTTGTCCTTTGTTTGTGGCTCTAAATCCAACCCCAACCAATTCAAGTTCTTTTTTATAACCTTGGCTTACGCCTACTATCATATTATTGATTAAGGCTCTAAATAAACCGTGTTGTGCTTTGGCTGCTTTAGTATCGTTTACTCGTGCTACTTTCAAAACGCCATCTTCTATCGCTACAGATACAAGTTTGGAACATTCCTGAGAAAGCTCTCCAAGTTTTCCTTTAACTGTTACATGATTGTCCTTGATGTCTACCGTGACTCCGTCTACAATCTGCACAGGTGCATTACCTACTCTTGACATGTTGTCTCTTAATTAAAGGGTTAATAAATGTAACACAATACTTCTCCCCCAATATTAAGCGTACGAGCTTCTTTATCTGTCATCACACCTTGCGATGTAGAAAGAATAGCGATTCCCATACCGTTCAAAACTCTTGGGAGGTCACTTGCGCTTGTATACTTACGAAGACCTGGCTTACTAACTCTTGTGAGCTTAGTGATAGCTGGTATCTTTGATTCGGGATGATATTTCAAAGCGATTTTGATAGCGCCTTGAGCTGTGTCATCTAATTCTTTATAGTTCAAAATGTAGCCTTTATCTAATAAGATTCGGGACATTTCTTTTTTCATTTTCGATGCAGGTATTTCTACTACTCTATGTCCTGCTGAGATAGCATTTCTTAGACGTGTTAAGAAATCTGCGATTGGATCTGTTACCATTTTCTTCTTAATTAACGGTTACCAACTTGCTTTTTTCACTCCTGGAATAAGACCAAAATTTGCCATTTCTCTGAATGTTACACGAGAAATTCCAAACTGTCTCATATACCCTTTTGGTCTACCTGTAATCTTACATCTGTTATGTAATCTTACTGGCGAGGCGTTTTTAGGTAGTTTTTGTAGACCTTCATAATCGCCATCAGCCAAGAGCTGTGCTCTTTTAGCAGCGTATTTGTCTACAAGTTTTTGGCGCTTTACTTCACGCGCTTTCATTGATTCCTTTGCCATGCTTATTTCTTTTTAAAGGGAAAACCAAATTGTTTCAAGAGTGCAAATGCTTCTTTATCGGTCGTTGCAGTTGTTACGATTGTAATATCCATACCTGTAATTTTATTGATTTTATCAATCGAAATTTCAGGAAAGATAATTTGTTCTTTGATCCCAAGGTTATAATTTCCTCGTCCATCAAATCCGTTTGCTTTTACACCATCAAAATCTCTTACTGCCGGTAAGGACACAGAAATTAATCGGTCTAAAAACTCATACATTCGCTCATCACGCAACGTTACTCTTGCGCCAATTGGCATGCCTTTTCTCAACTTAAAGTTAGAGATGTCGCGTTTAGACATTGTAGAAACAGCTTGTTGTCCTGAAATTTGAGTCATTTCATTTACAGCAATTTCAATCAATTTCTTATCAGCAACTGCGGCACCAACACCTTGGCTAATGCATATTTTTACCAACTTAGGGACTTGCATTACATTGTTGTAATCAAACTCCTTAACCAGATTAGTCTTAATCTCGTCGTTGTATTTTACTTTTAGTCTTGGAATGTAAGTCATTACTTAAGTACCTCCCCTGATTTTTTAGAATATCTTACCATTTTACCATCATCCCCCATTTTTCTACCAATACGGCTAGCCTGACCTTTTGAGTCAACAACCATAAGTTTAGAAAGGTATAGAGGTGCTTCAATCTCTTCAATTTTACCTTGAGGATTGCTGGCACTTGGTTTAAGATGTTTTTTGACCATGTTGACGCCTTCAACAATGGCTCTTCCTTTTTTAGGATCTACAGAAGTTACTTTCCCAGTAGCACCTTTCGATACGCCAGAAAGCACTTTTACTGTATCACCAGTTTTTACGTGTAGTTTCATCTTGAGTTAATTATAATACTTCTGGAGCAAGTGAAACGATCTTCATAAATTCGTGCTCTCGTAGCTCACGTGCTACTGGCCCAAATACACGAGTACCTCTCATTTCTCCCGTAGGGTTTATCAATACACAAGCGTTCTCTCCGAAACGGATGTAAGATCCATCAGCTCTTCGGATTTCTTTCTTGGTTCGTACAACTACCGCGCGGGATACTTGTCCTTTCTTTACACTTCCCGAAGGTAGTGCTTGCTTCACAGTAACAACGATTTGATCACCAACTGAGGCGTATCGTTTTTTAGTACCACCTAATACTCGAATAACGAGTACTTCTTTGGCACCTGTGTTGTCTGCTACTTTTAGTCTAGATTCTTGTTGTAACATCTTACTTCGCTCTTTCTAGGATTTCTACCAATCTCCAACGCTTTCTTTTACTTAAAGGTCGGGTTTCCATAATTCGTACGGTATCGCCGATATTACAATCGTTCGTCTCGTCGTGGGCAACAAATTTCTTTGTCGTCTTAACGAATTTTCCGTACATCGGGTGTTTTATACGTCGCTCGATACTTACTGTGATAGACTTATCCATCTTATCGCTAACGACAACCCCGGTTCTTTCTTTTCTTAAATTCCTTTCCATGATTAAGGTTTTACTTTGCTGAAATCGCTGTTAAAATACGGGCGATATCACGTCGTAAGTGGCGAATTTCCATCGGGTTTTCGATCGGAGATAGAGCGTGAGTCATCTCCATTTGAGATAATTTCGCTTTACTTTCCGATGCTTTTGCTTTCAACTCTTCGAGTGAAAGTGCTGTTAATTCTGAAAACTTCATGCTTTACGCTTTATGAAATTAATTACTTGACTATTCAAAGTCTCTTCTAACTACAAATTTGGTAGTAACAGGAAGCTTTTGCGCGGCTAGTCTAAGAGCTTCTTTGGCTACTTCATACGAAACGCCTTCTAACTCGAACAATACACGTCCTGGTTTTACGGTTGCTGCCCAATATTCTGGCGCACCTTTACCTTTTCCCATTCGTACTTCGGCTGGTTTTTTGGTAATTGGCTTGTCTGGGAATACTCTAATCCACAACTGACCTTCACGTTTCATATATCTAGTGGCTGCAATACGAGCCGCTTCAATTTGACGTGCTGTCATCCATGTGTATTGTAGCGATTTTATCGCAAATGTACCGTAAGCAATCTGGTTTCCTCTTCCAGCATTACCTTTCATACGTCCTTTCTGTACTCTACGGAATTTTGTTCTTTTTGGCTGTAACATGTTCTACAAGCTTAAGGTAGAAGTTGCTCGTAGCAACTTCTTATTTTCTTTTCTTTCTACGTGGATTCGACGAACCGCCTCTGCTTTTCTTATTAGTCAAAACAGTTTCGATAGGAGTCAAATCTCTCTTTCCATACAATTCGCCTTTGCAAATCCATACTTTAATTCCTATTAATCCATAGGTAGTAAGGGCTTCGCACATAGCGTAGTCGATGTCTGCACGAAATGTATGTAAAGGAGTTCTACCTTCATTATACATTTCTGTACGTGCCATTTCAGCACCGTTCAATCGTCCTGCAATCTGAATTTTGATCCCTTCAGCTCCCATTCTCATAGCTGCTGATATGGCCATTTTGATTGCTCGACGGAAAGACACACGTCCTTCAATTTGCCTTGCTATACTGTCTCCAACTAATTTTGCATCAAGCTCAGGTCTACGAATTTCGTAAATGTTTACTTGTACATCTTTATTAGTAAGTTTCTTTAGCTCAACTTTTAGTTTATCAACTTCCGAACCTTGTTTCCCGATAATAATTCCTGGTCGTGCCGAACAGATTGTTATAGTTACAAGTTTGAGTGTTCTTTCGATGATCACTTTAGATACTGATGCCTTTGAAAGACGAGCAGAGATGTATTTACGAATCTTGTTGTCTTCTGCCAAACGATCTCCGTAATCATTTCCTCCATACCATGCTGAATCCCATCCTCTGATGATTCCCAGTCTATTTCCGATTGGATTTGTTTTTTGTCCCATGTCGTCTTAATTATGCTTCTTCTTCAGTTCCTACTACTAATGTAACGTGATTCGAGCGTTTACGTATACGATGTGCTCGACCTTGAGGAGCCGTTTGAAGGCGCTTCAACATACGTGCACTGTCTACATAAACTTCTTTTATAAAGAGTGACGTATCTTCGATTCTCTCGTCTTCGTTTTTAGCTTGCCAGTTATCTATTGCAGATAACACCAATTTGCCTAACCTCTCTGAAGCTTCTTTTTTACTGAATTTCAGAAGACCTAAAGCTTGATTTACTTCTAGTCCTCTTACCATATCGGCAACTAACCTCATTTTTCTTGGAGACGTAGGGCAATTGTTAAGCTTTGCAAAAGCGACGTTACTTTTAGCTTCTTTGCGTAAAAGTGCGCGTTCGCTCTTTTTCATTCGTCTATTTTCCTTTAATACTGACATCTGTGAAAATTAACAATTATCTTCTTTTATCTTTCTTCTTACCTCCGTGTCCTCGATATGTTCGAGTCGGAGAAAACTCACCTAGTTTATGGCCTACCATGTTTTCGGTAACATATACTGGTATAAATTGACGTCCATTATGAACAGCAATGGTTTGTCCAACAAAATCTGGAGAAATCATTGAGGCTCGAGACCAAGTTTTGATAACGTCTTTCGATTTCGATTCAACGTTAGCTAATACTTTTTTCTCTAATTTAAAATGGATGTATGGTCCTTTTTTTAGTGATCTTCCCATAGCTTAATTCTTCTTTCTTCGTTCAACGATATAACGAGATGACGCTTTGGTCTTTGATCTCGTCTTATAACCTTTGGCTGGAAGGCCTTTTCTAGATCGTGGGTGTCCTCCAGACGAACGTCCTTCTCCACCTCCCATTGGGTGATCTACTGGGTTCATGGCTACACCACGAGTCCTTGGTCTTCTTCCTTGCCATCTTGAACGACCAGCTTTACCTGATCTTTGAAGTGCATGCTCTGAGTTAGATACTGTACCAATAGTGGCGATACAGGTTACTAAAATCATACGAGTTTCTCCCGAAGGAAGTTTAAGAATGGCATATTTACCTTCTCGTGCTACAAGTTGAGCAAAAGCGCCTGCAGATCGAGCTAATACAGCTCCAGCTCCAGGATTCAACTCTACATTGTGTACAATTGTTCCTAACGGAATTTCTGAGAGGTAAAGGGCGTTCCCTACTTCGGGAGCAACACCATTTCCTGATTGAATTTTTGCCCCAACTTTCAATCCATTGGGCGCGATGATATAACGCTTTTCACCATCGCTGTACTCAACTAAAGCAATTCGTGCTGATCGGTTCGGATCGTATTCGATCGTCATTACCGTTGCATCCATTCCTTGTTTTTCTCTCTTAAAGTCAATAATACGATAACGCTTTTTATGACCACCACCTATGTAGCGCATAGTCATTTTACCAGTGTTATTACGACCTCCTGATCTCTTTTTAGGAGCTAAGAGGCTTTTTTCTGGTGTCGATGTCGTAAGGTCATCAAATGCACTGATGACTTTAAATCGTTGACCTGGAGTAGTTGGTTTTAACTTTCTTACTGCCATGTTCAGTCTTAAATATTGTAGAAGTCGATACTATCGCCTTCCGCAAGTTTCACAATCGCCTTTTTATAGGATCCGATTTTCCCGATAACCATACCTGCTCGTGTGTTACGAGTTTTTCGTTTAACGGGGGTATTCATTGTACGAACAGATTCTACTGTTACGCTATATGCTTCTTCAACAGCTAACTTAACTTGAATTTTATTCGCATTTTTTGCCACAACGAAGCCATAGCAGTTATTTTCCTCTGCTAAGGTCATCTTCTCTGTGATAATTGGTTTAATAATGATGCTCATTGTTAGCTTATTTGTTGTTCAACGTTTCAATAGCTTCTTCTGTCATAATAAGTTTTCCACCGTTCATGATAGAATACGTATTTAGATTTGAAGCTACTAAAATATTTGCCTTCTGAATATTTCGGGTCGACAAATATACATTTTTATTTTCAGTTCCAAGCACTAGTAAAGTTTTTTCATTTTCGAGTCCTAAATTGTTAAGAATCGCCTTGTAACTTTTTGTGCTAGGCTTCTCTATTGAGAAGTTTTCAACTATAAGAATTGAGTTATCTAAAGCCTTAGAACTCAACGCCGAACGCCGTGCTAAATCTTTAACTTTCTTGTTTAGTTTGAAGCTATACGAACGTGGTCTTGGTCCAAAAACTCGACCTCCACCTCTAAACAATGGGTTCTTAATAGAGCCTGCTCTGGCCGTACCTGTACCTTTTTGTTTCTTGATTTTACGCGTACTTCCAACAATTTCTGCTCTTTCTTTAGCTTTGTGTGTACCTTGTCTTTGGTTGGCCAAATACTGCTTTACATCTAAATAGATGACGTGCTTGTTTGGTTCTAATCCAAATACTGAGTCGTTAAGTGTTACTTTTCGACCAGTTTCTTTTCCTTGGGTGTCTAAAACTGCTATTTCCATTACTTCTGTATCGTTAGGTAAGCGTTCTTGGGACCTGGAACTGAACCTTTAACAATTAAAAGGTTGTTGTCCGTGTCGACCTTAATCACTTGAAGGTTTTGAACTTTAACTTGATCTCCTCCCATACGTCCTGCCATGCGCATTCCTTTGAATACACGTGCTGGGTATGAGGCTGCACCAATAGAACCTGGGGCTCTTAATCGGTTGTGCTGACCATGTGTTGCATCTCCAACTCCTCGGAAATTGTGACGCTTTACTACTCCTTGGAACCCTTTTCCTTTTGATGTACCGGTTACATCGACATATTCTCCTTCGTTGAAAAGCGATACGTTGATTTCTCCACCTAGGCTTAGTTCTTCTTCAAAGTTTTTAAACTCCTTAACAATGTATTTTGGAGTTTGACCTGCTTTTTTGAAGTGACCAACCATAGGCTTAGTCTCGCGGTGTTCTTTCTTTTCGTCGAAAGCTAGTTGAATAGCCTCGTAACCATCCGATTCGAGGGTTCTGATTTGTGTGATTTGGCAAGGACCTGCTTGTATGACTGTACATGGAATGTTTTTTCCATTTTCGTCAAACAAGCTAGTCATACCAACTTTTTTTCCAATAATTCCCGGCATTTTTTCTGGAATTTTTTTTTAATTACTTATTCTACTGTTCTATCAAACTTTTATCTCAACCTCAATACCACTTGGTAACTCAAGTCGCATAAGGGCATCAACAGTCTTTTGTGAAGAGTTAAAGATGTCTATAAGTCTCTTGTAGTTAGACAATTGAAATTGCTCTCTCGATTTTTTGTTGACGTGTGGTGAACGTAATACTGTATAAATACGTTTGTGTGTTGGCAAAGGGATTGGCCCGTTTACTACTGCACCTGTTGCTTTTACAGTTTTTACGATCTTCTCGGCTGATTTATCGACTAGGTTATAGTCGTATGATTTCAGTTTTATTCTGATTTTTTGACTCATCGTAATGAATTATTAAGCGTTCTTGATTTTTGCTACTACTTCCTCTTGTACTCCTTTTGGCGCTGCCTCGTAGTGTGAAAACTCCATGGTAGAAGAGGCTCTTCCTGAACTGATTGTTCTCAGCGTGGTTACATAACCAAACATTGCCGAAAGTGGTACAGTGGCAGTAACTACTTTTGCTCCATTTCGATCGTCCATTCCTGAAACCTGTCCTCGACGCTTGTTCAAATCGCCAATAACATCTCCCATATTTTCTTCTGGTGTAACAACTTCTAGTTTCATTATTGGTTCTAAAAGCACTGGCTTACATCTTGGAATAGCTTCTCTAAAAGCCATTCGTGCTGCGAGCTCAAAAGACAATTGGTCTGAATCGACATTGTGGTAAGATCCATCAAACAATGTTACTTTTAGGCTATCCATCGGATATCCCGCTAAGGCTCCTGTATTCATTGATTCTTTAAATCCTTTTTCTACCGAAGGAATAAATTCTCTTGGAATAGATCCACCTTTGATTTCATTCACAAATTCGAGACCTGTTTTTTCTTCGTCGGTTTGTGGTTCGATGCGCACTTGAATGTCGGCAAATTTACCACGACCACCAGATTGTTTTTTATAAACTTCTCGGTGTTCTACACTATTGTTAATAGCTTCTTTGTAGGAAACCTGTGGTGCGCCTTCGTTTACTTCAACTTTGAACTCTCTTTTCAATCGGTCAATCAAAACTTCTAAGTGCAATTCACCCATTCCTGAAATTACGGTTTGACCTGAATCATCATCAGTTCTAACTGTAAAGGTTGGATCTTCCTCAGAAAGTTTACCTAAACCTACACCCAATTTATCCATATCGGCTTTGGTTTTAGGTTCGATAGCGATTCCGATTACTGGATCAGGAAAATTCATCGATTCTAATACAATTGGTGCGTTTTCGGCACAAAGTGTATCTCCAGTTCGGATATCTTTAAATCCAACCGCTGCACCAATATCTCCAGCTTCAATTCGAGGAATCGAATTTTGCTTGTTTGAATGCATTTGGAAGATTCTTGAAATACGCTCTTTTTTGTCTGTACGTGTGTTTTTCACATAAGAACCTGCATCTAAAGCTCCTGAATACATTCTAAAGAAACACAATCTACCTACGAAAGGATCGGTTGCGATTTTGAATGCTAAAGCTGACATCGGTGCTTCGTTTGACGGTGCTCTCGATTCCGTTTCGTCTGTTTTTGGATTAGTTCCTTCGATATCACCAATATCAAGTGGCGAAGGCATAAATTCCATTACAGCATCCAACATAGTCTGTACACCTTTGTTTTTAAAGGCCGACCCACACATTACGGGCTGAATTGACATATTCAATGTCGCCGTACGGATTGCTTTTTCAACTTCTGCTACAGTAATTGATTCTGGATCTTCGAAGAATTTCTCCATCAAAGCTTCATCAGATTCAGCTACAGCTTCAATCAATTTATCTCTCCACTCAGAAACTTCTTCTGTTAAGTCTTCTGGAATTGGAACTTCTGTAAACGTCATTCCATGATCTTCCTCATTCCATACAATTCCTTTCATGGTAATTAAATCTACCGCGCCTTTGAAATCGTCTTCAGCTCCGATAGGGATTTGAAGTGGAATTGGGTTTCCTCCAAGTCTTTCTTTGATTTGTTTAACTGTATCAAGGAAATCAGCGCCCATTCTATCCATTTTGTTTACAAAACAAATTCTTGGTACGCCGTATCGATCAGCTTGTCTCCAAACCGTTTCCGACTGTGGTTCTACACCCGAAGATGCACAGAATAGAGCAACAGCTCCATCTAATACACGAAGTGAACGCTCTACTTCTACCGTAAAGTCAACGTGACCTGGGGTATCAATAATGTTCATTTTAAACTGCTCATCACGGTAGTTCCAGAAGGTAGTCGTTGCAGCCGAAGTAATCGTAATTCCTCGTTCTTGCTCTTGCTCCATCCAGTCCATCGTTGCAGCACCGTCGTGTACTTCTCCAATTTTATGGTTTACACCTGTGTAATATAGGATACGCTCAGTTGTTGTGGTTTTACCAGCATCAACGTGGGCCATAATCCCGATGTTACGTGTATATTTTAAATCTCTTTTTGCCATGATAATTAGTATCTGAAGTGAGCGAAAGCTTTATTTGCTTCTGCCATTCGATGAACATCTGTTTTCTTTTTCATTGTAGCTCCTTCTTCTCGGTATGCAGCTAAGATCTCATATGCTAGACGTTGACTCATCGATTTTTCGTTACGCTTTTTGGCGTAACCAATCATCCACTTCATCGCCATAGAGGTCTTCCTGTCAGAACGTATCATCATAGGTACTTGGAAGGTTGCCCCTCCTACTCTACGACTTCTTACTTCTACCTGAGGAGTTACATTATTGAGTGCTTTTTTAAACACTTCCAATCCTGTCTCTTCTTCTCCACTTTTCTCTTCCACAACGGCTAATGCGTCATAAAAGATTCTAAATGCAGTACTCTTTTTACCGTGCAACATAAGGTTGTTAACAAAACGTGTTACTAACGTATCGTTAAACTTTGGGTCTGGTAATAAGACTCTTTTTTTGGCTCTTCCTTTTCTCATTTTTCTTTTTTAAAGAACTTTACTTTTTTGGTCGTTTGGCTCCGTATTTTGAACGTCTTTGTGTTCGTCCTTCAACACCAGCTGTATCTAATGCTCCTCTGACGATGTGATAACGCACCCCTGGTAAATCTTTTACACGACCTCCACGTACTAATACGATCGAGTGTTCCTGTAAATTATGACCTTCTCCCGGAATATAAGCATTAACTTCATTTCCGTTTGTTAATCTAACACGTGCAACTTTTCGCATTGCTGAGTTAGGTTTCTTAGGTGTCGTTGTGTATACTCTCGTACACACTCCACGTCGTTGAGGACAAGAGTTTAAAGCCGCTGATTTTGACTTCGTTACAAATGTTTTTCGTCCTTTACGAACCAACTGTTGAATAGTAGGCATTCGTTTTTTTTAGGTTAATTAAACAATTAAGCATACCGCCCCTAACAATTAGGGTTTGCAAACCTACAAAATAAAATCTAATCCTCCACCTAGGCTAAAACTTTATTTTTCAATTATTTAATTCACTCCCTGTTTTCGGGGCTTCAACTCGTTTTGTTCAGTGTCATTTCTGTAATTATTGATGAATTTACACCAAATTAGTTGCCCAAATAAAGCTCATTTTCGTCAATTAAATTAGATTTGTATGATTTCTCCGCAATTCTAAGCTTATGACTCATCCGTTAAAAACAAAACCTGTCCTTCTTATACTTTTAGGCTTTTTTGTTATCCGATTTTTAGTTTGTATACTAATGGGCATTCAACCCCAAGACGCCTATTATACCTATTATGCCGACCACCTCGATTTATCGTATTTCGATCATCCACCGATGATTGCTTATTTCGTAAAGCTTAGTATAACGCTTTTCGGAAAACACGCCGCGGTTGTCAAATTGGGTGATTTGTTTTGGTCTACTTTTACTTTATATTTCTTTTACCTGTTGGCAGGACATTTCCTGAGTTACAAACGTCAACTCTACGCCACGCTGATTTTTGGATCCTCACTCCTCTTGTCTTTAGTATCGATTATCACCACGCCCGACGTGCCTTTATTGTTCTTTTGGACCTTGACGCTTTTAGCCATCCTGAAAGCTTTAGAAAAAGATCGTTTTTGGCATTGGATGCTCGTCGGCTTGCTCATCGCGCTAACTTTTGATAGTAAATATACCGGCTTGATTCTCGGCGCTTGCTTGGTGCTTTTCCTCTTAGTATCTAACCAACACCGAACCAAACTCTTTTCTTACCGACCTTTAGTCGCTTTTGTGGTATTTCTTATCGGAATTTCTCCTGTTATACTATGGAATATCGAACACGATTTTGCTTCCATCAAATTTCAAAGTAGCGGACGAGCAAGTGCTATTTCGACTTTGAGTTTGATGAAACCCACCAATTTACTTGGCTTTTTTGGCTCTCAGGCTGCGCTTATCAATTTTGTGAGTTTTGGCTTGTTACTGAAAGCCTTTTGGATCATTGTCAAAAATTTGAAAAGCAAACTAAACAAAGCCAAAGAGCAACAGTTATTTTTAGTCTGTTTTTCACTTCCTCTTTTTCTGATTTTTGCTTTGCTTTCGCCGATATATTGGGTGAAAGTCAACTGGATTATGCCTGTTTATATCTGCGGGATTATCCTCGCTAGTTATCTCATTAAACCAAAAGGCATCAAATGGACTTTAGGAATTGGGGCCGTTTTGCATATTTTAGGTCTTATTCAGGTGATTTGGGTGCCGATTCCTATAAAATCTGATGACACTTGGGTAGGTTGGGAAACTTTAGTAGAAGAAATTGAACCCTACAGCAAAGCCTATCCCGATCATTTTTTCTTTGCTGATGACCATTACAAAACCAGTTCGATTCTCAATTTCTATTCCAACGACCGTTATTATTACGGCGGAAACATCATTGAGCATTTTGCCCTACAATATAGTATGATTGATGATGACCTAAGTTACCTAAAAGGACAAAACGCCATCATGATTGATTCTGAATCGAGAGATTTTGTGGATTACAAAGAACATAAAATGATTGATGACTTGTTTTGCTTTTTCGAGAAAGTCATTGAACTAGAACCTATTTATGTGAGAGATTCATCTGGAAAGATCATTAAAAAGTTTGTGGTTAGAGAATGTATTAATTTTCATCCTGAGCAGGTTCCTGAGGAGGAGCGTAGTTATATTGTGTATTGATTTGTGATGTTGGCGCATAAATAAATACGCCAGATTGACGTAGGGGCTGGGTTCAATGTCATTAAGTTAAGGGTTTTTGTCTTGTACTCCTAAAATTAATGACCTCAATCAGACCTTTTTTAGTTTGAACTCGGTAAATAATATAGTTGTTCTTGTCTACCAAACCCTTGTGAAGATTGTTGTATCGACCTGTTGGAGGACAGATTTTCGGATATTGGCTAATGCGCCCTAAGAGCGTTATTATATTTTGCTTTAAATTTAGAATTTCTGTTGCTGTCCAGTTTTCGTCCAAAAATAGCAGCACATCAGCCAAGCCTTTTTCAGCTTGAGCGGTCCATATAATTTTTAGAGCCATTTGTCAAAGTGCTTCATAACAACTTTGTTTTCTACATAGTTGCCCTTGTCGGCATCATCTAGCCCTGCTTTAATGCCCGCCTGCTCGTCTTCGGACATGGCATCCCACCAGTCTTGCTGTTGTTCCTGAAAAACGGCTTTCAGCTTTTCCAAAACACTTACCTGTTGGGTATGTAGCAAAAGGTGCATAAGCTCTAATTTTTGACTTTCAATGTTGTTCATTATGAGTGCGGTATTGGATATGCAAAAGTAAGCATCTTAGAAAGATTTTGCAGAATTGTTTAGGCATTTTTTCATAGAAAGGGAGTATGTTAACTTGTTTCTATCGTCTGGGGCGGGCATATTATACCGCAATGACGCAATTGATTTTGAAACAAAAGGAATTTACACGCTTCCTTGTTCCAAATGGAAGTATCTGTCATAAAAAAAGCCCAAAACGTATTGTTTTGGGCTTTTCTGTATCAAACATAATCTATGATGATTACAAAATCTTGTACTCTTCCATAAATTTAGTGGTGTAATTTCCAGATCTAAACGCTTCATGATCCATCAAAGCTAAATGAAAAGGAATGGTTGTTTTTACGCCTTCTATTACAAATTCGTCGAGTGCACGTTTCATTTTTTCGATGGCAACCTCTCTGGTTTGTCCAACCGTGATGAGTTTGGCAATCATTGAATCGTAATAAGGTGGAATCACATAACCTGCATAAACATGTGTATCAATACGTACGCCATGTCCGCCTGGCGAATGGAAATTCGTAATTTTTCCTGGCGATGGTCTGAAATCATTTTCAGGATCTTCAGCGTTGATTCGGCATTCGATAGCGTGAAGGGCTGGTTCGTAATCTTTTCCAGAAATCGGAACACCTGCTGCAACTTTAATTTGCTCTTCGATCAAATCGTAATTCACAACCTCTTCAGTAACAGGGTGTTCAACCTGAATTCTTGTGTTCATTTCCATAAAATAGAAATTCGCATCTTTATCTACCAAAAATTCAACAGTTCCTGCGCCTTCGTATTTTACGGCTTCGGCAGCTTTTTTGGCTGCGTCTCCCATGCGTTTTCTGAGCTCGGGCGTCATGAATGGTGAAGGTGATTCTTCGGTTAGTTTTTGATGTCTTCTTTGGATAGAACAATCTCTTTCGGACAAATGACAGGCTTTTCCGTTGCTGTCTCCAACAATCTGAATTTCAATATGTCTAGGCTCCAAAATAAGCTTTTCCATATACATACCATCATTCCCAAAAGCAGCTCCAGCTTCTTGCCTTGCAGCATCCCAAGCTGGGTGCAAATCTTCTGCCTTTGCAACAGCTCGCATACCTTTACCTCCACCACCAGCAGTGGCTTTTAGCATTACAGGGTATCCGATTTCTGCGGCTAAAGCTTCAGCCTCTTCAAAGGTGTCAAGAATACCTTCCGAACCAGGAATTGTTGGTACTCCAGCGTTCTTCATGGTTTCTTTAGCTCGCGCTTTGTCTCCCATGCCATCAATCATTTCTGGCGATGCGCCAATAAATTTGATGTCGTGCTCGGCACAGATTCGAGAAAAAGTTGAGTTTTCTGCTAAAAATCCATAACCTGGGTGAATAGCATCAGCATTTGTAATTTCGGCAGCTGCAATAATATTATGAATCTTTAGGTAAGATTCAGAACTTGGAGCTGGGCCAATACACACCGCTTCATCGGCAAAACGCACGTGTAAACTTTCGGTATCGGCTTTTGAGTGAACAGCAACAGTCTTGATTCCCATCTCTTTACATGTTCTAATGACACGCAAAGCGATTTCGCCTCTGTTGGCTATTAATATTTTTTTAAACATCGGTTTTGTGTTTTAGTTCAATAAGACAAACTCCTGTTTTTGGTTCAAAACCTCAGGAGAGATGTTTTGTTAGGAAGGATCAACCAAAAATAAATCTTGGTCATATTCTATTGGCGACATATCGTCAACCAATACTTTTACAATCTTTCCTGAAACTTCAGATTCGATTTCATTGAAAAGCTTCATCGCTTCGATGATACAAACTACATCTCCAGCGTTTATAGAATCTCCAACCGAAGCAAAAGCATCTTTGTCTGGCGAGGGTTTGCGATAGAATGTCCCAATAATTGGCGACTTAATCGTTACATATTTAGATTCTTCGGCTTCTGCCTCAGCTTTTGGTGCTGCAGGTGTTGCTGCAACTGGCGCTGGTGCTGCAACTGGTGCTTGAGCAACAGGCATAGCACTTACTGGCACTTGCTGAACAACGGTTTCGATAACCTGATTTGCTCCTTTCCCTTTCTTGTTTTCTGATTTTACAGTAAGTTTGATGTCATTCATTTCTAAAGACACTTCTGTTGCTCCAGATTTTGAGACGAACTTAATAAGCTCTTGTATTTCTTTTAAAGTCATAGGTTTGTTAATTAAGTTTGTGTTTTAGGACTTATCTATGGCCCACTTTATATAAATAGATCCCCAAGTGAATCCGCCTCCAAAGGCTGCCAAGATAATATTGTCTCCTTTGTTGAGCTTATCTTGCCAGTCCCACAAACAAAGCGGGATGGTTCCTGAGGTTGTGTTTCCGTATTTTTGAATATTAACCATCACTTTTTCTTTGCCTACTCCCATGCGTCTAGCTGTAGCATCGATAATACGTAGGTTAGCTTGATGAGGCACTAAATAGGCAACATCGTCTGAGGTTAAGTTGTTTTTCTCCATGATTTCGGCCGAAACGTCTGCCATGTTTTTCACAGCAAATTTAAAGACGGTTTGTCCTTCTTGATAAATAAAATGTTCTTTATTATCAACCGTTTGGTGGCTTGCGGGGCGGAGAGATCCGCCAGCTTTTTGGTGCAAATGTTTTATTCCCACACCATCTGATTTTAGAATATGATCAACAATGCCGTAACCTTCGGTGTTTGGCTCAAGCAAAACCGCTCCAGCGCCATCACCAAAAATAATACAAGTTGATCGGTCGGTGTAGTCTACAATGGAGCTCATTTTATCGGCACCTACAACAACAACTTTTTTGTATTGTCCAGATTCGATGAATTTTGAAGCCGTAACTAATGAAAAAAGAAAGCCTGAGCAAGCTGCTCCAACATCAAATCCAAAAGCGTTTTTAGCTCCAACTTTATCACAAATTATATTGGCTGTAGCCGGAAATGCCATATCGCCTGTTACTGTTCCGCAAATTAATAGATCAATTTCTTCTGGAGAAATGCCTCTTTTTTCGCATAAATCTTGAACGGCTTTTGCTCCCATATCAGAAGTTCCTGCGTTTTCACCCTTTAAAATTCGGCGTTCAACGACGCCTGTTCGGGTTTTAATCCACTCATCGGTGGTGTCAACCATTTTTTCGAGCATGGCGTTGTCTAGCACAAACTCGGGGACGTATCCGCCTACGGCTGTTATAGCAGCTGTTAGTTTTGTCATATCTGAAAAGCGTCTGTTATTTTTTCTACAAGCTTAGCTTTCACTAGTTTAGATGAAAGTTTTAGCATATTACTTATCGCTCGATCATTAGAAATTCCATGACCTATAAGCACATTGGCATTCATTCCTAAAATCGGAGTTCCGCCATAGTTTTCGTAATTAAATTTATCGAGAAACGGATGGTCAAGCTTCAATTTACGCATCAAGGTATACATCCCTTCAAGTTGCTTGAGCACGATGTTGCCTGTAAAACCGTCTGTAACAATGATGTCGGCTTCGGTAAATAGAATATCTCTTCCTTCTATGTTTCCAATAAATTCAAAACGTGATTCTTCTTTTAGAAGTTGATAGGTGCTTTGCGCTAACATATTACCTTTCCCTTCTTCTTCGCCAATGTTGAGCAAGGCTACTTTTGGCCGCTTGATGCCGTTGATATGTTTTGCAAAAAGAGACCCCAGAATACCAAACTGAAGCAATACATCTGGTTTGCAGTCGGCATTTACGCCAACATCCAAAAGCAAAGCCTCTCGACCATCATAAAGGGGTATAGTGGATGATATGCAAGGACGAATGATTCCTGGTATGGCTTTGACGGTATAAAAACCACCAACCAACATAGCTCCAGAATTTCCTGCACTCGAAAAAGAGTCTAAAGTTTTGTCTTTTAGCATTTTGAAGCCCTGAGAGAGACTCGAATCTGGTTTGCTGCTAAAAGCCCTAGTAGGGTTTTCGCACATCTCCACAACTTCTGAGCAATGCTTAATCTCAAAAGGGGAATCTTGACCTGCAGGTAAATGTGTTGCAAGCAAGATTTCGATTTGTTCTTGATCACCTAAAAGAACGATTTGAGCATCGTCTTTTAAGCTTTCGTAAGCCAATAAGGCGCCTTTGACCACTGCTTCAGGTGCATAGTCTCCGCCCATGGCATCTATTCCAATCCGAATTTTCGACATAAAATAATAATAGATTTAAACCCAAAAATGGGTCTAAATCTACAACTATTTTGGGTATATAAAGGTGTTGAGTTGAAAAATTAGCAAATTAATTCCCTAAAGAACTATGCCTCAGCTACAACCTGACCTTTATAATACATTTTACCTTCCGACCAATATGCTCTGTGATATAGGTGTGTTTCTCCTGTTGTAGGGCAAGTTGCTACAGTTGGAGCTACGGCTTTGTAATGTGTTCTTCTTTTGTCACGTCTAGTTTTCGAAATCTTTCGTTTTGGATGTGCCATATCGTTTTAATTCTTGGTTATTAATTTTTTTAGTTCTGACCAACGTTCATCTTCAGCGGATTCTTCTGATACTTCGGAACTTAAAGCACGCTGAACGCGTTCTAAATGCTCTGCTTTACAAGTCGGTTGACCAGACTCGTCTTCAGGATGAATTCTCTGAGCGGGCAAATTTACAATTATCCATTCATAGTACAACTCTTTTAAGCTAAATTTATACGCATTTGGTGATAAAATTATTAATTCATCGGAATCAAGCTCTTTTTCTTCTCCAAACTTAAACACAATATGCTCAAAAAACTCAAGTTTCTGCTGGTACAATTCACCACATCTATCGCAAGGAAAACATAAATCCAGCTTTAGATGCGCATTCAGCTCCATCAAATTTTCTTTTTTATTCAGCTCAACCTCCGCCTTTCCTGCAACAAAATCTAAGGTGCTGTAGTTCGTATCGGTAAATAAATCTGTCTTTAGATCGAAAGAAAAAGCATGTTTCCCAAGCTTCAAACCCGTAAATTTAATCGTATAATCTGTCGTTTCCATAACTCTTCTGCAGTTCTGCTATTTAGTTTTTTTTGAATGTCGGCTATTTCTATTCAAAAGTAATTCATTTTGATTAAACTGGATGATTTGAGCAAAACAAACTCGCACGTTGCCCATTTATTTTTTGAAACATAGAGCCAAGGCTTTGTTTTGACTTTGGGTTTTCTACAGTATATTTTTCGTTACGTTTTCGCTCTCCGATCTCTCGATTTTTTTTAAAATCAACGCTTTAGAATTTTATATCCAACAGAAAAATTATAATTAGGATCTATTCCATTGACGATGAAAAGCCCTAAATCAACAAACCATCTTTTTACCATAATTGTGTTGTAAAATCCGAGCGATAGACCTCCTACTGTATATTTGAGTTGACCATAATAATATCCCGAATCTGAGTCTTCTCTAAAGTGTTCTGCCGACGACAAAGAGCATTGAAAAGCAGGAATTAGCTGTACCGATTTAATCTTGAATATCCTATTCAGTCTTGCGCCAAAGCCATAATTTAGATGACTTTTTCTTAGTCTAGCCAATTCGTTATAAGCAACAAAGACACTCAACTGTGCATTAAATTTTCTCTTTTTTTTATTGATAAGAATATTGAATGAAGGTTGAGTCGTTTTAACAAGCCTTTCACCTCTAAATATAACCTCGTTGTAGGATAAACTTATTGACTCGCCTCCATTAAAAACATAAGCGCCGCCAACGCCCGCATTTGTAGTCGACTCATTGACAGAAGTAGAAAGCTCTGTTACCCAGCCGCTTTGCTCTACATCCAATAAATAAATTTGTGCTTTTAAAGACGTAGAAACTAAAAGTAGTATCAAAAGTGATTTAATGTTCATCGTAACTTGTATTTTTTCAGCTAATATAAGGCATTATAGAAACTAACTGAGTTTTTACCTATATTTTTTTATCAAAAGTCAAGGTCTAAACAGAATCCATTTTAGGTTCAAAAATCATTCTAAAAAACATCAATTAACTACAAATTAAAAGTGTAAATTTGCCAAACAAATCAAAGTTATGTCTTGGAAAAAAGAAGCGCTGACCTCTGCCCTTTCGTCTATCCGAATTTCGGGGAGTAGTACAGCCATTACAGATAAAAAATACTGGAGAAATGTGGTTTGTTTTGGTGATGAAGTTCATCTTGACCTCAACATCGACAACCCAACTCTACAGGCCAAAAAGAAATTAGAATCCGACATAAAATCTGCGCTTTTAGCCATCAATCCAAAAACAGTTTTGAAGCTAAAAACTTTGGCCATCAAACCACAAGTTGCCAAACAATCGCCCATAAAAGCGAATAGTTTAGACGGTGTGAAGCAAATTATTGCTATTGCTTCGGGGAAAGGCGGTGTAGGAAAATCTACGGTGAGTGCCAATTTGGCTTGTGCTTTGGCAAAATCTGGAAAGAAAGTTGGATTGGTAGATGCCGATATTTTTGGCCCTTCTATTCCCATTATGTTTGATGTCGAACACGAACGTCCGTTGATGACAGAAGTGGATGGAAAACAGAAGATTAAACCAATTGAAAGTCATGGTGTTAAGATTCTTTCTATTGGCTTTTTTACCCAAGCTTCAAAAGCCGTGGTTTGGCGAGGCCCGATGGCAACCAAAGCCTTAAACCAAATGTTGCATGATGCGCATTGGGGTGAGCTCGATTATCTGTTAATCGACTTACCACCAGGCACTTCCGACATTCATTTGTCGCTTGTACAATCCGTTCCTGTTGATGGCGCTGTGATTGTGAGTACGCCTCAAAAAATTGCTATTGCCGATGCCAAAAAAGGTGTTGATATGTTTCAGATGGAGACCATCAACGTACCGATTCTTGGTTTGGTAGAAAACATGGCTTATTTTAGTCCAGAAGAGCTTCCCGACAATAAATATTATATTTTTGGGATGAATGGAATCAAAAACTTGGCGGAAGATATGGCCATGCCTTTTTTAGGAGAAATTCCTTTAGTGCAATCCATCCGAGAAGCTTCTGATGCTGGGCGACCTGCAGTTTTACAGAACAATACTCCATCAGCGAAAGCTTACCAAAACTTGGCGAAAGCTGTGGTGGTAGAAGCTCAAAAACGACAAGAAAATCTTGACGCTACCGAAATGGTGAAAATAACCAATATGGACGGTTGTTCATCTTAGATATTTGGATTTATGAACACAGAACTTGAAGCAAAAGTGGAAAAAGCACTCGAAGAAATTAGACCTTATCTTCTTTCTGATGGCGGCGACATTTCTTTAGTTGAAATCACTGAGGATAAAACAGTTAGAGTAAAATTACACGGCTCTTGTGTTGACTGTAATGTTAACCAAATGACCTTGAAAATGGGCGTTGAAGCGACCATCAAACGGATTGCTCCCGAAATTCTTGCCGTAGAAAAATTATAAGTTCAGCTAAACACAATTCTATTTCTTAGCCTATCAATCTTATGACAACAGAAAGCTTAGATCAAGTTACTATATTAATGGCTGGAGATTCTGGAGACGGTATCCAGCTTACGGGAAGTCAGTTTTCCGAAAACACCGCCTTGTACGGTAATGAATTCAGTACATTTCCCGATTTTCCTGCCGAAATTCGTGCACCACAAGGTACGGTTTCAGGTGTTTCGGGTTTTCAAATTCATTTTGGAAGTATCGAAATTTTCAACTCTGGAGATTCAGCCGATGTCTTGGTAGCGTTTAATGCCGCTGCACTCAAAAAGAACATCAGTCGACTCAAAAAAAGAGGGATTCTGATTTGCAATACTTCAGGTTTTGATAAACGAAATTTGCGACTTGCCGAATACGAATCGACACCCCTATCAGAAGATTTATCGTCTGAATATCAGGTTATTGAAATTGATATTTCTAAACTCACCAGAGAAGCTTTGAGTGAGTATAAAATGAGTACAAAGGACAAAGATCGTTCTAAAAACATGTTTGTTCTTGGTTTTATTTATTGGCTCTACAACCGCTCAATGAATCATACCATTGCGTTTTTAGAAAAGAAATTTGCCAAAAAACCACAAATTGCCGAGACCAATATTAAGGTTCTCAAAACTGGTTACTATTATGGCGATACCGTGGAGGCGATGCCGAGTACTTTTGAAGTCGCACCTGCCAAGATGCCAAAAGGATCTTACCGAAACATTATGGGAAATCAGGCGACAGCCTACGGATTGATTGCCGCTGCCAAACAAGCGAAACTCGATTTGTTTTTTGGAGGTTACCCCATTACACCAGCTTCCGATATTTTACATGAGTTGGCAAAACACAAAGACTTTGGCGTAAGAACCTTTCAGGCTGAAGATGAAATTGCAGGAATTTGCACGGCTCTTGGCGCTTCTTTTGGAGGCCAATTGGCTGCTACGGCCTCTAGCGGCCCCGGAATTGCACTCAAAGGTGAAGCCTTAGGTTTAATACACATGTTGGAATTGCCTATGGTTATCATCAATGTTCAGCGTGGTGGCCCCTCAACAGGATTACCTACAAAAACGGAACAAGCCGACTTAAATCAGGCGCTTTTTGGACGAAATGGCGAAGCTCCAATTCCCGTATTAGCTCCAAAATCTCCGAGCGATTGTTTTGATACTGTTTTTCAAGCTTCAAAAATTGCTTTAGAACAGATGACGCCAGTCATGGTGCTATCTGATGGCTATATTGCCAATGGTTCTGAACCTTGGAAATATCCTCAAACTGCTGATTTAGAGCCTATCAATCCACCTTTTGTGGAAGAAAAAGATCGTGAAAACTTCCAACCTTATAAACGCAATGACCTTGGCGTTAGATCTTGGGCTATTCCGGGTATGAAAGGTTTTGAACACCGTTTGGGTGGTTTAGAAAAGGAAGAAAACACAGGAAATGTGTCTTACGACCCTGAGAATCATCAAAAGATGATAAACCTCCGAAAAGAAAAAATGCAAAAGCTCCAAAGTCAGTTGCCTTTGCAAGCATTAGATTCTGGAAAAGCAGGCGCAAAAGTCGCTTTGGTAACTTGGGGATCAACTTATGGATCAATAAAAACGGCCATTAAAGAGCTTGAACCTTACAACTTGGATGTCGCTCATATTCATTTAAGGTATCTGTCCCCTTTTCCTAAAAATTTAGGAGATTTATTACAATCTTTTGATCAGGTTTTAGTTCCTGAACTCAACAACGGTCAACTTCTGCACCTTTTGAGATCAGAATATTTAATTGATGCTCAGGGCATTAACAAAGTTCAAGGCGTGCCGCTAACCAGCCGAGAACTTATTGAGCATTTGTCAACCTATTTTAATATCATTTAAGTTATGTCGACTTTAGAAGCTACTTATACTGCCAAAGATTTTGCCTCAGATCAAGACATCAAATGGTGTCCGGGTTGTGGCGATTATGCTATTTTGAAACAAGTTCAGGCTACCTTACCCGAAATTGGCGTAGCCAAAGAAGATATTGTTTTTATTTCTGGAATTGGTTGTTCTTCGCGTTTTCCGTATTATATGGAAACCTATGGTTTACACGGTATTCACGGTCGTGCCCCAGGTATTGCTTCAGGCCTGAAATCTGCTCGTCCTGAGCTTTCGGTTTGGATGATTACTGGTGATGGCGACGCGCTTTCGATTGGTGGAAACCATTTGATTCATCTTTTTAGACGGAATTTGGACATGAATGTCTTGTTGTTCAACAATGAAATTTATGGCCTAACAAAAGGTCAATATTCTCCAACTTCCGAAGTGGGAAAAGTAACCAAATCTACACCGCAAGGTTCTGTAGATCATCCGTTTAATCCATTAGCTTTAGCTTTGGGAACAGGCTCAACGTTCATTAGCCGAGTGCATGATCGAGATCCTAAACAAATGAAACAACTTTTTCTTGAAGCCGAAAAACACAAAGGCACCTCTTTGATTGAAATTTATCAGAATTGTGTGATTTTTAATGACAAAGCCTTTGAAAAATTCACCGATAAAAGTCAGAAAAAAACAACCGTTCTGAATTTAGTGGAAGGTGAGCCGCTTATTTATGGCGAAAACAACGACTGGGCTTTGGTTTTGGATGGTTTAGAACCAAAAGCCAAACGTCTGGAAGATTGTCGAGAGGATGAACTTTGGATTCATGATTCTTCGAGTAAAACTAAAGCTTATATTCTTACCCAATTATTTGATAGTCAAGATGATTTACCACGTCCATTCGGTATTTTCTACAAAGAAAAACGCTTTCGCTATGAAGAAGCTTTAAATGATCAACTTGAACATTCCGGTGATTTGGATGCTTTGCTAAAAGGTAAGAATACTTGGGAGATGTAGTTTTTTCTGGTTAATGATTTTGGGATAGCTCGAAGAAATGAGTTTTATTCTAAATTTTGTAATAGAAAACCAAACCAAAAGCGGGCAATACTTTAAAATCAAGATTCAAATCCAAATCAAATAAGGGTTCTTTCTTTTTAATTTCTTTTTTGTGTACTTCGTAAAAAAGTCCTAAATCTAATCTTATGCCAAATTTCTGTGAAAAATTGTTTTCTCTTCCTACCTGAGTGTTCACATATTTGTACGTTCTAATTGTATATTCAGATTCATCATGAATATGAGTTAACCCAAGTTTCAGAAACCAAGGCTTTCTTTCTGTTGATAGTTTTGATTTTCCACCATAATGATAAAAATATTGAGCTGAAATTGAATACGAAA
>JBMYYR010000015.1:0-37757 GCA_049609625.1 Flavobacteriales bacterium | reverse complement strand
GGTTTTTATTCACCGCAGAGACGCAGAGAACGCAGAGGCTTTTCTTTGCGAACTTTGCGACTTTGCGGTTGGTTTTTTTCACCGCAGAGATTATCACTAATCTGAAAAATTCCAAAAAATATCTTCAACAAGTATCCTGTCGTCTTCTTTTATTGTTTTAATAAAATTTTGATTTCTAAGTTCTTTTAGCGTTTTGTCAAACTTTTTATTTGATAATTTAGAAAATTCTTTGAGTACACTTAATTCAAGTTGATGGTTTTCATTTTTGTGTTCTTCTAAAGCGTTGAAAACAACTTTTAAATTTCCTTCTAAGCCTTGAGTTTGTTTTTTTATTTTCTCAGGTTTCATCTGAGGGAAAAACAAGACTTCTTGAATCGATGGATTGTTTGTCAGAAACATAATTAATCTATCCATTCCGATACCTAAACCAGAAGTTGGAGGCATTCCGAATTCTAAAGCACGGATAAAATCTTGATCGATAAACATGGCCTCATCATCCCCTTTTTCTGACAGTTTGAGTTGCTCTTCGAAACGTTCGAGTTGGTCGATAGGATCGTTGAGCTCAGAATAGGCATTGGCAATTTCTTTTCCGCAAACCATCAGTTCAAAACGTTCGGTAAGTTCAGGATTGTCGCGATGTACTTTCGTTAGCGGCGACATAGCTTTTGGATAATCCGTAATGAAGGTTGGTTGGATGTAATTACCTTCACATTTTTCTCCAAAAAGTTCATCAATCAATTTGCCTTTACCCATGGTAGCATTAACTTCAATATCCATAGATTTTGCAGCTTCGCGCAGTTCATCTTCCGATTTTCCATCGATATCAAAACCTGTGAAATCTATAATCGCCTGACGCATAGTTACACGTTTGTAAGGCGCTTTAAAATCGATTTCGTGTTCACCAAAAGTCGCTTTTGTAGATCCATTTACAGCTATGGCACAATGCTCCAACAACTTTTCAGTGAAGTCCATCATCCAATTATAATCTTTGTAAGCCACATAGATTTCCATTGCTGTAAACTCCGGATTGTGCGTTCTGTCCATACCTTCATTTCTGAAGTTTTTCGAAAATTCATACACGCCATCAAAACCACCAACAATCAATCTTTTGAGATAAAGTTCGTTGGCAATTCGCATATACAAAGATGTATCCAAAGCATTGTGATGCGTGATAAACGGACGTGCCGCAGCGCCACCCGGAATGGGTTGAAGAATTGGTGTTTCGACTTCTAAATAGCCAGCATCATTAAAAAACTGACGCATGGCAGAAAATAACTTAGTTCGTTTTACAAAAATGTCTTTGTATTCTGGGTTGACCACTAAATCTACATAACGCTGGCGGTAACGTAGTTCTGGGTCGGAAAATGAATCGTGAATTTGTCCATCTTTATCGGTTTTCACAACCGGAAGCGGACGTAAAGTTTTACTCAATAAGGTCAATTCTTCAACCCAAATGGTTGTTTCGCCTTTTTTGGTAACAAAGGTTCGACCTTTTACACCAATAAAATCGCCACGATCGAGAAGTTTGGTTACAAATTTCTGATAGAATGTTTTGTCCTCGCCTGGGCAAATGGTGTCGCGGTTGAGATAGAGTTGAATTCTACCCTGACTGTCCTGAAGGTCTAAAAAGCCCGCTTTACCTTGCAATCGATCCGACATCAGGCGACCAGCCAAACACACCGACTGAAAATTGTTCTCAGCTTCATCAAATCCATCTAAAATGGTTTTTGAATAGTGATCAACAGGGTATAAATCAGCCGGGTAGGCTTCTATTCCTAAAGCTCTGATTTTATCTAATTTCTCTCTTCGTTCAAGTTCTTGGTCAGAAAACACTCTCATAAGTTCAAATTTTGAGGACAAAGATAAGTTTAAAAAAACTAGTGTAAAAACATTGGAAAAGTATAAAATGCTTGAGTTTAAAAAATCATCAAAAATTCAATAAAAAGTAAGTCAAAAAAGGATTTCCTACATTCAAGATTCTTTTGTATATTCGTCCCCTTAAAATAAAACTAAGTATTTCATACATGGCATCATTAGAAAGTATACGTAAACGATCGGGTTTACTTATTGGATTTATAGGACTTGCTTTAGCTGCATTTGTTTTGCAAGATCTTTTTAGCGGCGGCGGCTCGTTGTTTTCTGGAAATCAGAGTGTAATGGCTAAAGTTAATGGCGAATCCATAGACCAAAAAGACTTCGAAATTGAACTTCAAAGTCGAGCGGCTTTACAAGCTCCAGGAACAGATCAAGCCGAACTTAGAGCAAGTTTGTGGAACGAAAAAATTGAATCAATTATTCTCAACGAAGAGTACGAAAATACAGGAATTTCGGTTAGCGCTGATGAATTAACCTTTTCGATGACGGGTTATGAAGGGCACGAAATCGATCCTTTTGTAAAGCAATTGTTTCAAATTCCTCCAGGGCAAGACATTACAGCAGATCAGCTATCAAATTTTCTTACCAACATGAAAACAAACGATAGACGTCGATACAATTATGCTGTAAAACTTATTACAAATCAAAGACTTAGAACCAAACTATCTACTTTGGTTTCTCAATCCTATTTTGCGTCAGAAACTGAAGCTAAACGCTATTACCAAAACCAATCGCGAACAGCAGCTGGGCAATTTGTTTATAAAAGTTATTCAAGTGTAGCGCAGGAAAACAAAACAGCTGATGAGGCTGATTTATTGGCGTATTACAACAAGAATAAAGATAAATTTAAGTCGGAAGCTTCTCGCCAAGTGGAATATGCTGTGTTTGAAGTTCAGCCTTCCAATACTGATAATCAAGCGACAATGGCTGAATTGATTAAACTGAAATCAACACAAATTGAGTTCAACGAGAAATTCAAAGTCAACGATACAATTCAAGGTTTTGAAACCACCACAGAGATGAATGCATTTTTAAGAGAACATTCAGACTTACCATTCAATCCGATGTATTTTGCTAAAGGTCAACTTGATATGCGTATTGATTCGATGATGCATTCTAAAGATATTGGATATGTTTACGGTCCTTATTTTGAATTAGGACAATACAAAATGGTACGCTTGATGGACAGAAGAAACGATTCAGTTCAGGTTGCCATGTTTAGCAGAGAAGTTGTGCCATCGGAAGAAACAGATGAAGAAGCATTTACAAAAGCAGGAAATTTTGCTGTTGAATTAGAGAAAAATGGTTTTGAGACAGCAAAACAGACCTTGACAACAGAACGTTCGTATGCTCCTTTCATTACAATGAACATGACGACTATTCCAGGAGTTGGAAACGATATGCAAATCAAAAATTGGGCGTTTAGTCAAAAAAGAGAAATTGGAGACTTAACTCGATTTTCTATCGACGACAACTACATTGTTGTTAGATTGGTATCAAAAAATGAAAAAGGTTACCAAAATTTTGAACAAGTAAAAGAGCAAATTCGTCCACAAGCAAATCAAGAAAAAGCAAAAGCGTATTTAGCTAATTTAGCTCAAGGCTCATCGTCTTTAGAAGACGCAGCATCTAAGCTTGGCGTCGAGATTAAAGATTTTTCCAATGTTTCTTTAGCCGGAAATACAGTTACTGGACTTGGCTATGACCCCATTGCCGTTGGAGCAATTATGGGTCTTGAAGCAAATCAAGTTTCGGGTGTTGTTACCGGAACTTCAGGTGTGATGATTGCTAAAGTAACAAGCTTCAACGAAGCTCCAGAAAGCAATGATTATGAAGCTATTAAGTCTCAAATATCTAACGGATTTATTCCACGAGTATCGCAAGAACTTGTTCCCGCATTGAGAGATCATGCAGACATTGAAGACCTTAGAGGAAATTTCTACTAAAGAAATTTCTTTCAAACCAAAACAAAGGGAGTGCTACTTTTTTAATGACGTAGCATTCCCTTTTTTTGTTAATTTAATTTGAAAATCAGTAGTATAAATTAAAACACGCGAACACTTTAGATGTTCTAATAAATCAAAAGAGTTTTGAGTATATTTGCTGAGTTCGAAAACGAAATTTATGAGTCAGCATATTTATTTACTTCCCGACAACATTGCCAATCAGATTGCGGCAGGCGAAGTCATCCAGCGCCCAGCCTCGGTGGTTAAAGAACTGCTAGAGAACGCTGTAGATGCACAAGCCAGCCAGATTGATTTATTGGTAAAAGATTCGGGCAAAACGCTTATTCAAGTTGTAGACAACGGCAAAGGCATGTCGGAAACAGACGCCCGGCTTTGTTTTGATCGCCACGCTACCTCCAAAATCAAAACAGCGGAAGATTTATTCAATTTGAGCACAAACGGTTTTCGAGGCGAAGCTTTAGCCTCTATCGCGTCCATTGCTCAGGTCGAATTGCAGAGCAAAACAGCCGACTTGAGTTTAGGAACAAAATTGGTTATTGAGGGTTCAAAAACACTTTCGCAAGAACCAATTGCTTGCGCCGATGGTTCAAATTTCAAAGTAAAACGGCTTTTTTATAATGTACCTGCTCGGCGGAATTTTCTAAAAACCGACCGTACCGAATTTAGATTTATTCAGGATGAATTTGTGCGCGTGGCTTTGGCCTATCCGCACATCGGATTCTCGTTGACCCACAACAGCAAAACACTCTATCAGCTAAAAGCATCAAACCTCAAACAACGGATTGTTGCTTTGTTTGGCAAGGCGATGGAATCAAAATTAGTTCCGATTGAAGAAAAAACAGAACTAGCTACTATTCAAGGGTTTATAATCAAACCTGAGTTTGCAAAAAAATCGAGAGGCGAGCAATTTTTTATTGTTAATGACCGATTTATCAAAAATCATTACCTCAACCATGCTATTTCTAAAGCCTTAGAAGGCCATTTGAAAGACCAACATTATCCATCTTATTTTGTTCATATTTCGGTGCCGCCAACCAGTATCGACGTTAATATTCATCCGACAAAAACAGAAATAAAATTTGAAAACGAAACCTTTATTTACTCTATTCTAAAGGCCTGCATCAAAAAATCTCTGGGTCAGTTCAATATTGTGCCAAGTATCGATTTCGACACCAACCAAGACTATGACGTGAGCCCTTTGCTCAACAATCCATCGGCTCTTCCGACGCATCCGAGCTTGAGCAACGACCCTAATTTCAATCCATTCGACTTAGAAAATAGCTCAACAAAAGCAAACCGAACAAGCGGAGAAGCTTATCATTTCTCATCAAAATCTAAACCAAGCGAAACACAAAGCGGATCGGACTGGAAACGATTTTTAGACCTTCAACCTTTGGCGCAAAATGGCTCAAAAGAAGATCGTCAACTTTTTGATAATCAAGATATAAAATCAGATTCTTTGGTGTTTCAGCTTCATAAAAAATACATTTTAACGCCAGTAAAATCTGGTTTTATTTTGATTAATCAGAACCGCGCCCACCAGCGTATTTTGTTTGAACACCATTTGGCTGCCATTCAAAAAACAACAGCCCTAAGCCAGCAAGTGCTGTTTCCGATAGATCTTCGGCTGTCGCCTGATGACCAATTGATTTTTGAAGAACTCAAACCAGCTATCGAGGGTTTAGGATTTGATTTTTTGATAGACGACAAGCAAGGTATTTCAATAAAAGGTATCCCTTTTGAAAGTGATGAGGCGCAAATAAAAGCTCTAATCGAAGACGTGATTCAACACCATAAACATCAGACTGAAACACCAACAGATTTGTCGGTTTTGATGGCAAAACATTACGCCAAACACATGAGTATAAAAACAGGCGAAACTCTAAATTCGACCAAAATGAGCGAATTAATCGATCAGCTTTTCGCTTGCCAAAACTCAACTTTAGACCCCAACGGAAAATCCATTCACCATACTTGGACCCTCAACGATATTGAGGCCAAGCTAAACTAAAACGACCAATGCAATTACAAGCTAAACGCTTTTCTCTACTACCGCCAGTTGTTAAAAACCTACTGATAATCAATGGTTTATTTTTTCTTTTAGACCTTTCTGGGCTTCTCCAAGATCAAGGATTTGACATCAAAGAACATCTTGCTTTGTTCCATTGGGATAGTGCCATGTTTCGGCCCTGGCAGCTCGTATCCCATCTGTTTCTACATGCCAGTTTTGGTCATTTGGCAATAAATATGTTCGAGCTTTGGATGTTTGGCTATACCTTAGAGAATGTTTGGGGCTCTAAACGTTTTCTGCAATTTTATGCCCTTTCGGGAATTGGTGCCGCCGTTTTGTATCTGATTACCAAAGACATTCAACTTTCGTTTCTAATTGAAGACTATATGACGCCCGACCAGCTTTCCGAAATTTATAATATCAAATTTGGCTACCATCCCGTTCAAGAACCTTGGCAAAGTATTTCGGAAGTTGTTAATGTGCCAACACTTGGTGCCTCGGGTGCGGTATTCGCTATTTTGGTGGCATTTGGAATGATGTACCCCAATCAAACCGTGCTTATTTATTTTATGATTCCGATGAAAATTAAATATATGATGGCTATTTTGATTCTGATTGAGCTTTATCAAGGCTTTTTTGTTGCGGACAATATCGCTCATTTTGCTCATCTTTCGGGCGCACTTTTCGGCTATCTCCTTATCCGATTTTGGAAGAAAAAGGGTTACTTGTATTAAAAAAATAAGCTATGTGCTGATTGAACCTTACTGTTTAAAAAAACACTCTAGATTGATCTAGCTTACATGTATTAGATCCTTTTCCGAAACGCATTCTATTATTAGCCAAAACATCATAGGCCGAATCCCTAAAACGCTTTGGCAATACAGCAATCATGCGCCCTAGAGCTCGATAAAACCAAGAACACAGCATTAGAATTTCTATAACCGCCTCCGACTTCATTAACAAAACACGTGTTTGACGTTTTATAAAAAAAATTGAATCCAGTTTTGAGTCATCAATAACTATATTGAGGCCTTGACGCAAGTCCATTCCTTTTTGAGAAACAGAAGAAACAAAAATCAAATCGGATGAACTCTGCTTCAACAAAACCCTAACAAACTTACTGCAAATCATACAATTACCATCAAACAGCACAATATTATACAACTTTAGTAATTCCATATAAAACCTCTTTTATTTTTTTTTTTGAACTATTAATAATTTGGGGCTGAATGCTATCAAATTTAACAAAACGAAGCCTATTTGTTCTGCTGAACCTTGTGATTTTTTATCAATATCTGCAACAACTCAGTGGATACATTTTTAATGTACGGATAATCAGAATTGTTAAACAGCACAACCAAAGTGTAGTCGTGTTCTTCAGAATGAAATACTCTACTGGAATAACCCACATTGTCTCCTGGATGCCCGTAGAATATATGGCCATCCATTGATGTTTTTTCTAAACCAAATCCGAAATCAGAATCGTTTTGTGTTGATTTTAGTTGTGTTTTTCCAATGTTACTAGCCCTAGTTTTGCTCAGCAAATTATTGAAAAAATAGGCCATATCTTTACTGTTAGAAGCCATAGCTCCAGCGCCTTTACAATACACCGAGTAGTATTCAAAATCTATAAGCTGGCATAAATCAAAGCCAGAATGAAAGGGATGAGCTAGGTCTTGAATATAACGACCTGTAACGGCATAGGTGTTGGACAAACCTAAGTGATGGATATAATCCTCCAACACGAGCTGATAAGGTTTATCAAGTCTATTTTCAATGACTTTTGACAAAAGAAAATAGTTTGAATTTGAATAATTAAAGGTTTTAGATTCATTTTGATGTAATGATGATAGTATGTTTTTCTCGGAAAGGATAACCGTGTCAGACATGATGTAATGGTTGATCAAGGTATCTTTCAAAAAATCTTCAATGCCCGAGGTGTGATTTAGAGCTTGACGGATGCTGATGTCTTTGTCAATTTCTGTCTTAAATTTAAGGTGTTTCGTTAATGGAGTTTCCAGATCTAGCACCCCTTTTTCAATCAAATCTAAAATGATATAGGCCGTAAACGTCTTAGAGGTGCTTCCGATATTAAATATGGTCGATGAATTTATATGGCGGATGGAATCTGAAAAGCCAGCACTAAAAGAAAATCCGTTGTGCTCTTTTGTTAGGTAATATAACTGAAAACCACCCTCATTAGCTTTCATTTGTTTACTTTGTTTAGTCGTATAACGACTTAAATCGCTATAAATTTGTTTGGTGTTTTGTCCAAAAGTTTCTAAACAAATCGTTAGAAACATCAACAAACAGCTTAGTTGTTTTACTAAAATCATAAGAGGTCGATACGTGTTTAAGGCTACCATAAATACTAAAAGATGTGAAGATTGAACAAAAGAATTTTGGCTAAAAATACATGTATGCGGTCATGTATGCGATTATGTATGCAATAGGAAAAAGCAAAGCACAAAATTAAACAATTTCTGCAAGGATAGCACAAGACTCTAAGCTCAAAGCGATTAGCTAAGCTAAATGTAATTCCGAACACATAAACTCCACCTGCCTTATCATCAAAAAAAAACAAAAGTTACAAGCCAAAGAATTTGTATCTTTGCGTGGCACATCAAAAAAAACAAGATTACTATGTCTGAAGAATTAGAATTTTGCTTCGACCAAGCGAAAGAGCAAATGGATAACAGCATTTCGCACCTTAACACATCCTTAGGTAAGATCAGAGCCGGAAGAGCCAATAGTTTTATGCTTTCCTCGGTGATGGTGGATTATTACGGCGCAGCAACGCCTTTGGCTCAGGTTGCCAATGTAGCTACTCCGGATGCTCGAACCTTGACTGTAACACCCTGGGAACGATCGATGTTGGACGAGATTGCTAAAGGTGTGATGAACGCCAATTTGGGTCTGAATCCACAAAACAATGGCGAAATGATTATTATTTCTATTCCGCCACTTACCGAAGAACGTCGACGTGAGCTCGTAAAAAAAGCCAAAACAGAAGTTGAAGACTGTAAGGTCGGTTTGAGAAATGCCAGAAAATCTGCTAACGATTTTATTAAAAGTTTAGTGAAAGATGGCTTATCGGAAGATGCTGGAAAAGACGGAGAGACAAAGATTCAAGACCTTGTCAATCAGTATTCATCAAAAGCAGAAGCTATTTTTGATGAAAAAGAAAAAGATATAATGAAAGTGTAATCAAGCTTTTAAATCACTAAATTATGTCGGAAGAAAGCACAACGTCAGCCAAACCACTCATGAAACGTAAGCCCAAATGGCTTCGCGTGAAATTGCCAACAGGTCAAAACTTTAAAAAAGTACGGTCTTTGGTTTCTAAACACGACCTTCACACCATCTGCGAAAGCGGAAATTGCCCGAATATGGGCGAATGTTGGGGCGCTGGGACGGCTACGTTTATGATTTTGGGAAATATTTGTACGCGGTCTTGTGGCTTTTGTGCGGTATCGACCGGAAAACCAAAAGCAGTGGAATGGTCTGAACCTGAGAAAGTTGCACGTTCTGTGAAATTAATGGGCGTAAAGCATGCCGTAGTAACATCAGTCGACCGAGATGATCTGAAAGATGGTGGATCTATTATTTGGTCCGAAACCGTGAAGGCCATCCGACGTGTGAGTCCGACCACAACACTTGAGACTTTAATTCCTGATTTTCAAGGTAAAGCTGAGCAAATTCAACGTATTATTGATGTGTCGCCCGAAGTGGTTTCTCACAATATGGAAACTGTGGAAAGATTGACTAGAGAAGTTAGAATACAGGCAAAATATAGCCGAAGTTTGGAAGTTTTACGTGCCTTAAAAGATGGTGGAGTAAAAACTAAATCGGGAATTATGCTTGGTTTGGGGGAAACCGAAGAAGAAGTTTTGGCTAGTTTGGAGGAATTGAAAGCTGCAAAAGTTGATGTCATTACTTTAGGTCAATACCTACAACCAACACCAAAACACCTTGAAGTACAGGAGTTTATCACACCAGAACAATTTGAAAAATATCGAACGATTGGACTAAAAATGGGTTTCCGTCATTTTGAAAGTTCGCCTTTGGTGCGTTCATCCTATCACGCCGAAAAACACATTTTATAACAGCAACTATGCGCATAGCCATCAATGGGTTTGGTCGGATTGGGAGAGTGCTCTATCGTGTGCTTTGTCAAAACGAAGACATCGAAATTGTTGCCGTAAACGACCTCGGCGATGCCAAATCTTTGGTTCATTTATTAAAATACGATTCGGTTCATCGCGGACTAAATTTACCTTTGACTTTAGATGGTAACCAATTAAAAGTAGGTACACAAAACACCATTTTTTTTCAAGAAAAAGATCCAGAACAGTTAGATTGGAAAGCTTTAGACATTGATGTCGTTGTTGAAGCTACAGGGCATTTTTTGACTAAAGACTTGGCTAGTAAACACCTAAATGCTGGAGCAAAAAAAGTACTCCTTTCGGCGCCAGCCAAAAGCGCAGATATTCCGATGATTGTTTTGGGCGTTAATGAAAATAGCCTAAAACCCGAAGATAAAATTATATCAAATGCTTCTTGCACAACCAATTGCGCTGCTCCGATGGTTAAAATAATGGAAGAACTCTTCGAAATCGAAAGCACTTACATCACTACTGTACATTCTTATACTGGCGATCAATCTTTGCACGACAAACCTCACAAAGACCTGCGAAGAGCCCGTGCTGGAGCTTGTTCTATTGTGCCTACAACGACAGGAGCCGCAAAAGCCATTTCGACACTTTTTCCGCATTTGGAGCTTGGTGGCTGTGGGATTCGAGTGCCTGTTCCCAATGGTTCTTTGACCGATATTTCTTTTGTGGTCAATCAAAACATCACTGCCGAAGAAGTTAATTTAGCATTCGAAACCGCCTCAAAAACAGATTTAAAACCGTTTTTAGAATATCAAACCGACCCCATAGTTTCTACCGATATTATTGGTAATACACATTCCTGTATTTTCGATTCTGAATTGACTTCTGTCGTTGGGAAAATGGTGAAAATTGTAGCTTGGTATGACAATGAAATGGGTTATTCTCACCGATTAAAAGATATGCTCTATCTGCTGAAATCTATGGCTTAATGCACACAAAAAAGAGAAAAAACATTGTTTTTTTAACTGGCGCAGGTATGAGTGCCGAAAGTGGCATCAAAACCTTTAGAGATGCTGACGGTTTGTGGGAAGGTCATGATATTTATGAAGTCGCCAGCCCAGCTGGTTTTGAAAAAAATCCTGCATTAGTTTTAGATTTTTATAACCAAAGAAGGCAGCAGCTTTTTGAGGTTGACCCCAACAAAGGACATTTGGCTATCGCTGATTTAGAATCAGATTTTGATGTTGAAATTATCACTCAAAATGTTGACGACTTACACGAGCGCGCTGGAAGTTCTTCTGTTTTGCATTTACACGGCGAATTGCGAAAAATACGAAGTGTTGGTAATCCAAATTACATCAAAAACTGGGAAAAACCTTTGCATTTAGGCGATTTATGTCCTGAAGGTCATCAACTCCGACCACATATTGTTTGGTTTGGCGAAGCGGTTCCAAATATGGATAAAGCAGAAAAACTTGTCGAAAAAGCGGATATTTTAGTGGTTTTAGGAACTTCTTTGGAAGTCTATCCCGCTGCTAGTTTGATTCATTTTGCTCCACAAACTGCTTCCGTTTTTATCATAGATCCTTATCGGCACAGCGAACTAAAAAGTGATCGTATTCGAGTTATTTCAAAGGGCGCTAGTGAAGGTATGGAAGAATTGGTGGGGATTTTAAGGCTATAAATTATCAAAACGGTATTTGGTTTTTTTGATCTTGGTTTTTTTATAGTCATAATGTATCTTTACAATATAATGAAACCTCAATGCTAAGATTCAAAAAAGAACAATTATCAATACACCAAATAGGTAACCAACGATTTTGGTTTGGATTAATTTCTGGAATATTATTCGCCCTAGTATTGTTTCTAATTTTGAGTTATTTTAGAGAATTTACCAGAATGTTTTCAGCAGAAAACTCTGATTTAGTCATTTTCGATTCCTATGAATTTAGATTTTATGATTATTTCTATGCTATACTTTCTTCCGTTTTAGGACTTTCCACCTCTATTTGGCTTTGGATTGATGTTAAAAAAACAAATCAACGGAACGTTAGACTCTTTAAGCGTTATGCTTCGCTAAATGCACAGTTAATACTTTGGATTGTTTTATTGTGTTTTACACGTTTTTGTTTTGTTATCAGTATTGTTTTGTATGGAACAAAATCCTATTCCCAACATCTAAATTTACATCAAGATTACTGGATTATTTTTGTTTTAATACCATTAGCGTTGTTTCTCCAGAACTGGTATATCGTTCGTCTTTTTTATAGAATCGGAAAATGGTTTGTTTTATCTCTTTTGGCTTGTATTGCCTTTTCGGTTATTTTATGTTCTACGCTTTCTGTTGATCAAGATATAATCAATAAAGCCTATTTTAATGATTTTAAAAATGACTATAACTATATTGATAATCAAATAAATATAGCAAAATCAAAATACAATATCAATTTTAGCGAAGCGACCATTACAGCGCTGAAACAAAAACATTCTGATGCAAATTACGCACAAGTTTTAGACGCCAAATCAGTCTTAAGCCATACCGAACCTGCGCCTTTAGAAGTCATTATTCTACAGAAAATAATGATTCACAATTTTAAACCAAGTGTCAAATATGACTGGCGTAGTGATAAATGGTACTATGCCCACCCTCAGTCTATTTTAAATCAACTGCAACATCACACACCAAGGTCGGCAGAAAGCTATGAGCTTATTCAAGTTTTAATTGAACAGTATGATCTTCTGCACAACAATCTCAAACAAGAAGATTGGCAAAAAAACAGTTACGCTGAAAGGCGCCGAAGTTATATTTCGAGATATAACTTCCGCAACGTTGATAAGCAATTACAAATTGTATTTAAAGAGCTGATTGAACAGCCTAAATACTCAAAATTTCATCCAGAATTATTGAAAAGATATAGGCCTAAAACTTAAGCTCGTTTCAACTTTTGAGCAAAAACAATAAAGGCAATACCACTAATTAGCAACAAAATACCTGCAATTGTTAAAGATTTTAGAGCGTCGGTCATGGAGGTCATCAAAATAACAAAAGCACCAATAAGAGCTAAAACTCCCGAAATTAATCGGAAAGAAACTATATTCCATTTGATGGTTTTGTTTGAACCAATAGCCATCAATCCAAAGCTAATTTCTATGAATCCGAAGCACATCACAAAGTAGGTTACGAACTTCAAGAAACTCTCGAGACTATCTGGAATAAAGGCTACAAGAACACCAAAAACAAGCATTCCAATAGCTTGAAATAAGTGAAATTGTCTTCCAACTTTGATGTCTTTAAGTTGCTTTGAGAAGGCATACGAAAAATAGCCTCCAAGGATAAAAAATACTGGCACTAAAACTTGTGCAGTCTGAACCCCAATCGTTTGAGAAAATAAAACGGACAATCCCGCCAGAGACATACATAAACCGCTGATTACTAGATTCTTGTTTTTCATTTTTTGTGTTGTTAGGTTAATAGTTTAGACTTATGTTTTTATCTAAATGCAAATTCTTCATCATAAATTGATGACGAACTCACGCCTGCCGATTTCAATTGTTTAGTCAAACCTTCTTTTAAGGCTTGTGGGCCGCAAATAAGGTAGCCTTTTGATTTTGGTTGATCGATCTTCATTTTTTCTAAACTCAAATGACCTTGAGTTTTAGACGACCAAATAACCAAATTAAACTTCGGATTTTCCTTTGCAATGGCCTCCAGCTCCTCTTTGTATAAGGCTTCTTCTTCGGTATTGACACACCAAAAAAGTGTAAGATTATTGAGGTACATATCTTTGGATAAAGATAAAAATGGCGTGATTCCGATACCTCCAGCAATCCAAATTTGTTCTTTTTCTTTGATGTAACTCGAAGAAAAATGACCGTAAGGTCCTTCAACAAAAGCCTCCTCTCCTATCGAGATTTTGTCGCCTAAACTATCTGTATAATCCCCCAAACCTTTCACCGTTATTCGCAAATGGTCTTCATAAGGATGACTACTGATGGTAAATGGATGTTGTTCTTTTTTGCTCATGGAAGGAAACGTGAAAAAGGCAAATTGACCAGCCAAAAACTTCAGTTTATTATCTTTTGGTTTCAAAATCAGTTCAGAAATTTCATCTGAAAGTACATTGACTTCTTCAACCGTGTAGCTTAGTTTTTTATTGAACAATCGGAACAAAAAGGCACGATAGAACCACGCAGCTACACCAACAAAAGCCATCCCAAAGACATAAACTCGAGTAATAGGAAGTTCTTTTATCAGCGACTCAACCATCAAACCATGAATGACACCCAAAACATAGAACAAGCCCATTAATTTATGAATATTAATCCATTTATGGTAAGGTATTTTCTTTTTGAAAATAGGCGCAGCAGAAAGAATAACACCAATAATAATCAGCACAAAAGCATAGAAACCAAGTGGTTTTCCTGGATTAAAATCAATGTCTCTTGGCACAACCAAAAAGTGAGCTAAAAGCAGAAAAACAGCTATAACGCCAGACCTTCTGTGAATTAAATACATCTTGTCCAAGCCTCCAAACAGTCGTTCAACCCATTTGGCACGTGTAGCCATCAAAAAATTGAAAGCAAAAACGGTAACAACCCAAGACGAAAACACTTCGCCAAGAATGCGGTGCGGATTTGCCCAAGTGCCGTTTATCATGCCAAAAAACATGGTGTCGGCATCGGTTTCGGTAAATGAACCTCCATAATTATAGAGGTCTATACCCCAAAACACAAAATGAATAAAGACAACAATCGGAAAATATAGTTCTTGTTTTAAATGACGCATGAGCTTTTGTTTTAAGAATTATTGTTTAGAATTTCCCATCCAAAATTCACCCACTTCGTGTAATTCAAAACTTGCTAATTTATTTTTGCTAAACGGTAAGGATTCGCACAATTCACGCGCTTCTTGCATTGATTTACTATTGATAAAAAAGACAAAATCTTGCTTTTTATTTTGCTTTTGAGTGCCCTCGATATCAAAATATACATTTTCTATCGTTCCTTTTTTCCAAAGCTTCAAAATGGTGTCGCTTTGTTGTTTTATAAGCTCAAGATTAGCCTTGTTTTCAAGTTCAGCACTTGAAATAGTTGTTGTCCAGACCGAAACAAAAGCCTTTGTCAGACCGCCATAATTTGACTTTGTTTCCTTTTTTAGCCAAAGTGAACCAACAGGAAAAAGCGTATAACTAGCCACGTTGTGTTTAACTACCGTTAGGCTGTTGAGTGTAGATTCGGCCTCAGACTTCGTTTTTGCTTTTAGGAAGAATGAAATATTAGGAAAATGCGCCAACTTATCTTCTTTAGCGTCAGCATTATAATATACACTTTCAACCTTTCCTTTTTTCCAAAGCTTCATCAAATCGGCTGATATTTGTGAACTAAGCGAGGATACTTTTTCAACATCATCGGTTGACCAGTTCCAAACTACGGCATAGTTCTGAAGCCCATATTCTTTAGCTTCAACTTTGGTTTGTGTTTTTTCATCTACAGATTGGCTGTTCTTCTCACTGTTTTGAGTGTTGGTCTCGCAAGCCAGCAAAACTAATGCGCTTGTTGCGAGTAAAATAAAGGATTTCATATAAACTAGATTTGGTTTAAAGAGGCAAATCTAGTTCTGTTTTATGTTTCGAAATTGTATAAATCGGTCATTTATCCCTTTAAAAATTTGTTTTGGGGATTCGCCAGCATATTTTTTTACTTCCCGGATATAATGTGACTGATCGTAAAATTCTAGTGTTGGAGATAATTCACCTTTTCTGATTTTAATATAAGCCTGAAAAGCCCGCTGAATACTGATATAAGACTTTAATGATAAACCCATATATTTGTTCAGATAGCGATTTATGGTTCTATTGGTAAGAAAAATTTGATTGGACAATTCGCTTGCGCTAAGCGAACCTTTGGCTTGATAAATAGCTTGTGCCATTCGCTTTTTGTGTGGCTCAATAGCTTTCTTTCCCCTTTCTTTTAGTAAATTTTTCTCCCATTGTTTGATGACATCTGAATGATTTTCAAACACCATTTCATCAAGACCTAAATAACTCAAATCCAATTGTTTACTTGTATTTTTTAGCTTAGCTATTTCGGTTCTAAAAAGATATTCTGGAGCTAAAATATTGAACCTACAACCCAAAACATAAGTCTGTGGCGGAATGTCAATAGGTTTAGGCTCGGTCCAAATGCCTGTCTTAAAATAATTGACCACCTTATTGTTCTGAACATAAACCAACATCTTGAAAAAACTATCTGGCGCAATAATCACACGTTCAGTTTCTTGCGCTGGATTATGATGCACCCAAAACGAATCAATAACTTCAGACAGGGCTTCTTCGGAAGGAGAAAATTGCTGATATGTACTATTTTTTGACATTATATTGGGGTTGTGCAACGGTTTCTGATATTAGCCATTCATAATTTTAGTCTTCAAACCTTATCATATTTTTAAGCCTTGCTTGTCCTTTTTGATTGGTATATTTTTCTTTAACTATTAAGAAATCCTTAATTGATTAGTTTCACTACGTTATTGTTTTTTTCTTGTCTTTTCTTACTCCATTTCGCTACGCTTCATTACGTGTAAAGCATTTAACGACCAAATAACCTTAATTTTTTCCATAGCCAAATATACCTCATTGATTTTAATTTGCACCTTAATCTGTTAATTTGACAATGAAGATACTTCAGTTATGATTATATATTTGACTCTATGGCGAATCTGAATAGTTTAAACTTTTATTTGTTCTATAATATATTATGAAAATACATTTTCTTATCTTTGCTATACAAAAATTCTCAAAAAATGATAAGCGAGATACAAGAATACGAAACAGTTTTAAGAAAAATACCTGAGCTTATAGAAAAAAGTCATTTCAAGAAACGTTATATAATAGATACGTTGAAAATGACGCAGCCAACTTTCTACAGGAAACTCAAAAATTTGTCTTTCACAACAAAAGAATTGATGAGCTTAGCTAAGATTTTGAAGCCTAAAGAATACTATCTATATCAAATGAAAATGGATATTGCCGAAAGTTTAGAAGACTACAGAGAGGGCAGGGTTTACAGCCAAGAAGATATTGAAGAGGATATGCAGAATTTAGCAAAAATGAGAAAAAGACAAAACTAATCGTTTTGTCTTTTTTTATGCAATAGGTTTTTGATTGTTGTTGAAGAATGAAACAATGATTAAATCTTCATTTTCAACTTGATACAATAAATATAAATCAGGGTGAACTAATAATTTTCGCATATTTAGATTTTCATCAAATTCTCCCATATTAGGAAATTTAGAAAGTAAATTGATGTTACCAAAGACTTTAGAACTAAATTCATTAACTGTTTTTTCAGACCAATTTTTAGACATGTAAATAGCATTTTCATTAAAAACACGACGTGCTTTTTTTGTCCAAACAATTTTCAATTTTTCCATAGCCAAATATAACAATACTCCGTTAAAGAATTAAGCAGCGTGCGCCCCGTACAGCAATAGTTTCTGTATTTTTTCTTTATTTTTCTTCATGTTCGGTTTAATAGCAAAACTCAACGGAGTGTTGTAATGGAATACTAAATAAAATCTATTTTTTATTCTTAGGGGTTTTTAATTCAAATTTATATGGTTCAGATGGTTATGATTTATTCTGGATGGCATTAATAAACACAGTAAATTGGATTTTGTTAATAACAATATGTGAGCAATATTATTTTTCAAATCAAAATTCAAAAAGGATAATCTAAATTGGTTTAACATAATTCCAAAGTTAAAGGAAATAAAAGGTTTAGACTGGAGGAAATAACAACAAAAGCTACATTTGGGATATGGGCGAATCCTAAAACCTAAATAAAGATTTAATACTTCTCCTTCAGCTTAGCCAAAGCCCAAAACACGTCCATTTCTTCTAAAGTCATTGCAGTAATATCGAGATTTTGAGTTTTAATTTCGGTTTCCATCGACTGAAAACGCTGGATAAATTTGCTGTTTGTTTTTGCCAAAGCCTGTTCGGGATTTATACCCAAATGCCGCGCATAGTTGATGAGCGCAAAAAAGACATCGCCCAATTCAGATTCTATATTTGCCTGATGTTCGGCCTCAATTTCGGTTTGTAACTCCTCCCATTCTTCAAATACTTTGGCTTTCACGTCCGCCATATCATCCCAATCGAAGCCCACGCCTTTTACTTTACTCTGGATTCGGTAAGCTTTGGTGAGTGCGGGAAGTGCTTTTGGCACACCCGAAAGCACCGAGTTTTGACTTCCTTTTTCTTTCAGTTTGAGTTTTTCCCAATTTTCGAGCACTTCTTTTTCGTCCTTTACTTTGGTGTCGCCATAAATGTGTGGATGCCTGTAAATCAGCTTCTCACAAATTGAATTTAAAACTTCTGTTACCGTAAATTGGTTGTTTTCTTCTCCAATTTTGGAATAAAACACCAAATGCAAAAACAAATCGCCCAATTCTTTTTTGATTTCCTCTGGATTATTTTCGCGCAAAGCTTCCACCAATTCAAAACATTCTTCGATGCTCAGATGACTCAAACTTTCGTTGGTTTGTTTCTGATCCCAAGGACATTTTTCCCTCAAATCGTCCATAATATCGAGGAGTCTCACAAAAGCTTCTTGAGCTTGTTTTCTGTTTGTTTTCATGATTCTATAAGGCTTATGCCGATGCGTTTGGTTTCGGTTTCTAGGTTTATGATGCTGACTTCTAATACCTGATTGAGTTGCACAATGCTATGCACATCGCTCACAAATTGTTTTGCCATTTTGGAGATATGCAAAAGTGCATTTTCTTTGATTCCAATATCGACAAAACAGCCAAAATTAGTAATATTTTTTACCCGACCAGTCAGTTTCTGTCCAACAAACAAGTCATCAAAGGTTTTGATTTTATTAGAAAAAGCCGAAAGTTTAAGTGGTTTTCTCGGGTCGAGGTTTGGTTTAAGAACATGGGTTTTGAGGTCTTCAAAAGCCAGTTTTCCGATGCTGTTCTTGGGGATAGCATCGTGGTCTAAAGTTGCTATTTTAGTTTGAAAAACCTTCAAATCTTCATCCAGCGAAAGCTGACAAAGTTCTGCAAGTAGTTGATATTGTTCGGGATGCACAAAAGATTGATCGAGTTGCTGTTCGCCATCAAAAATTTTGAGAAAAGCAGCGGCTTGCTGAAAGGTTTTTTCGCCCAAACCCTTGACTTCTTTCAACTGATTTCGATTAATAAATTTTCCTAACACTTTTCGATGTTCAACAATCCGCTTTGCCAAACTCGGACTCAATCCCGAAATTGATTTTAGAGCTTCCGCTGAGGCTGTGTTGAGGTTTAGTCCAACCTGATTGACACAATGTTTGAGGCTAAAATCGAGGGCTTCGCCTAATTTTTTTTGATCTACCGCATGCTGATATTGCCCTACACCCAAGGCTTTTGGATCAATTTTAATAAGCTCAGAAAGCGGATCCATCAAGCGCCGAGCAATAGAAACGGCGCCTCTCACGGTGATGTCGTAATCGGGAAATTCGGCCCGCGCCACCGCCGAAGCCGAATAGACCGAAGCTCCACTTTCGTCAACCGAAAACACAGGAATTTTGAGAAACGTCGTTTGTTTTTTAGCAAATTCTAAGGTCTCTTTTCCGGCTGTTCCATCGCCAATAGCCAAAGCTTCAACTTTGTAGGTTTCTATTAATCTTCGAAGTTTTTTTCCTGCTTTTTCCTTTTCAACAACCGATTTCGAATGCGGATAAAAGGTTTCGTTGAACAACAAATGTCCTTTGGCGTCCAAACAAACCACTTTACATCCCGATCGAAATCCGGGGTCGATGCCCATCACCCGTTTTTCGCCCAAAGGCGAACTCAATAACAACTGATTCAAGTTTTTAGAAAACACCGCAATAGCCTCTTCATCGGCTTTTTGTTTGCATATTTTCCATAAGTCTTTAGTCAATTTTGGATGCATTTTTTTCTTAAATGCTTTACTGATACTGGCTTCCACAAAATCACTTTGTTGTAAGCCAGAATGGTAAAGCTTTGCTTTCAATTTTGATATAACAAACTCATTATCAACAACCAACTTAACAGAAATAACCTTTTGTTCTTTAGCTCTTTCTAAGGCCAAAAATTGATGCGAAGCCCAAGATTGTAGTCTTTTTTCGAGATTCAAAACCGTTTTGAATTTATTAGCCTCTTCCTCCGAAACGCCTTTTTTCAGAACAGATGTCCAAAGTCCATGTTTTTTAGCATTTTCGAAGGTTTGGATGTAATGACGTTTAAACACTTCATGTTCAATCAAAGCTTCAAATCCTTGTAAAACCTCTTCTTTAGTTTTAAACTCTGAAGAACAATTTTGCTGAGCTAAGCGCTCAACATCAACATTGGTTTTGGAAAGTAGTTTCGAAACACAGGTTTGTAAACCCGCTTTTTGGGCGCGATCAAACAGGCTGTGTTTTGTGATTTTGTAAGGCTCAAAAAGCAGATTTAGAGCCGCCAGAGTTTTACTTTCGTCAATGGCTTTCAGCAAATTTACATCCGAAATATGTTGAGTTTTCAACTGTTCTTTAATATGCTTTTTTCTGGCTTCAAGCTCTTCAAATTGTTTTTTAAGTTTTTGAATATCAGCCAATTGAACCTCATTCAAATTTTCAGTTTCATCTTTCCGATAACGTGCAATAAAAGGAATGGTAAAGGCTTGTTCAAAAAAGTTTAGCGCGACCTGAATCTGGGATGTTTTCAGTTCTAAGGCTTGGCTTATAAATTCTAATACGGGCATAATTGCGGAGGATTCAAAACAGTTGAGCTGAAGATTAGTCTTGGTTTTTGCCGAGTTCGTCGCTATGATAAATCAATTGGCTGCCTTCGGCTTGGCGAACAAAAGGGTCTTTGGTTTTTCCGAAAACGTCTAAACGGGTATGCGTATCTAAGCTGGCTCTTAGGGTATATTCGGCCCTGATTTTGGCTTTGGCATACTGAGTCAAATACATATTAATGTATTGAGAATGAAGATCTTGAGAAAACAACACGGCATACTGACTAAGCTCAAACCGACTGGTCTTACATTCGCCCGAAAGTCTAAAATGAGACTGTCCATTTTGCTTAACCTTCAATTGTTTTGCCGACAGCTCGAGCTTAAGTTCCGAACGCCCATTGAGCTCGACTTCTAAACTATCAAACCCACAAAGTAAATACTCTTTTAGACTGACTGCGCCATGCAAAGTCAATTGATTGAGGTGCCTATAATGAATAATAAATTGACTTTGTTTGCTCTTTGGCGACGAGCCATCTTTTATCACCAACTTGTCCAAAGGATGGTCTATATCTATGGCTTTAAAGCTCTTTTTGTCCGTAATAATTTCCAGTTTACAAACCGAATCTTGTTTTAGAATAACGGCGCATTCGCCATAGATTTCAAGCTGATTAAAATGAGGCACAAAAACCTTAAAAGACTTCTGATGTTTATGATTTTCAGAAGATTGAGAAAGCAAAATGTTCACGTGGAACAGAAAAATGAAAAAGAATATGTGTTTCAAATCAATCGAAGGTCTTTAACGTGGTTTGAGCCGAGTTTGTTTTGAATTTTTTGGAGCAGAATCGGCACCAAAATCTGTGTTCTATAGCGCAAAGCCGAATGCGAAAGGACAACATAAAGTATGTGTTGTTTTACAAACACTCTGTCGGTGTTTTGGACCAATTCAGCGTCCGCAACAGCCTCCCAAACCTGCTCCACCCGAGTTTCCAAACTTCTACTTTCCCAGTCAAATTGCTTACGCAATTGCTGAAAAACAGTAGAAATCGTCTGAGATTGTCCATAACGACGTTTTGGTAACTTCATAAATTTTAAATCGAAAAACTAATGTATTGAAAAAAAATGAATTGGGTTTTGGTTCAGTCTATTTTTAAATCAATCGGCAGCTATTAAAGTGCGTTTTCAAATTGAACGACCAAATTTTCAATCTCTTTATTCAAGTCAGCATTCACAACTTTTCCATCCTTAAAATTATCATAAAAACTAGAAAAAGCATAGCTTGACATTACTTTTGCACCCATTCTTGGAAAGGCAGAAGTGGCAAATTCTAAAACCGTTTGACCTCCTCTAGCTCCTGGCGATGTGGACATCAAAAGCATTGGTTTGTCATTAAAAATATTTCGATCTATTCTCGACAGCCAATCCATCGTGTTTTTGAACGCCGCAGCAAAAGATCCATTGTGTTCAGCCAAAGAAAGAATAAATCCATCATAAGTTTTAAGTTCCGCAGATAACGTTTTCATCGATTCAGGGAATCCTATTTTTTCTTCATCTTCACTATAAAGAGGCGCTGAGTAAGACCTCATATCCAAAACATCAACCTCTGTTTTAGTCAATAAGCTTGATGTATACGTTGCTAATTGTTTGTTGATAGAAGTGCTGCTTGTGCTAGCTCCAAAGGCTGCTATTTTCATGTTTTTATTTAATTTTGATGAAGTTGTTTATCCAAAAACGAATTTCTCAATTCCACTAATTCTTTTAAGAAATCGATGTTTTTCTCCAACGCATTCCCAACCACAACAACATCGGCACCAGCCAAATAGCTCGCTTCTGCCTTTACTTTGCTATCGATACCTCCGCCAACCAAAAGAGGTTTGTTGATGTGTTTCGAAATCTGCTGAATGGCTTCTGTCGGTACGGCGTGTTTGGCGCCAGATCCTGCATCAATAAACAAACACGAAAAACCCAACATATCAGCTGCCAAAGCGGTCGCCAAAGCTAAATCTGTTTTTTGGGAGGGAATAGGCAGCGTTTGACTCATATAAGCTACCGAACTTTGTATGTCATCGGCAATAAGCATGTAAGCCGTTGAAATAGTTTGGAGTTTTGCAGCAGCCAAAAGTGGTGCGCTCACAACTTGTTGACCAATTAAATATTCAGGATTTCTGCCCGAAACCAAGCTCATAAACAAACAAGCATCTGCCTGACTACTAATCTGATACGTACTTCCCGGATATAAAACACAAGGTATGTCGCAAGCTGATTTTATCATCAAAAGCAAATCTTCCAAACTGTTGTTGGTCATCAAACTTCCTCCAATAAAAAAATAATCTACCTGCTGTTTGATTGCCAATTCTACCAAAGGCCGCAGGGCTTCTAAACTCAGTTTTCCTGGGTCTATCAGTACGGCTATGGCTTTTTTATGTTTTTTGAATTGAATCATTGATAAGACATTGTTTTTGTGGTAGTTTCTGGTTGTTTTTTCAAAAAATTGTTGTTCAAAATCTTGAAAAAAAATACAACTAATATGATCAAAACCTACAGGTCAAAGGTATTAAAATTTTACCAAAACCTAGTGTTCCGTTTTTGCGAAGAGCTGTTGATAGTCGAGAGTCAATATCCAAAAATATCATTTGAAAAAAACCTTGACTTACAACACGAGCTCTTACCTAAAAATGATGACGAAACTTTCCTGTCTTCCCTTTTGCGCCAAGGGTATTAAACTTCCAGCTAAAAGACAGCATAATATAGCGTTTGAGGACTAAACTTCGGCTGTTTCTAACGAAGTTATCGCCGATGCTTTGAGTGGCATTGGTGTTTTGATTTAGCAAATCGTAGGCTTTGACAGACAATATGGCCTTGTCTTTAAACATAGAATAATTCAGAGTCGAATTCCAGATATACGCATCGTTTTGGAACGAACTTGCTATTGTCGGGTTATAAACGTAGCTCAGTCTATTTTCCCACTCCAAACGTTCAGAGAGGTTCCACGAAAAGGCTAATCCAAGTTTATGAATAAGTGTTTTTTGATTCTTAAAATCCTCATTCTTATAGTTTGATTCTGAATACCTTACACTATAAGAAGGCTCTATATTAAATTGATCTTTGTAATCTAATTCTACACGAACTGTTGGGGTATAGGTTTGTTTATGATTTTCTACTAATTCGCCATCAAAATAACCCAAATCATTATCAATATTACTCACTAATCGAGTTTTAAATTTAAGTGTCGAAATAGAATCTAAACGTACTTTTTTATTCATTCTTAAGGACATCGATAGATGATAAAGTCCATCTTCGTTAGTAAAACTCTGATTTTGAATAAAATCATCATCAAATACATTTTCGCTCACAATAGCGTCGGTGGTATATTGAAAAGAACTAAAAAGACCTCCACTCAGGCCTTTTTCTGTTGTTTTGAAATGAAAACCAGCATAGGAATAGAGCTCATGACTTGGTTTTAAGTCTGGATTTCCAACTGTAATTCTCGACGGATTCGAAACGTCGGTATAGCTTTGCAAATAGAATAGTTCTGGCGCTTCACTATAGTATTGAACACCAAAATACTTTGTTCCTTTTCGTCCTTTACGCTTCCAGTAATTTACTGAAGTACTTGGCGTTAGATAAGATTTAGAGAATGACGCACCGCTAACTAAATGCTCTTTGTTTTTCATTAATCGACTGTTAAGACCAGCTTCAATTTTCAATTCAGATTTCGATTCTTTTCTGATAATTAGTCCCGCCATGGGCTGATGAGAAATCGATGTAAAATCAAAATCGGAGCTATATTCTGATCTAAAATCAGTGTAATCCCCATCAGATTCGTCAAAACCATAAGTCGACTTTTTATTGGTTTCTTTAAAGTAATTTAAGGCATACGACAGTTCAAAAAACATGTTTTTTGGCTTCAAAGCTTGGCGCCATTGCAGTTTTGGGCGATGCGAAACCTCTTGTCCGTCGGTCGTTAAGCGTTGGTTGATGCTGTCCATTGAGGCATCGGTAGAAAGAAACGATTTCTGCAAACTTTCTTTCTCAAAATTATCCAATTTGGTTTGATAATAGAATTTTAAGAAATCGCCTTTTGCATTATATTTTTTGGTTGCAGTAAATTGATTTTCAATTCCATAACCGTCTGTTTCCGTTTCAGTATTATAGTCTGATGCATTGCTAAATTCTTCCGCTTCGGTAAGTGTTTTAGAGTTTTGATCCCATGTAGATTCACGGTGCATCACATTAAAACGAGGCTGAATGTTTAGCAACCAAGTGGTGTCTGGCTGGATTTCAAATTCCAATTTTAAATTATGACTATTATTGAGGTTTGTCGACCGACTTCGTGCTGCACTTTCGTAGACTTCATCACGCAAACTAGATTGCGTTTCCGAACGGCTACTGTCTTCCTTATCGAGTCCGGAATGGAAATAGGACAAAGTAAAGTCTGTCTTTTCACCAATTTTATCGACAAAATTCAAACCTAAACTTCTCGACACCGTAATTCCGCTATTACTTGAGGATGAAGGACCTGTACGATTTAAAAATCCACCACCATACATTTTATAGAGTTCGCCAAAACTAAAACCTGGCGAATTGATGTTGTTTTGTCCTGCCAAAACACTAATTCGCTGGTCGTTGTCAAAATGATTGTATAATCCGGCAGCTTCATAACGTTTGTCAGTTCCTAAACCAGCTGCTATCCGACCAAAATCACCTTTGTTTTTTTCTTTTTTGATGGTCAGATTAATCATTTTTTCATCCGGATTCCCTTTGTCTCCCGTAAACGCTTGGTCTTTGGTTTTGGAATCGGAAATCTGAACACTTTCAATCATGTCTTTTGTCAGGTTTTTGGTTGCAATGGTAGGATCATCACCAAAAAACGTTTTTCCATTCACCATTATTTTTTTGACTTCCGTTCCATTCACCGTAATAACGCCATCTTTATCAATTTCAACGCCCGGAAGTTTTTTAAGTAAATCTTCAACCGTCGCATCTTTTTTCGTTTTGAAGGCATTGGCATTAAACTCAATGGTATCTTTTCTGATTTGAACAGGCGCGCGCTCACTGGTGAGCTCGACAGCTGAAAGTACACTCGAATTTTCAGAAATAAAAAATCTATCTAACTGAATTTCAGCATCCTTAACTTCAATAAGTTTACTAATACTATTGAAACCAACAAAAGAAACCTTTAGCCGAACTTGTTTCAAACTACTGTATTCTTGCAAACTAAATTGCCCGTTTTCATCGGTTATAGAATAGCTAATCAAAGTGCTATCTTTTGGGTTTTCGATGTAAACTGTCGCCGATTCTAATGGTTTTTGATCTACTTCGGCATAGACTTCACCTTCAATTTTGATTTGCCGCTGTTGTGCAAAGGCATCAAAACCAAAATAAAACAGCATTGAAAAGACAGCTATCGTTTTGAAAATTTTCATGAGTTTGGTTCTGTAATTATTAATTTTAATTCTTCTTTACTCGGTAAAACAGTTTGATATTTACTCGCAAAAATCTGTTCGTTGTTTTCTGGCAATGTATATTTCACAACAGACTCTCTTTTGTTTTGACAAAGTACAATTCCGATTGTTTTATTTTCATCTTCCAATTTTACTTCGCGGTCGTAATAGTTCACATACATCTGCATTTGTCCAAGATCTTGATGTTTTAACTCTCCTATTTTTAAGTCTATCAACACAAAGCATTTCAAAATTCGGTTGTAGAAAACCAAGTCAATCCTAAAATGAGTATCGTCGAGAGAAATTCTTTTTTGTCTTGCCACAAAAGTGAACCCATTTCCAAGTTCTAACAAAAAGTATTCAAGTTTATCTATTAGCTCTTGTTCTAATTCATTTTCTGAATATTTCGAGTGTTCAGGAAGTCCTAAAAACTCTAAAATATAAGGGTCTTTTACAACGTCTTTAGCTTTTTCAAGAATAAGTCCTTTTTCTGAAAGCGCTTTGACCTTATCTTTATCTCTACTCAATACAAGTCTTGTATACAATGCTGAGTCGTACTGACGATTTAGTTCTCTAACACTCCAATTGTTTTTTAGAGATTCTATCTCATAAAATTTACGCTCGCCTTCATTATCTATGCGCATCAACTTCAAATAATGCGACCAACTTAAACTGAATTCGCCAGACGATGTCTGTCGTTTTTGTTTTTCAGATAGCGCAGACAGTGTCTGCGGTTTTTCTTTTTCTAATTCCGCAGACAGTGTCTGCGGTTTTGAATACGCAATATAAAATTGCCTCATTTGCTCTATATTCCTAACCGAAAAACCCTTTCCAAACTCTTTTGTCAGTACTATTGACAACCGATTAACTACCTCTTTACCATATTCGGCTCTTTCTTTGCCGCCTTGCTCTTCTTCTACCAACATTCTGCCAATTTCAAAATAAGTCAAAACCATGGTTTGGTTCACGGTTTTCACTACTTTGTTTCTTGCAGCTTGTAATAAGTCTACAATCTGAGCATAAAACGTTGTGTTTAAAGATTCGATTTCCATATTTATCTCAAAAAAACCTACAAAGTTTCATCCAACCATTTAAAAAACTCTCGGTGCCACAAAATTCCGTTTTGTGGACTCAAAACCCAATGATTTTCTTCTGGAAAGTATAAAAATCTAGAGTTTAAACCTTTGAGTTTGGCGGCCTGAAAAGCTTCCATACCTTGATTTTCGGGAACTCTAAAATCTTGTCCGCCGTGAATAACCATCAAAGGTGTATCCCAGTTCTGAACATAACGATGTGGAGAAAAAGCTTTATAACCTTCCGCATTTTCTGATTCCCAATAGGGACCACCAAGATCCCAATTGGCAAAAAAGAGCTCTTCGGTAGTGCCATACCACGATTCAAGGTTGAATAAACCACAATGTGAAATCAAGGTTGAGAATCGTTTTTTGTGGACTCCAGCCAACATATAAACCGAATAGCCGCCGTAAGAAGCACCTACGGCACCCAATCGTGTTTTGTCAACATACGGCTCTTTGCTCACAGCATCGATTGCTGATAAATAATCTTGAATGGCTTGTCCGCCCCAGTCTTTGCTGATTTCGGCATTCCATTCCTCTCCAAAACCTGGTAAACCACGTCGGTTTGGGGCAACAACAATATAGCCTTTGGCTGCCATGAGTTGGAAATTCCATCGGAACGAATAAAATGGAGAAACCATAGATTGCGGCCCACCCTGACAGTATAAAAGTGTAGGATATGTTTTGCTTGGATTAAAATTTGGAGGATAAATTACCCAGGTTAGCATGTCTTTGCCGTCTGTTGTTTTTATCCAACGTTTTTCGACCTTGCTCATTGATGTTTTTTTATAAACAGCATCATTGACACGGGAAACTCGTTTGATTTTTCTGTCCGCTAACGTAAAAATTTCTTTTGCATGATTCATGTCTTGTATGCCAATCAGCAAACGATCTCCTAAGTCTTTAATTAAACTGTAATTTCGGTCGGCTGAAGTCAATTGTTTGATTGTTGTCCGCTTATACCCTGCTCTAAAATCAAGCTCAAAAATTTGATTAGCACCCTTGAATGGTGCTACAAAATAGATAATATCTTCTGTTTTCGACCATATAAACTCTCGAACGGTTTCAGAAAAATCACTAGTCAAGTTAACACGTTTTTTAGAGCGATAATCCATTACAAAAATATTGTTTTTGTCGGACTCAAAACCTGGAGTTTCCATACGCAACCAGGCCATTTTATCGCCTTTGGCAGAAAAAGCTGGATTGGTATCGTAGCCTAAATTTTCTTTAGTTAGGTTAGTTGTTTTCCGACTTGACAAATTATATTCATACAAATCGGTATTGGTGCTTTTGGCGTAATTTTTTCCTGTAAGTTTTTTGCAGACATAGATGATTTTTTTGCTGTCGGGAGACCAAATCGCGTCTTCAGCTCCGCCAAATGGCTTGGTCGGCACGTCAAATCTTTGGTCTTTCATCACATCTATTTTTTCGCCATAAAGCCGGCTTTTGCTATAGCTTTCTATCATCAAATGGCTGTAGCTTTCATCATTCCACTCCGACCAATGGCGGTAGTTCAACTCATTGATAATCTTCGCGTTAGACTTCAGTAAATCAGGATGAATATTTTTGGTGTTTTGATCCAACTTAACTTCTTCTGTATAAAATGCATAACGGCCATTTGGCGAATATTTAAACATCGATACAGCTTTCGAGCTATTCATTAGTGTAACTTGCTTTTTGGTTTTAGGGTCAAATTCATACCATTGACCTTTCAGCATATAGCCTATCTTATTGGAATGAGGCACTGGGCTTACCTGAGAAACCGAACCTTTAAAGTCGGTAAGCTGCTCCAGTCTTCCTGTTTCTAAGTTCATCGAATGGAGGTTTCTTACACCTGTATTTCCTTTTACCAAATAGGTTGAAATTCCTACTATAGCTTCATTTTCAGATTCGTTTACCCATTCAACACCTATGCGATCTAACGACCACAGACGTTCTTCATTCATCGGTGTTTTTTGGGCAAGGCTTTGGTTAATGTTGGCTAGCAACAAGACTACCAGGGCTAATGTTCTTATCATAATTATAATCTTTATTTTAAAAAACACAAAGCTACATCTTTTACCAAAAATGTAGCTTTGCTTAATAGTATTTCAGGTTAAATGTATTTAAAACTCAACCTTTTGAGGTTTAAGTCTATTTAATTACGAAAAAATCTACTCGACGATTTTTCGATAAGGTTTCCGATTGTGGTTTAACCTCGCCATTGCTTACAATATTGAATCGCTTGGTATCAAAACCATAATCTTCAACCAACATACGCTTACATTCTTTTGCTCGGCGCTCAGCCAGAGCTTTATTGTACGCCACGTCTCCGCGCAAATCAGCGTTTCCTTCTATGCGTAATTTCAAGTTTTTATCCGCTTTTAGGGCTTTGACTAATTTCGCAATTTCTCCAGATTTAACTTCCGATTTATCGGTGTCAAAATACACACTTTCGAAAGCCATTTCGACATCATTACATTTAGTACAACCGCAACAGCCGCCTTCGCAAGTTGATGGACAAATACATTTGTCGTCTAATTCGCAAGTTGACGATGAAACATAACCGCCTGATTTTGAATACACAACAACTTCTCTAAGGGCTTGATTTTCAGCTTGCTCAAGTTCTGATGTTCCTATTTTCGCCGTTCCATTTCGGAGTTCATATTTATTTTTTTCTCCTGATGGATGATCCCAATACGCATACTTGTTGGCATTGTAATGATAACCATGGCGAGAAAAAAACGTTTTTAAGTCGTCTATTGATTCAAAATAAACCACTTTTCTCGATTCGCTCTCTTTTAGTCGATTGTCATAATAATAACGTTCGCCTTGAGCATCGAGGTTTTTGTCGATGTTTATTCGAGCGGTATACTTTTTGGCAATTCGGTTTTTCTTGATTTTCAAGATAATATCTTGATGATTTTCAGTCAGTTCGTCGATGTTGGTTACTTGCGCTGTGGCAATAGAAAAGCTAAATAAAGTAGCTAATGCGTAGAAAAATAGTTTCATAAAATGGGGTGTTTTAATTCAATGTTGGGTTAAAGGTACATTTTTTTATCAAATCGACTATGATTTACATGCTATAATCATTCAGCTTGATAGCAAAACGTGTGCAATGTTTTCAACTGATACAATGATTTGGAGCTTAAATCTTAGTAAACTTAGCTGTATACACATAGTTTTCGGAGTGTGCACGAAGTAAATACTGACCTGGTATCAAGTTTTTTACACTAATTTGATTATCTGTTGTTTTTTCAATTGTATGTAGGCGTTGTCCTCTAACATCATAAATAGTCAGAACAGACCATTCGATATTATTCGCAATTGTAATGTAGTCTTGACTTGGATTAGGAAAAAAACTTAACTTCTGGGTTGGAACTGAAGGTGATATAAACTCCGTTAATCCAATGTTGCCAAAATTAGGATTTGCGCAAGGACTATTGGCTGTCTGAACAAACTCTATAGGGTTATATGGATTAGCATCCGCAGCATTTAATACACCATCACCATCGGTGTCGAAGCTTGTCGTGTTATAAGCTACTGACGCCAAAATAGTCATCCCTAAACAGGCGTCGTAGTGCGCGTGGTTAGCAAATTTCACAGCGTAGTCAGCGTTTTGCCAAAGTGTTGGAGAAAAATCAGGTAGCCAAAGGGCTATTTTGTACTGTCCACCTGTCAAGCCTGTCAAATCAAAATTGCCTGATACAGTATAAGTGTATGGACTATAGCTTGGTATTATCGGACTTTCGTGCCAGTCAGACTGGTATTCACCCAAAGGAATACCTCCAATAATGATGTCGTCATAATTCTCATAAATAGCCGAAGTTAAAGGGTATTGTAAGGTATTGGTATTCAAATCTGCACGCGCAAACACATCGGGTTGCCAATCGCGCCAATCCGTGTTGGTTGCTTGATATTGTATAACATCATTATTAGCGTCTAAAAGTACAATGTAGAGTGTTCTTTTGTTTTGCGGAGCAGCAAAGCCACGGTTGATAATATTGGTGTTGAAACTGACATTTGAGCCATTTACTGTCATTGATGTTGACTGCAATTCCAATCGATAACCTAAATGATCTCGAATATAGTCATAAGCTGTCCGATCTATTGGATTTCCAGTTTCGTTTTCAAAATAATTAGCTGAAATCGGCATTCGGAAATCCTGCAACTCACTTTTAGTCAATAATTTAGATTTCCACCCTGCAATAGCCGTATTGGCAGCGTCTGGTATACCATTTCCTTCTAGAGAATCGGTATCTAAGCCATCAGGTGCAATCACAAAACCATCCTGCATTTCGTAAGGGCTTCTTCCATCAAGCAAATTGTTGTGGGTAATTCCAAAGCTGGTAAAATTGAAATAACGTAATTTTAGAGCCGAATCAAAACCGTCTTGCAAACGCCCACTACACATTCCTTCCAACTCTTCGTAATTATATTGGTGATTAGGCGTTGGATTTAAATCATCATACCAATGTGCGAAATGCAAAAAATTATCTGTAAAAGATGAGTTATTTAAAGCCAAATAGTTTTGATTGGTATTAATGGTGGGATCTTCGGTCTCGTAAGTGGGCATTTCGCCGTGCATCCACATATTGTGCCTATTTCTTCTAAGGTTATTGACGTCTGTAAAAAAGGGATTATTGGCCCAATCTACACCTAAACTACCTGATTCATCAGAAGACCATTGAATTTTTTGACTTTGAGCATTGCCAATCGTCCAATAATTGCTGTAGGTACTTCCTCCAAAGGCGTTTTCATAATAGCCTATTCGAGTAAACTGATCATCATCCTTTAATCTGTGAAAAAGAAAAGGTAAATTTTCTCCTGCGTATGGCCCACTAAGTGCTATATCAACAAAATTCTCAGTATATGTTGGTGTATAAACTGGCAAACCTGGACTCATCTTATTGCCTATGTAAATACCAACCGACATCGTGGAACCTAGTAATACTTTTTGGTTGGGAAACAAATCTAAAGTTCGGTCTAAAATACTTGTTTTCAAATGATTAATACCCGAATGGTAGTTCCAAATCGTAGCCTCACTGTGTGGTATACCCCAAGCATGGCGCTGAACACTTTTTCTATAATGATTATGGAAATTGCTATATTCTACCGAAGTATTGACATCCCCAATCGGATAATTTGTTCCAATATCCGCATTACTTCTTTTCCAGTGTCCAGAAAGTCTATAGGAGTTAAAATTCCACGGCATACGTAACCAACCTAAATGGGCGACGGCGACATAAGGAGAGATATCATTTAGTAAATGTGAAGCTTGTTCAAAAGTCGCTACGTTTTTTATGTATCGATTATCTAAATGGTCTAAATCTGATTTATTGACATCCGATGAGTTTTGAAAAAAATCGAGAGACGAGTTTAATATCAAATGGCTTTTAAGACCTAAATCGGCTAGTGTTGTATTTATGACAGAAGTTACTGCATTCAAATCGTTGGTATCCAAAGCACTCAAACTAGAAGTGTGGTCATCTTTATAGTTAAAATAACCTTCTATTTCGACAAGTGAAATGCCGTCAGATTCAAAATTCTGAATGTAATCAGGCAAGGGCTCTAAGATGGTGCCACCTGTTATGTTTTCAAAATAAGGTGTGTTCAAGTCTTGCGTAAAGACATCAAAAACACCTCCTTGGATGGTGTAACCTCTTTCGGGATTCTTGATGCCGTCTTCACTTTGTCTATCGCTATTGTGCGGTGATGCTGCGCCCTGTGGTAGACCAGAGTAAGTAATGGTAAATGTACCATCTTGCGCCCATAGCATCAAGGGAAAAACGCAAGAAATTAGAACTAATGCGGATGTTTTCATAATGTTTAATATTGTCATTGGGTAATATTCATCTAAAAGCAGTCTATTGAAAATTAATGAAGAAATATATTCATTGATAATACACTACTAAAATGTATAATTTTACCGATAAAATTACAAAATAAATTCAATTTAAGTCTTTTTTTATGAAAAAAAATATTTTGCAGCTAACTAGCATTCAGGCTCTTGTTTTTCTTTTTAACAAAGTAATTGACAAAAAAAGGCTCTACATAGAACAACTATACTGAGTATTCTACATAAAGCCAAAAAAGCACATCTAAGTAAATTTTTATCAAATGCGGATGCAAATTGTCTTTTCTTCTGTAAAGAAATGTAAAGCTTCAAAGCCGCCTTCGCGTCCTAAACCAGATTGTTTTGCTCCACCAAATGGAGTTCTCAAATCGCGCATAAGCCACGTATTGACCCAAACAATTCCTGTGTCGAGTTCATGAGCAAAGTGATGTGCACGTGTTAAGTTTTGAGTCCAAAGCACCGCCGACAAGCCGTACTTGCTGTTGTTGGCTTCTTCCAAAACAAGATTTTCATCTTCAAAAGGAATCACAGAAACTACAGGGCCAAAAATTTCTTCTTGATTTGTTCGGCTGCAAGTTTCTAATCCGGTAATAACCGTTGGTTCGAGGTAGAATCCATTTTCAAATCCTTTTGGATGCACTTGATTTCCACCGCAGGCAACTGCGCCACCTTCGTCTTTTGCAATTTGAATATAGGATTTTACTTTTTCGAGATGAGCCTTAGAAACCAAAGCGCCAATATCGCTATCGGCATCAGATGGATGGGCAACTTTTAGTTTACTTACACGATCAACAAATTCATCTAAAAAGCGTTTATAAATAGATTTTTGAACATAAATTCTTGATCCACAAAGACATATCTGACCTTGATTGGCAAATGAAGATTTGACAACGCCAGCAATCATTTTATCGAAATCGCAATCATCGAAAATAATAACAGGGTTTTTTCCGCCTAACTCGAGTGATGTTTTTTTGAACATCGGGCCCGTAATTTTTGAAATATGTGCGCCTGTAACCGTTCCTCCAGTGAAGGAAATAGCTGGAATGTCGGGATGTTCCACAATCGCTTGACCAACCTCGTTACCCAAACCATGAACAATATTCAGAACGCCATCGGGTAAACCTACTTTTTTACAAATTTTGGCAAACAAAAAGGCGGTCAAAGGCGTGAGTTCGCTCGGTTTTGCAATCACGCAATTTCCCGAAGCTAAAGCTGGAGCAATCTTCCAGGTGAATAAATATAAAGGTAAATTCCATGGGGAAATACAACCCACAACACCCAAAGGTTTACGCTGTGTGTAGTTTATGGCATGGCCATCCATATCATAAGCTTCTTGATGATCGTGCAAAATAGCTGTGGCAAAAAAGGCCATGTTTTTGGCTGCTCGTGGAATGTCTACAGCTTTTGCCAAACTGAGTGGTTTTCCGTTGTCTTGAGATTCGGCTTTAGCTAATTCATCTAGCTGATTTTCAATTTCTTGAGAAATAGAAAGTAACATTTTAGAACGTTTGCCTTTGCTCATTTTTGACCAAATAGGAAAGGCTTTTTTGGCTGCTTGATAAGCTTTTGCGACATCGCTTTTGGCACTTGCTGGCAAAGTAGAAAAGACTTCGCCATTGGCTGGCGATACATTTTGAAGAACTTTTCCTGAGTCGGCAGGGCAAAACTTGCCGTCGATATAATTAAGTATTTCCATCCTAATTATCGTTTATAGTCAGTTGCTCAATACGTTTTTCGTAATCGACACCTTGAAAAATACGCTGAACATAAATCCCTGGCGTATGAATCTGATTAGGATCTAAACTTCCCACTGGTAGTAATTCTTCCACTTCGGCAATGGTAATTTTTCCGGCTGTTGCCATCATCGGATTAAAATTCCGAGCCGTGCCTTTAAAAATTAAATTCCCTGCGGTGTCGCCTTTCCAAGCTTTTACGATGGCAAAATCGGCTTCAAAGGCTTTTTCCATCAAATAGGTTTTGCCATTAAATTCGCGTGTTTCTTTGCCTTCGGCAACTTCTGTTCCCACGCCTGCTGGAGTATAAAAAGCTGGTATTCCGGCACCTGCTGCTCGGCATCGCTCAGCTAAAGTACCTTGCGGAATAAGATCTACCTCTAGTTCTCCGGACAACAACTGACGTTCAAATTCGGCGTTTTCGCCCACATAAGAAGCTATCATTTTTTTCACTTGGCGTTGCTGAAGCATCAAACCGATACCAAAATCATCCACACCTGCATTGTTAGATATACAAGTTAGGTTTTTGGTACCCCAATCTACCAAAGCGGCAATAGAATTTTCGGGAATACCACAGAGACCAAAGCCTCCCAACATCAAGGTCATGCCATCTTTTATGTCTTGCGTGGCAACTTTTGCGTTTTCAACAGTTTTATTTATCATGAGTTCAGGCTATTTTTTTAATTTCCTTCACAAATTTAACTTAAAATTGTTCAAATCACCTCAAAATGTGGTTTTCTGTGAAAAATCTTAATTAAGATATTAAAAATCAATCAACTAAGATTATATAAAACTATGTCGACTTGTTTCGGTCTTAGCTTAATCGACTTCGAGTATGTTCCTAAACAGGTTTTATCCTCTTTGTATTTGGACAAAAAAACTCTATGTTGAATGCTGTAGGTAACTTGATGTTGTTTTAGACAACACGTATGAATAATGAGCCAAACTTTAGCCACAGCTTTCGGTATAGAGCCAAAAAAACCAAGGATATTCCTTGGTTTTTTCTGTTTTTTATAAAAAACCCTAACAAACATTAGGGTTCTAGAGGTTAAATGGACTAAAAAAATCTATTTTGTAAGCTCAATACAACGCTCTACAGCTTTGTATACATTAACTACTGCGCCTTCTCTCGAAAGAGTTCTAAAATCAACCATCTCCTCTTTAGAGCCTGGTTTGATTACTTCTTTCTTGCATTCTACGGCCGTCTCAAGAATAATTGATCTGATTTCTTTCATCGATAATGATGGGAAGTAAGACTTCAACAAAGCGGCTACTCCAGCTACCATTGGTGCTGCCATAGATGTTCCTTGGTAGGTATCGTAGTCTGACTGAGGTACTGTAGAGTAAATTTCTTTTCCAGGTGCAAACACGTCTACTTTTTTCTTACCATAGTTAGAAAACGAAGCGGCACGACCGCTATGTGTTAAACGTTTTTTTCTTTTCTTCCAAATCTGATAAAACTTTTCTCTTTTTTCTTTTTTGTAATGTGGTGTTTCAAAACGAGTTGCTGCTCCTATATCCAACCAATTACTAAATCGAGAGGTCATCGAAGGATACATCGATGTTGGAAATTTAGGTTCAACATCAACGTTTTTGCCATCGTTTCCGGCCGCATGAACCAAAAGTACATCGTTAGCTTCGGCGTGGCGAATGGCTTTGATAACTTCTGGAGAATTTTCGGCGTAATCTTTCCCAAAACTCATATTAATAACCTTAGCGCCGTTGTCTACCGCATAGCGAATAGATAGGGCGACGTCTTTGTCTCGCTCATCGCCGTTTGGCACAGTTCGGACAGACATAATGATGGCATTGTCGGCCACACCATCCATTCCAATCGCATTATTTCGGTTAGCTCCAATGATTCCCGCAACGTGTGTTCCATGACCAGCATCAGGACCTTCTGGGTCGTTGTTGCCGTAATATTTGTCGCTAAAATCAGACGGCTTGTCGCCAATGATGTCTCTATCTTCAGTAAAATCTGGATTGTAATAGACGTCTATTTGATTCTGAAAATAATTAAAAGCACCTTCTAGCGAAGCTGCAATTTCGGCTTTGTTTTGATAGCTTTTCGCTTGTCTTGCAAGTTTTATATCATCTTGATTATCAGACTTTAACAAACTTTTTATATCCTTATTGCTATAGTCTTTTCCAAATTTTTCTTGCATCTTGGTGTGCGCTTCATCTAGCGATGCTAAAAAGGTTTTATACCCTTCTATACGTTGTTCGGCTTTGGTTTTCGATTCCTCAACTACGCTTTTGCACTCCAGATATCTATCGTATTCTTTTTGATGTTCTGGTTTGATGTCGTCAGCTGTTTTGCCTTTAAATTTTTTGTCTAAACGTGCGTAAATTCGAGTAACTTCTAGCTGAGCATCATTGGCGTTTGTTCCATCAGGATTTCCTAAAAAGCTCCAGCCATTAACATCATCAATATAACCGTTTTTGTCGTCATCGATTCCATTTCCAGCAATTTCGTCTGAGTTTACCCAGATTTTGCCTTTAAGGTCTTCGTGCTCCAGATCTACACCAGAATCAATAACACCAACCACAACAGGTTTAGATGTTCGGCCTTTTAGTAGTTTTTTGTAAGCTTCGTCGGTACGCATTCCTGTTTTGGAATCGTTGTACCAATTCATTATTTTTTTGTCTTCTTTAGAAGGTTTTTTACTTGTTTGAGCCTGACCAAAAGCACCTAGCATTAGGGCGGCAATCAAAAGACTAGAACGTGTTTTCATAAAAATGTTGTTTTCAGATTAGAAAAAATTTCTAAATTATATGATTATTTAGAATACTAATTTTCAAAACTAATCATTCTTACTTGTTTGTAGCTATTTTTTGATTCTATTTCTGTTATTTTCAGTTATTCTAAGGATAATAAACATGCCAAACTACGATGAGGTCTGTGTGTTTTAATGTATTAAAAAAAACAACACAACCTGTTGTAAACAAACATTTTAGATCAATAAAAAGATCTAAGGT
>JBMYYR010000014.1:32148-38823 GCA_049609625.1 Flavobacteriales bacterium | reverse complement strand
TTATCCTTAGCTAGATAACGCTTCACGAACCTGAACAAAAACGACCTCCAGTTAATAGACTGATTAGCCAAAAGACGATAATAGCTATCTTTTCCATAAACCTTCAAAGCCTTGTCTTTGTTGGCTTGAAGCTCATTGACGGAGCCAATACCCAACAAGGGCAGCATCAAAAGTGTTGAAATCAAACTCCCAAACGAATGGCCCGCTTTTTTACAAGAGTCGAATTTGGCTTGAATGGAATCGAAACCAAGGATATTGAGGTGCTTCTGAATATAGTCCGAACTCAGCCAAATTTTTTTAAATTTTCCTTTTAGCTCTTCAGTTTTTGTAATATCTTCGCTTTTTAGCATGTTTTGTACTTTGTTGTTTGAACCATAAAGATACAATAAAACCAAGGGTTTCCCTTGGTTTGCATGCTATTTTTTTATGTTAAAATCCCTTTGAAATTAGGGGTGCGAAAGTTGAGTTATTTACCTAATTTTCTTATTTGCTTAGGGTTTATAATTGGTTTATCTATATCGAAAAAGACAAAGATTGTAGTGTATAAATTATTATATTTTATTTCAACCCTTTATTGTTTTGTGAAATTAAACACACCTATTGAGTATTTGTTTATTTTAAATTTAATTCAGTTTATTTTTGTCTCTATAGCAATAAAGCACCACACCTCCCAAGACATTTTGGAATAAAATGTTCCATATAAGGCACTACCCAATAAAATTGCTAACTCCCAAAGGTTGGTATAGTTTAAGCATAAACCTCTATCTTAGATTTTAAAAAAGTCTGATTTATATTTTTACAAATTGGACTTTTTGCTTTTCCTGCCAGCTGTAAAACACTGAAAATTAAGCCAAATAGTTCGACCTGAAGTCAAAAGGAGGAGCGCTTGAGAACTTAAATGAAATAAAGCAATGGCTGTGTCAATTTGCCGAGTCCATGAATGAAGAATTAATCAAATCAATTGTTAATAATCATCATTATCTAAACGTTCTTAATACGAAATAATTAATTATAAATTGTATAATTCTTTTTTTAGACTGGAACTATTTTAATAAAAAAATCTATTTTTCATTACAAACATCAAAATCTGAAGGGGTAAATTCAAAAAAAAACTTATTTTTTTCAAACACACCCCCTAAAAAATTGTAGGTTTGCTGAATATTTTAAATTTTTATACCATGAGCAATCTTCGCTTTAGAGCTTTAGCAGAATTAAACCATCGCAAAGCCCAAACCTTTGAAACACCTTCGGACAAAATTTCAGATTTCTACGGAAAACACGTCTTTAATGAAGATGCCATGCTCTCTTATTTGCCCAAAGAAGCCTATAGCGGACTAAAAGCAGCCATTACTACAGGAGCAAAAATCGATAGAAAAATTGCAAACCAAGTGGCTTCCGCCATGAAAAACTGGGCCATGAATTTGGGCGTAAGTCATTACACACATTGGTTTCAACCTTTGACAGGCACAACGGCAGAAAAACATGACGCCTTCTTTAGTTTGGTTGGAGACGGAAGAGTTATTGAGCGTTTTGACGGCTCGCTTTTAGTGCAGCAAGAACCTGATGCGTCAAGTTTTCCGAATGGCGGTATTCGCAACACCTTTGAAGCCAGAGGTTATACAGCCTGGGATCCAACTTCGCCCGCTTTTATTGTCGAAAAAACACTTTGTATTCCTACCGTATTTATTTCTTATACCGGCGAGGCCTTAGACAACAAAACGCCATTGCTAAAAGCCTTACAGGCTGTAGATGAGGCCGCTACATCGGTTTGTCAGTATTTCGGAACTCAAGTCTCAAAAGTTGTCGCTACTTTGGGTTGGGAACAAGAATATTTCTTGATAGACACAGCATTATATAATGCCAGACCAGATTTGGTGATGACAGGTCGAACGCTTTTCGGACACGGATCAGCCAAAGGACAACAGCTAGACGACCATTATTTCGGAACCATATCTTCGCGCGCCATTGCCTTTATGCGCCATTTCGAGATGGAAGCTCAATTGTTAGGCATTCCTGTTACCACCCGACACAACGAAGTTGCCCCAAATCAGTTTGAATGCGCACCTATTTTTGAAGAAACCAATTTAGCAAATGACCACAATCAGTTGTTGATGGATTTGATGGATCGGGTGGCAGAAAAACATAACTTTAAAGTTTTGGTTCACGAAAAACCCTATGCAGGCGTGAATGGATCGGGCAAGCACAACAACTGGTCTTTGGCTACCAATACCGGAAAAAACCTATTGAGCCCCGGAAATACACCAAAAAGTAACCTCCAGTTTTTGACCTTTTTTATAAACACCATTATGGCGGTGTACAACTACGATGATTTACTGCGCTCAAGCATCGCAACAGCCAACAACGAACACCGACTGGGCGCCAACGAAGCTCCGCCAGCCATTATTTCAATGTTTATAGGCTCGCAACTCTCGGCAGTTTTAGACGAAATAGAGTCGACGCTGAAAGGAGGAAAAATGAGTCCGGAAGAAAAAACCAATTTCAAAATCAATGTGGTTGGTAAAATTCCTGAGATTTTGAAAGATAATACCGACCGAAACCGAACCTCTCCCTTTGCCTTTACGGGAAACAAATTTGAATTTAGAGCTGTAGGCTCTACTGCCAACTGCGCTCTGCCGATGACAGTACTCAATTCTGTGGTTGCCAAGCAATTAAAAGAATTTAAGAACGAGGTTGAAGAGCTAAAAGCTGAAGGTCTAAACAAGGAAGAAGCCATTTTTGACGTCCTGAAACGCTATATAAAAGCTTCAAAACGCATCCGTTTTGAAGGCGATGGTTATGGCGAAGACTGGCTAAAAGAAGCCGAAGAAAAAGGACTCAACAATGTGGAAAAAACACCTTATGCGCTCGATTTTATGCTCGACGACAAGGTTAAAGCCTTGTATGGCGAACTGGATATTATGACCAACAGAGAACTCGAGGCTCGTTATGATATTCTGAATGAGCAATATTTTATGACCATTCAAATTGAATCGAGAGTTGTTGGCGATTTAGTGGGCAATCATATTATTCCGACAGCCATTACTTATCAAAACACACTGATTGAAAATGTAACAGGACTAAACGCCATTTTTGATACCGAAGAAGCCAAAAAAGCTTCAATAAGTCAACGGAAAACCATTCTGAAAATTTCGGATTCTATCAATAGCCTGAGAGATTTGGTCCAAGACATGACCGAAGCCCGCAAGCGCGCCAACCTCATTGAACACGCACCAGAAAAAGCGAAAGCTTATGCTGATGACGTGAAGCCTTACCTCGATAAAATCAGAAAAATAGCCGACAAACTGGAGCTCACAATTGATGATCAACTTTGGCCTTTGCCAAAATATAGAGAAATGTTGTTCGCTAGATAATCAACAAATATAAGCAGCTAAACGTTTATTTTTTAGCTGCTTTTTTAGGTTCTGATGTAAGTTTCGACTTACTTTCGGACACTCCAACAGAAAAATTGCTTACTTTAGCCTTCAATTTTTTTTAACTTTATTTCGTTTTATTATGATTAAACTAATCAAACCTCTCGCTCTTTCTATTTGTTTTATTGGCCTTCTGACGTCTTGCGAAACGTGTAAAGAATGTTCGTTTGAAGAAACAGTTAGCTACCTAAACCGTCCACAGTTTTCGGGTATTTCGCCCAATGAGTTCAACGATATTAACTATTTTGACGAAAGCTCCTTTACACAAGCTTTAGGCGAAGTTTGTGGGAAGAATTTAGACAAATTGGAAAGTGGAAACGACTCTGACACCACTGCCATTCAGACTTACGAAGACAACAACGGAAACGACCAAACGGTTCCAGGAGGCGTGTTCAAAATCGAAACTAAAATCTATACTTGCAACTAATGTCTAAAAAGACAAAACAGACAAAGAACACTTTAGATAACATTAAGCTAATTAAATTCAAATCAGACTGTTGCAAATCTTACAAAACAAAAAAACAGTATTGTAAGACCTGTCCAAAACTTAAGCTAAATCTACAGAATGTTGATGTTTAGCAAGATCATTTTCTAAATCAAACAAGCTATTGTGAACTCTCACAATAGCTTTTTTTTTTGAAATTTTGGGCGAGCATCTTAGGCTTGACGACGATGTATTGACAATGGCGCATAAATTTAGACCCTTGACTCACTGTATTTCAAAATAGAAGTAAAACACTGCTGTGCCTTAAGATGAGATCAAAAACATGACTTCTATCATCTTTTTCAATAAGATGAATCAGCATTTTAAACCCATCCGCATCAGTTTATAACTAATTGATTGACTGTATTTTTGATTTAAAATTAGAAGTCAACATCATGTTTTATCAAACCAAGAAAAACCATTTCGCTAAGCCCTTAGTTTTAGGATTTATGCTCTTGTCGAGCATTCAAGTTTCAAAAGCTCAATTGTCTTTATCGGGCGAACTAAGGCCACGAACAGAATATCGCCACGGCGTCAAATCTTTGGCTCTGCCAGAGCAAGATCCCGCTGTTTTTACCAGCCAACGTAGCCGACTCAATATCGAATATCAAAGCAAATCCTATCTCATGAAACTTGTTTTTCAGGATGTTAGAGTTTGGGGAAATCAATCTCAATTGGTCGGCAATCAAGATTTTGGAAACTCAATACATGAAGCTTGGGCTAAGGTTTTTCTTGACGACAAACTAGCCTTAAAATTTGGACGACAAGAAATAGCTTACGATAATCAGAGAATTTTTGGTAGTGTAGCTTGGGCTCAACAAGGACGTAGCCACGACGCTCTAGTGTTGGAATATAAAGCAAATCCAAAGCTAAATATTCATCTTGGTGGCGCCTTCAATCAAGATTCAGAAAGCTTAGAATCAACACTTTATACAACTCCAAACAACTACAAAGCGATGCAGTATATTTGGGCAAACAACCGATTTAGCAAACGATTTGATGCCAGTTTCTTGTTCCTCAATAACGGCAAACAAGCTAGCCGAAATACAGGAACAAAGATAAATTATAAAGATAATTATAGCCAAACTGCAGGGACTTACCTTAGCTATAAGTACAAAGACATCAAAGCCAATGCTTCTTTCTATTATCAATTTGGGAAAGACATTAATGTGTTCAATTATTGGGCAGATCCCGACATTAAAGCTGCGCTTTTTGCTGCCGAATTGTCTTATCAGGCAACAGAAAAACTCAGTCTTACGGCAGGTTACGAATATCAAAGCGGGCAAAGTCAAACAGAAGAGGTGTCATATTACGATTCAAGACATGCTTTTACGCCATTTTATGGCACAAATCATAAATTTAATGGTGTGATGGATTATTTCTATGTTGGAAATCACATCGGCTCGGTGGGGCTTCAAGATATTTACATTAAAGCCAAACACCAGCGAACAGAAACTTCTTGGATAGGCTTGGATGCGCATCTTTTTTCAGCTGCAGCTGATGTTTTGGATAGAAATGAGCTGCTAACATCAGGAACAAGAAAAGCCATGGACAAGTATTTGGGACTGGAATTAGACTTAAATATGGCTTGGAAACTAGCCGACGATGTTCAGCTTCAGCTTGGCTATTCTCGTATGTTTGGCTCAGAAACTTTGGCTGTCTTGAAACACGCTACCAAAGCAAATTCTCAAGGTGGCGTAGATGGTATTACGTACGAACTTAGCCATTGGGCTTGGATTATGATCAGCGTAAAGCCAACGTTTTTGAAAAAAAACTGAACCATACACAAAAAAAAATCAATACCTAAATCAACACAATTAACCTAAATCAAATTCTTATGAAAACAACACATCTACAGGCCGCCCTGAGTGCCTTTGCACTAACTAGCCTTCTTATTTTGAGTGCCTGCGGCGGCGATCAAACATCCGACAAAACCATCAGCACAAGCTCTACAACCATAGGTGTTGTGGGCGAAATGCAAGCCGAGCTTACCGCTCCACCACTTGTTCCAAAACCGGTAGGCAATCGACCAGCGAAGAAACTCATTGTCGATATGGAAATTATAGAAGAAGAAGGCGAAATGACTGATGGCGTAAGCTATGTCTATTGGACTTTTGGAGGTACCGTACCTGGCAGCTTCATCAGAACCCGAGTGGGCGATGAGGTTGAGTTTACGCTTAAAAATCATCCAGAAAATAAACTACCTCACAACATTGATTTACATGCGGTAACTGGCCCAGGCGGTGGAGCAACTTCATCATTTGTGGCGCCAGGGCATCAAATTAAATTTTCGTTCAAAACCTTAAACCCAGGTTTATACGTGTACCATTGTGCAACCGCTCCAGTTGGGATGCATATTGCTAATGGAATGTATGGTTTGATTTTGGTTGAACCAGAAGGCGGATTGCCACCTGTAGATAAAGAATATTACGTGATGCAAGGTGATTTTTATACCAAAGGCGACTATGGTGCGCCAGGTCTACAACCCTTCGATATGCAAAAAGCAATAGATGAAGATGCTGATTATGTAGTGTTTAACGGAAAAGTTGGCGCTATGACTGGAGACAATGCCTTAACTGCAAAAGTTGGAGAAACGGTTCGACTTTTTGTGGGAAATGGAGGGCCAAACCTTGTGTCTTCTTTCCATGTTATTGGTGAAATTTTCGACAAAGTGCATGTCGAAGGTGGTTCAACAGTGAATGAGGATGTGCAAACCACTTTAGTTCCTGCTGGTGGAGCGGCTATCGTAGAATTTAAAAT
>JBMYYR010000014.1:0-32049 GCA_049609625.1 Flavobacteriales bacterium | reverse complement strand
AGATGTTCCGGGAACGTTTATCTTAGTCGATCATTCTATTTTTAGAGCCTTCAACAAAGGTGCATTGGGAATGCTAAAAGTAGAAGGGCCCGAAATTGCTTCTATTTATTCGGGTACACAACAAGAAGGAATCTACAATCCAGAAGGTGGAGGTATTCAGGAAATGCCAGGAGCAGCGGCAGAAGCACCGCCTGCGCCAAAAGCTAAATCGGTAAAAGAACGTATGGAATTAGGAAAGCAAATTTATGCTCAGACTTGTTTTGCCTGCCATCAGGCTGAAGGTCAAGGTATTCCAAACGCCTTTCCTCCTCTTGCCAAATCAGATTATATGAATGCTGATGTCGACCGAACAATCGGCATTGTGCTCCACGGATTGACAGGCGAAATTACGGTAAATGGTGAGGTTTACAATAGTGTAATGACAGCTCAACGCTTGTCAGATGAGGAAGTTGCTAATGTATTAACCTATGTTTACAACAGCTGGGGAAACAACAAAACAGAAGTTACACCAATGATGGTAACCAAAGCAAGAAGCAGCCACTAATGCTAAAGCAAATTACAGTCATTCTATGCACTCTGGTAGCGAATAGCTTATGGGGTCAATCGGATATGCAAACTATAGATGGGGGAACATTTGTTCCCCTTTATGGTTCGGATAAAAATGGAATTGAAGTCAAACCTTTTCGTTTGGATACCTATCCGGTAAGTCAAACGCAATTTTTAGACTTTGTGAAATCAAACCCGAAATGGAAGCGCTCAGAAGTTTTAAGCTTATTTGCTGATGATAATTACCTCAGAAAATGGGACTCAGACACAAGCTTAGCAACAGCATCAAACCCAAAAGCACCCATTACAAATGTGTCGTGGTATGCCGCCAAAGCCTATTGCAATTGCCAAGGTAAGCGTTTACCGACTTTAGATGAATGGGAATATGCCGCCATGGCAAGTGCCGAAAAACCAAATGCCCAACAGGATAGTTTGTTCAATCAGCAAATTATTGAGAGTTACGAATTGCCCAAAACCTACAAACATGCCATCGGAAGCACCTATAAAAATTATTGGGGTCTGTATGATATGCACGGCTTAGTTTGGGAATGGACGAGCGATTTTAATGCCGTTCTAATTTCTGGCGAATCTCGTCAAGATGTCGATACCGAACGTAATTTATTTTGCGGTTCGGGTTCGATTAATGCCTCAGATTTGATGGACTACGCCGCTTTTATGCGCTATGCATTTAGAGGCAGCATTAAAGCAAATTACAGCATCCAAACTTTAGGATTTAGATGTGCTAAAGACTTAAAACCAACACCTTAATGAAAATACTTAAAACCACTTTTTTACTTTTAAGCTTACTTTTAACACTCAGCTTGTCGCTAAATTCTTGTGCAGACGACACATCAAAAAGTAAATTAAATACATCCGAAAATCAAAATACGATAGATGAGAGTTCCATTTTCAATTTGACGTCTAAATGGGAAAATCAACACAACGAAACCATAGAGCTGAAAGACCTAAAAGGCGATGTTTTGGTAGTTGTGATGATTTATACGTCTTGCAAAGCAGCTTGTCCGCGATTGGTTGCCGATATGAGAAATATTTATGACCAAGTGAATGATAAAAAAGTGAAATATGTACTGGTAAGCATTGACCCAGAAGTTGATACGCCCGATCGGATGTTGGCTTTCTCAAAAGCAAATCACTTAGATAACGAGCAATGGATTTTGTTGCGAAGCACAGTGGAAAACACCAGAGAATTTTCGAATGTATTGGCCGTAAAATACAAACAAATCTCTCCCATAGATTTCTCGCACAGCAATATTATTTCTGTTTTTGATGAGCAAGGTGTGCTCCATCATCAACAAGAAGGCTTGGGCGTGGACAACAAACAAACCTTGGATAAAATTAAAGAATTGACTTCTGGTAGCTAAATGGGTATCGCCCCGCAATCTTGTGGTTTGTTTGGCTAGGTTTTTATTTGTGTACGTGGGAGTGTTTTGTGTGGGATTGATGGTCGTGGTCCGCAATGACTTGGTTTTTTGTATTTTAGTGGAAACCTTTCTATAAATTGGACGTAAAATAAGTGTGATATTATTCTTTATTCAGTATGTCTTTCACTTTGTTTTCCAACTCTTTTTTGTTTGGCAAGTACAATTGGTATTCGCTTACGGCTAATTTGTTTGTTAAACTTGCTGTTGCATACTCAACAAAAATGTCATCTTTTTCTGAGGCTAAAATTATTCCTATTGTTTCATTGTCTGTTTCTCCAATAATTTCTTTGTTGAAGTAATTTAAGTAGGTAATCATCTGACCAACATCTTTATGTTCAACTTCATTTACTTTTAAATCTATGATGACAAAACATTTTAAGATATAATGATAAAAAACCAAATCTACAAAATTGTGTTTATTTGCTAGTGTAATTCTATATTGCCTTCCTACAAATGCAAAACCTTTTCCTAATTCAAGAAGGAAGCTTTGTAGGTTGTCTATTAGTTTTGATTCTAATTCGCTTTCTGAATATAAGTTGCCTTCGGGGATTCCTAGAAATTCAAAGATATAAGGTTGTTTTATTATGTCTTTTTCATTTGAAGGCTTGTGTCCTTTTTTTGCTAACTCAAGAATAGAATTTTTGTCTTTGCTTAATGCTATTCTTTGAAATAATCCTGTTTTCTTTTGTCTTCTTAATTCACGAATTGACCAATTTTCTATTATTGTTTGATTTTCGTAAAATTCCCTTTCTGTATTTTCCTTAATTTTCAATAACTCGTAATAATGCGACCAACTCAATAAGTGTGACGTTGTAACACCTTTTGGGTATTGGATATAAAAAAGACGCATATAAACTAAACCACTTCTGCTAAAACCTTTTCCGTATTGTTTTGATAAATCTTTTGAAAGTTGATTTAGTAATTCTTTACCATATTCGGCTTTTATATTACCTTTTTGCTCGTATTCAACAATATATTTTCCTGTATTCCAATTTGAAAGAGTTAGTTCAGTATTTATTGCTTTAATAGCAGTCTGCCTTGCTTGTGAGAATGACAAACCAATTTTATTTAATAATTCTTTGTACTCTTTATTGTTGGATAGTCTTTGCATTAAGTATAGTTTTAAATTAGTGTGACACTGTCACACTTTTTAATGAATACAAAGATACTAAAAACTCTCACGGCTCTGAGAGTTTTATAAATAGGGTTGTTATTCTTTAGTGGATAGTTATCTATCGAGAATAGTTTGTGAAACACGTTTTAAGCGTCTACATTGGCTACCGTTGTCGTTGTCGTCTCCGACTCGCCTACCACACACACACAGTTCTATCCCTCCATTATCTGCCTCGGTCCAGGTACAACCAGTCGTGCCACTACAAGTGGTTTGGTCGGTACGCATCGAACAACCCAAAGGCGAAGGTTGCCAAGTGCAACTTACTCCACCAGATGGAACCGCAACGGCTACACCATCTATTTCGGTAGGACCGTTGTACGGATACGTATCTGCCTCGCAGGCGGATTGGGTTGTGTTGCCGTCGCAAGACGCATCACCTACACAAAACGACACCCACTGGCACACGCTTTGCCCCTCGTCATTTAGCACCAAAAGTTCACACGTTGGTTGGTTGGTTTTGCTTAGACAGGCGTCGTCGTTTCCCATACACATACCACCATTGTTGGTAGGCGTACCAGTACAACTGTTGCTATTAACTACATCGCTATAACTCAACTCATGCCCTGGAGTTTCTAAATATTTGGCAAACTTATACAATTCTTTTTCAGTTTGAAACGGGGCAAACACCACCCGTGGTTTACTTTCGTAGATTGTGGTATCGAGGTAGTCGCCTTGCGAATTTTTGCTGAGGTTCATCCAATAGCCAACGTTTGGCCCTTGGTCAAACTGTGCCCATTTAACATTGGTAGGCACACTAGAAAACCCTTGTGGCAACACAAAATTATTTGTAAATTGAGTCACGTCATAATCTACGGTTCCCGTTCCATTAAAAAATGTATAAGCATTCCCACCAATAATTGAAGAATATGCAATATCATCTACCACAACTTGTAGTTGGTTGCCAGTGTTTCCAGCACAAACACCAGATTCGGTACAAATAAAATCAATCGTGGCTTTTGGGTCACCCGTGTGGTTGGTCATCTTCAGAACTTTTTCATCTAGGTAGTCATCTATTATTGCAGATTCTCGTTCGTCCCATGTGTCATCTTCATTATCAGGATTAATTTCTCCTTTTTGGTATAATTTGAGGCAAACTGTTGCATCATTATCGCAATTATGAATAGTTGCAGTAGCCCACACCAAGCCGCCCACTGCCACTAAGCAGACCAAACCCAGCCAGTGCCAATGACGAGCAAAAAAATTGTTTGTTTGTTTTTTGTGCATCGAAAAAAAAATTAATATATACCATCTCAGTATATCATAACTCAAAGCGTTCGATAATTTTTTGACAGCAAAAAACGTTGACCATTTGACAGAAAAGTTTTGAATCAATTATTTTTTTTGAAAAACTAAAATAAATTTTGAAATCTGATTTATTTTTGGGAATCTAAAATTTTTTTGGGCCAAATTTTTAGACATAAAAAAAAGAGCGTCAGGGCTCTTTTCGTCATATGATTTTTTATATTTTTTATTGCATTGTCTCTCCGTGGGCTTCCGCAAAGTTGGTTATCAAAGTCATCACCAATTGATTGGCCTTTTCTGGCTTGACGACCACCAAAATTGGCGAAACCGTTCCGCTATTAAAAACTAGCGGAACCACATCGTCTGCGGTTAATTGATTCAGCACATTTCCAAATTCATCCATAAAACTATCCCAATTATTTAAGATATTAGTGGCAACAGTTTGGTCTACCGCTTTCATAATCTGCTGCAATTGCTTGGTCGTAAGATATTTTGGCGCGCCATCAGTACTGGCTGGCAAAAATTTTATGGTCATTACATCGTTTGCAGTCAACTCTGCCGACAAGTTTTCATAGTCTTCCGCTATATCTTGCAAATTTGCACCACCAAGATATGTTCCCTGTGCTCCATCGGCTTCATATTGCACATACAAGTCTCGTGCAGCTTCTGCCTTTTGGTAGAGTTGTCCATCGCTGTTTTCTACGTAGGTGTCGTCTCCGTTAATGGCGTCTAGCCAGTGTATGGTTTTTCCGTCTTTTATGTCTACGGCTCCTGCATCAAAATCTTGGGTCATTACCGTGTTTTGCCCTGCAACTCGCACTATGGTTTCTACTTCGTAGTCAAAATCTCCTGCGTTTCCTAAAATATTTTCGCCAGTAGTAAGATTGTCAATTAATTGGCTGTTTTTTATACGTACTTCGTTGCCTACAATTTCTAGTTTGTCTGCATCTGGTCCTACAAGTTTATATTCTATGTCTACAATTTGTGTTGGGTCTACGTTTCCGTCTATTTTTACAACGGTTTCATTGTCAAAGGTAGCAATTACCGTTTCGGCTGGCATTTCGTTTCCATCTACCAAATCGCTCCATTCTGTAATAGTTTGAGTAAGTGTGGTGTTTGTTTCGTAGGTTTTTGTTGGTTCTGGTGTCGCTTCAGTCGTAAAGGTAATTTCTTTGTTTACAGTTCGCTCGTCGTTGTCGGTTGCCGTAATGCTTAGGGTGTATTTTGTGCCGGCTTGTAGGTTTTCAAATACTTTTTGCAAACCATTTTCGCTATTAGCAGCGGCAACTTCTTCTGGGCTGAAGTCGATGTTTTCTGTTGCCACATCTGGTGTTAGGGTATAGCTTGCGCTTTCTACTTCGCCATCTTGGTCATCAAAACCAACCAAAACCGTAGCTTGAGTTTCGGTAGTGGTGTTTACATTGAGTTCAATCGTTGGGTCCAAAAGTTCTTTGTCCTCAGAACCACCTTTGTCTCCACAAGATGCCATTAATAGGGTAGCTGTCAATAGGCTGGTAGTTAGTTTAATGGCGGTAGAGTTCATAGTATTTTGGATTGTCGATGTGTTGGGCAAATATAGTGTTTTTTTGATAGTTGCAAGGGCTTACAAGCCCTTGTTGCGAAAAGTATGGTCATTGCGGGTGTCTCTGTCATTGCGGGCCCGACCCGCAATCCCACAGCAGACATACACGGTCATTGCGCTTGCCCTGCGTATTTCGGGCGTGGCATTACAATGCGTAAACATGGCGTGAGATTGCGGGTCGGAGCCCGCAATGACCTGAATACCCCTTGCTCTTGACACAAAAAAAATCACATTCTCTAATCCACCATTAAAAAACTCATCAAAAAATAGTATTTTGGGCTTTGATAACAACCTAGCCTAAGATTTTATGAGTAATTACCACATCAAACATTTAGAAGAATATTATCAGGTGTATCGAAAATCAGTTCGAGAGCCTGAACAATTTTGGGAAGAAATAGCTGAAGAGCATTTTTTGTGGAGAAAAAAATGGGATAAGGCGCTTTCTTGGGATTTTTCTAAGCCAGAAGTGAAATGGTTTGAAGGTGCCAAATTGAACATTACAGAAAATTGTATCGACCGACATTTGGCAACCCGAGGCGATAAAACCGCTATCATTTTTGAGCCAAACAATCCCGACGAAGATGCTGAACACATCACGTATCGACAACTTTACGAACGTGTCAATCAGTTTGCTAATGTACTGAAAGATAAAGGAGTAAAAAAAGGCGATCGGGTTTGTATTTATGTGCCTATGATTCCCGAATTAGCGATTTCGGTTTTGGCTTGCGCCCGTATTGGGGCCATACATTCGGTGGTTTTCGCTGGCTTTTCGGCTAAAGCTTTAGCTAGTCGTATCAATGATTGCGATTGTAAATTACTCATTACTGCCGATGGATCTTTTCGAGGTTCAAAAACCATCGATCTAAAATCTATTGCCGATGAAGCTTTGGAATCTTGTCCTGGAATAAAGCACGTTTTGGTGGCAAAACGCATTCACTCTGAAGTTAATATGAAAGCTGGAAGAGATGTTTGGCTTCAAGAACTTTTGGATAAAGCGTCGAAAGAAGGTCAAGCTGAGCTTATGGATGCCGAAGATCCGCTATTTATTCTCTATACGTCTGGTTCTACGGGCAAACCAAAAGGTATGGTACATAGTTCGGCAGGTTATATGGTTTACACCGCCTATAGTTTCAAAAATGTATTTCAATACAAAGAAAACGACATCTATTGGTGCACTGCCGACATTGGTTGGATTACAGGACATTCTTATATTGTTTATGGCCCTTTGGCGAATGGCGCCACTACGGTGATGTTCGAAGGTATTCCGAGTTATCCCGATTTTGGACGTTTTTGGCAAATTGTTGAAAAGCACAAAGTCAATCAATTTTATACCGCGCCAACTGCCATCAGAGCTTTGGCAAAACACGACACGGCTTTGGTTGAAAAGTACGATTTAAGCTCGCTAAAGGTGCTCGGTTCGGTTGGCGAACCCATAAATGAAGAGGCTTGGCATTGGTATAACGACAATGTGGGAAACAAAAAAAGTCCGATTGTCGACACCTGGTGGCAAACCGAAACAGGCGGTATTATGATTACGCCAATTCCTTATGTTACCCCAACAAAACCGACTTATGCCACACTACCTTTCATCGGGATTCAACCTGCGTTGATGGATGAGAATGGCGATGAACTAACTGAAAATCAGTCAGAAGGAAGCTTGTGTATTAAATTTCCTTGGCCAAGTATGGCGAGAACCATTTGGGGAAACCATCAGCGTTATAAAGAAACCTATTTTTCGGCTTTTGACAATATGTATTTTTCTGGCGATGGCGCTTTGCGCGATGAAGTTGGCTATTACAGAATCACAGGTCGGGTAGATGATGTGATTATTGTGTCTGGACATAATTTGGGAACAGCTCCGATAGAAGATGCCATAAATGAGCATCCGGCCGTCGCTGAATCTGCCATTGTTGGCTTTCCGCATGATGTGAAAGGCAATGCTTTATATGGTTTTGTGATTTTGAAAGACCTCGGCGAAAGTCAACATCAAGAGAGCATCAAAAAAGAAATCAATCAACTGATTAGCGATCACATCGGACCAATAGCCAAGTTAGACAAAATTCAATTCACTATTGGCTTGCCAAAAACACGCTCAGGAAAGATTATGAGGCGTATTTTGCGAAAAATTGCACAGCATGAACTCCATGATTTGGGCGATATTTCTACGCTGTTGAATCCCGAAGTTATTCAGTCTATTATTGATGATAAGCTTTTAAGCTAACAAAAACTCGTTGTATTATCGACAATTTTTTTTGGACGGCATCACTAAGGGAAGCTGGATTGTCTTACTGTCATCAACATCGCTAAAATTACACATTGGATGTCCATCGAAAAAGACAAACGACCGCCCTTTTCGATGCCTGACGTTAAAACCTTGTAAAACAATCAATTACTGTTTGAAAGGTTTTTCTTCATGTTCGCTATTAAACCGAACATGAAGAAAAATAAAGAAATATCAACGAAGGAATATAAACAAGGTTTTACAACAACTAAACAAGACACATCACAACAAAAGATGATGATGTCCGATTGTATCACTTCACCATCTTTTTCTGATAAAGCGCCTCTGCTGTTTTTATTTCGATGATGTAAATCCCTTTTGGCAAGCTAGAAGTTGTTACCAGAACTTCATTTTGATGCTCAAAATCTTGCTCATAAACCAATTTAGCATTGAGATCATAAAAACGTATTGTGCCGCTTTCTGGGCTTTCGCCGAATGACAAATTAATGTTGTTTTTGAAGGGATTTGGTGTGCAAATTATGCCATCTTCCAAATCCTCTAAACCGATGTTGGTTAAAATAGCATTGGAAGTTACCGAACAGCCATTAAAAGTAATCTCGAGCGCATAACTGCTGTTGTTAGTCGGCGAAAAACTCGGAGAAGTTGCTCCCGAAACGGCTAAACCTGTCAACTCATCTAACCATTGATAGCTATAACCAGGATTTGGTGCGCTATAAGTCAAAATGTTATTTTGGTCTGAAGTAATGACGTTTGAAATAAGGATAGATTCTAAATCCAAAAAGTGAGCACTGTCGCAATTAGCACCTTTTACCACATTATAGAAACCTGTTTGATTATAGTTTGCGCCAAAAAACTCAAAACCATCGGTAGCACAAACCGTTGCCGATACCGTGTCTGAATACAAGAAAGGTTGTACGGTGATTTTTCTTCCTACCAAACTATCTGTTCCCAAAGTGGTTGTTAGGCTGTCTAGGTATAAGCCCGAACTAACAACAACCTCGCCATTGACTTCAAATTGATCGCCTAAACAGATTTCTTGACTGTAGACGGGGTAGAAAAGTACATTTTTAAAGCTAAGAAATTGTGTTCTTAAGTGGAAGTAATCAGGAATAGTATCAGGAAAAGTTATCAAAAGACTATTTTCAACTTCAGCTCCTGGGCTTGGATAATGAACAGTTGGAGGTGGAAAAAGACTATATGGCTGTAAGGTAATAGGATTATAATCCCAAAATAAGTAGGCATAAGGAGTCGTAACTGGATAAATACTGTCATAATTAAAAGGTGTTCCATTTACAGTAGTTTGATATGCAAAATAATCGGGAGTTGGATTTATTGAAACCATCTTTACAGAATCAGGAGATATATTATGGATACTGTAAAGATTAGGATTATAGTAATAGATGGGATATGAAGGATTATACTTCAACTCATCATAAAAATAATTAACACCTGTTCCTAATAGTTTATCATACGAGACCGCATCATAAATTACATCATGGGTATAATATCTATCAGGAACTGGAACTATTGTTTCGCTAGTATAATGGTATTCAAGAATATTATAGAATGTACTGTCGCCCAAAACCGGGTCCCAAATTACGCTATCAGTAGTTGAAAAAACTGTGGATGATTCAAAAACTGGGGCTGTTATTTCTTGATAATATGAACTGGTTTCATCAGCATTTTCTAAATTTAGTTCATAAGTAAAAGAATCAATATTTAGCTGTTCAAAAGTTGATTCAAACTCCCATTGTATTTTTACCTGATTGGAACCATAGGGTGTAATGTAATTATAAACTGGTTCTAAGGTTTGTGCCTGAGCAGCTAAACTAAATACTACAGCAAAAAAAATGGATAAGTAGGTTTTATAAATTTTCATAATTGTTTGATTTTAATAGTAACACATAGTTGAAGGTGTTTCAATAGAAAAGCCGTTACAGGGATGATTTAAAGGCAAATCCATACCTCCATTATATTCAATGGAAGCACTCTGTATTAGCTTAGTTTAAATTCAAATTCGCTCATTTCAACGCTAAATCGAACATTTGCTTTTAATGCTCTAAATACTTTTAAAATCGTTTCGATAGTTACATTTTTAGTATTTCGTTCCAATTTAGAGATTTGCGATTTTTGAACTCCGATTAATTCTCCGAGTTGCTCTTGTGTCAATTTTCTTTCCTTTCGGACAGATTTTATCATATCTCCAAGAACTTCCATTCGCAAGTCAAATTCGTATTTATCACGTTCTGCTGTTCCAACTTTACCGATGTCTTTGTCCTTCATTTGGTCAAGTGTCATTATTTTTTTATGCTTTGTTCCCATAATTTCAAGTTTGTTCGTCAAAATATTCAGCCCTAATGTTCAATGCTTTCTCAATTTCCGCTTTCGGTACTTTACTTACTTTTTTAATCATGCCATGGGTTGATAAAACTAGCGTATCTGTTTTTTCAGTTTTGTCCCAAAATGCAAAGAGTCTATATTGAATCCCTTGATAAAGTGTTCTAAATTCCCAAATATCATCCGTCAGTTTCTTAAACAATTTTGGATCATTTTCGAGTTTCGCTTTATCCAAATTGTAATATATTTTCTTTTTTGCTTTAGCATCCAATTTGGACATAAAGTCAATAGCTTACTCAAGAAAAACGACTTCAAATTTTGGTTTCATTCAGTTTACGTATCGTTTTATTTTAACAAAGCTAACAAAAAAAGTTGAATTATATGGAAACTTTATTGATTTTCATACTTTGTTACGCCAATAATTAAACAGGACGCACTACACATCACAATAAAGAATAGCAACAAATAAAAACCAAATGTAGTACTTTTTTTAAGAAAATCCAACAAAGTTTAGTCATCAAAATCAAGGTGTTAGCTCAAATCCTGACAAAGTTCCACCAAGACACCGCCAGCAGATTTTGGGTGTAAAAAACAGACTAATTTATTGTCGGCACCACGTTTGGGTTCTTTGTTGAGCAAAATGAAACCTTCGTCTTCTAAACGTTTCATTTCTTTGTAAATGTCTTCAACAGCGTAGGCAATATGATGAATGCCTTCGCCTTTTTTGTTGATGAATTTTGAGATGGCCGACTGCTCGTCGGTAGATTCTAGAAGTTCTATTTTGCTTTCGCCAACTTGATAAAAACAGGTTGTTACGGCTTCGCTTTCCACCACTTCTTCTTTGTATGGCGGTGTATCTAAAAGCTTGGTATATAATTCCTTGGACGCCTCAAGGTCTTTGACAGCGATGCCAATGTGTTCTATTTTTTGCATAATATTAAGGTTTGGAAAAAGAGGTTGAGCGAAACAAAAGCTTGCAATAAAAAAACTTTTGGAAAGCTGGGCTAAACAGTTCTGAAAAAAGGAGATAATCCACGTTTAACTTGTTCTACTTTCCAAAAGTTAAGTGATGTTTTGCATTTGATGCAATTTAGCATAAAATCTGTTCTTGTGCAACAATTCTTGATGAGAACCTGATTCAACAAGTTCGCCCTCATGCAAAACTAAAATCCGATCGGCATTGATGATGGTAGAAAGCCGGTGCGCAATCACCAAACTTGTGCTGTTTTCCAGCAACTTATCTAATGCATCCTGCACCAAACGCTCGCTTTCGGTGTCGAGTGCCGAGGTGGCTTCGTCCATAATTAAAAGTTGGGGCTGAGGCAAAATGGCCCTTGCAATCGACAATCTTTGGCGTTGTCCGCCCGAAATGTTACCGCCTCTTTCGCCAACATTTGCAGAAAAGCCTTCATCGTTTTTAGAAATAAACTCCATGGCATTGGCATTTTGAGCCGCCGCATACAGTTGGTCTTGGCTATAATGATCAACACCTAAGGTCAGGTTGTTTTCTACACTGTCGTTAAACAAAATAGACTCTTGGCTAATGATGCCAAATAAACTTCTTAGACTCTGAATATCAATGGTTTTAATGTCTTTTCCGTCAATTAAAATCTGACCAGAATCAATATCATAATACCTGGCTAAAAGATCTGCCAAGGTAGATTTTCCCGAACCAGATTGCCCAACCAAAGCAATAGTTTGTCCTTTTTTGATTTCAAAATTGATGTTTTTCAACACTTTTTTTGTGGTGTTGGGGTAAGTGAAATCAACATTTTTGAACTCAATACTATGATTGAAACCTGAAATGGGTTCAAAACTACCATTTTCATCAACTTCTTCTTCGGCGTCTAAAACTTGAAGAATTCGGTCAATAGATGCCGAGCCTTTTTGAAGTTTGATATAGGCTTGCGATATGTTTTTGCTTGGCGCCAAAAGCTGGTAAAACAAACCGATATAGGTAATGAATAAATCGGGAGTAAGAGAGGCGTTTTGGTCATTAAAAATCAAGTTGCCGCCATACCAAAAGACGATACAAATGATGGTGGCGCCCAGAAACTCGCTCACTGGCGAAGCCAAATCGTGTCGCCGTTTTAAAGCATTATTAATTTGAGTAAAGGTTTCGTTTTCTTTTTCAAAACGGCTATTCATTTTTTCTTCCGCCGTAAAGGCTTTAATGATTTTTAGAGCCGATAAATTCTCTTCTAAAATAGAAACCATAACCGACATTTGTTTTTGACCTTCGCCAGAAATATGTTTGAGTACTTTGCCCACTCTGCCTACAATAAAGCCAGCCAAAGGCAAGAAAATAAAAACAAAAAGAGTTAGTTTCCAGCTGATGACGACCATTAGACCGATGGTAGAAAGAATGGTAAATGGATCTCTGATGAGTAATTCTAAGATGCTAATTACCGACCATTCGATTTCGATAACATCAGCGGTGGTGCGTGTAATGAGGTCTCCTTTGCTTTTTTCGGAAAAATAGGAAATGGGAAGTTTCATGATTTTTCGATGCAATGCCATTCGGATGTCTCGCAGAACTCCCGAGCGCAGCGGTGCAAGAACATATTGAGCGGCGTATCGAAATACATTTTTGAATAAGAAGCTCAAAATCAGCAAAATACTAACGTAAAGTAAGGTGTCGTTTTTGTCGCCTGCCAGTATTAAATCATTCAAAAACTGGTCTAGGTTGTATTTCCAGGTTTCTAAAAAATCAGCTTGCGGGGCTAGAGCGTTTGTGTTTTTTTCAGTAATCTCGAATAAAACACCTATTACTTTTCCTAAAATCAGGAAGGTAAATAAGCCAAAAACAACTGCCAACACATTGCCAACAATGTTTAGAATAGCTAAACTTTTATAGGGTTTGATGTAAGCCAGAATACGTTTGAGATTCTTCATGAAAGGGTATTGGAGCTACAAAACTAAACGAATTTAGCTAGTGAATCCTCATTTTGAAAGATTTATAACTCTTCAAAATCGGTATACTCGCCAAGATTTTCGGTTTTAGCCTTCTTTTTTTGATGTGATGCTGGTTTTTCGACCCGCACTTCGCCATCTTTTCTGGGATCTTGGTTTTGGTAATTTTGATTCGGATTGAAGCCTCTGTTCATTTGTTCATTTACTTTTTCGCCTAGCTTACGCAGAATAAAACGCTTGATGAAAGGCGAAATGAATTTAATCAAATAATAAATAAAGGCAATGATTAGTATCGTCTTTAACAAAATAGAGTTGGATTTTTAAGTTTGTAAATCTTTCATGTTTTTGAAGAAACCATCTTCAATCGCCATGAGTTCGTCGTGTTTGCCTAGTTCAACAATCGTACCTTGGTGCATAACCACCAATCGGTCTGCCATTTTAACAGTCGACAAGCGATGTGCAATACTGATTGACGTTCTATTTTTCATGACTTCTTCGAGGGCTTTTTGTACCACCGTTTCCGATTCCGAATCGAGTGCCGACGTGGCTTCATCGAGAATCAGGATTTTTGGATCTTTCAAAATAGCTCGGGCAATGGCAATCCGTTGTTTTTGTCCTCCCGAAAGCTGAACGCCTCGTTCGCCCACTAAGGTATCGAAGCCGTCGGGGAATTTTTCAATAAATTCAGTAGCATAAGCTTGTTCGGCGGCTTGTTTGATGGCGTCAAAACTGGCGTCTGGATTTCCGTAGGCAATATTCTCTCTGATGCTGCCGCCAAAGAGAATAAGTTCCTGAGGCACCAAAGCCATCTGTTGTCTAATCTGACTCAAATTCATCTGACAAGCTGGCAGACCATCAAAGGCAATTTTTCCAGAATTGGGTTCGTAAAACTGATAGAGTAGAGCCGCTAAGGTACTTTTTCCGGCACCCGAACCGCCAACAATCGCAATGCGTTCTCCGGCTTTGATGTTTAAATCTAAACCTTTCAGCACCTCAACATCAGCTCGACTGGGATAAGAAAAATGGATGTTTTTGAGTTCAATTGTTCCAGAAAATGGTGTTTCAATGGTTTTTTTAGGATCTAAATCTTCTTGTTCCTCGTCCAGCATCGTCATCAATTTGTCGGCAGCACCAACAGCTTTCTGAAACTGGGCATAAAGATTTCCTAAAGAACCCAAACTAGCCGCAATAAAAACAGTAAGTAAAAGAAATTCAGTTAGTTGACCAACCGTAAGCTCTCCAGTCTGAATCAGGCGAACGCCATACCAAACCACAGCCACAATAGAACCAAACACGCCAAAAACAATAAATGAAATAAAGGCAGCTCGCAATCGGCCAGCTTTGATGCCCATGGCTTTGATGTCTTCTACGCGTTCGTTGTATCGTCCGATTTCAAAAAATTCATTACTAAAGGCTTTCACATTCTGAATGGCCTGAAAAACTTCTTCAACAATATTCTGAGAGTCAGCCGTTTTGTCCTGAACAACTTTGGAATAATTCCGAAGCTTTCGACCAAAAATGACGGCTAAAAGAATAATAATGGGCAGAGTGCCGAGCATAAAGACCGCCAGTTGTGCCGAGTCCAGAAATAAGAGAATAATGCCTCCAACCAAAGTAATCAACTGTCGGATAATTTCGGCAGAGGTTGTGGTCATGGTTTCTTTGAGCAAGGAAATATCTGAGGCTATTCTAGAGTTAATTTCTCCGATACGAGTTTTGTCGAAAAACATCATCGGTAGTTTAACTAAATGCGCAAAAAAGTCTTTGCGCAAATCTGCCAGCGAATGCTCGGTTACCTGAATAAACAGCAACACACGCAGGTAGGAAAACAAGGCCTGAAAGGCAAATAGAATAAACAAGCCCAGAGCAATGTTGTTAATCTGGTCAAAATTACTTTGTTTGTCTGTGGCTTGTTGGAGTAAGTCTCCCATGAATTTTGGGAAAGCCAAGGAAGCCAAACTCGATAGCAAAAGAAAAAACAGACCGAGTACAAAAGTCCATTTGTAGGGTGTTAGGTATCTAAAAATACGAATGCCGTTTTTCCAGTTGTCTTTCGTGAGTTTGATGCGTTCTTTATCTTTTGCTCGTTTTTTTCCGAAAATTGCCATATAATCAACGATTTAAGTGTGGATTTGCGATAGTAACAGAAAAAAGCCCAACAGATGCGTTGAGCTTTTTATTCTAGATTTTCGTCAAGAATAGGAGTTTACAAGTCGTTTTTACGTTTTTTCTTTTTGGTTCGATCTTTAACCGTATTTTTAGACTTTTTCTCTTTTTCTTTTTTTGCTTTTTTGCTTTTTCCCTTTTTAGATGACGATGTTTTTTCTTTTTTCTTTTTCTTCTTCTTTTTCTTCTTCGCAGAAGCTTCTTTCTTTTTGGGGTCTTCGTCTTCCATCCATCGGGTGTTGCTAAAGTTTTTCTTTTTCTTTGGCATTCCGAACTGAACGTTCATTCCTGTCGAAATATTGACACCCTTTGTGCCTTTCAGATTGGCTAACTGACTGGCATGATCGGTCAGGATAAACCAATTAAATTTACCGATGTTTAGGTTAAATCCTGTCGACAGACTTGTTTGATTGTCGAGGTAGGATGCGCCAAGTAAGAGGTCTAAAAACGAAATCACTTTGGTTTGGTAATTGACTGCAAAGCCAGGTTGAAATCTACCATGACCCAACTCGCCTTTAAAGGTTGCTGCTAGAGCGTGTTTTTTGCTAAATCGATATTTTCCAGATAGATACATGGTGGTGTTTAGGTAGGTCGTAAAGGCGTCGTCGCTAAGGGTGTCAAAATTCATGTCGTCGCCCACATTGTTAGACCATTCATCAATCCGATCGCCTAAATCGTTACTGTCATTTGGTTCATAAACAAAGCCATCATACTTCCAGTCTTCGGAGATGTTTACACCTACTTTTTTGACATTATCTTTCCATCTGATAAAACCAATATCGGTTACCGAAGCAGCCAAATAGAGTTTTTTGTTATACATATAATCAATCCCGAGGTCGAGTCCCAGTCCTATGTTTTTGGAGTTAATGGGGCTCATTTTTACCTTGTCGTCTCCTTCCTGAATACCTGCTACTGACATATATAATTCGCCTCTTGTGCGGATGGTGTTGGGAACGCCTGCATTTCTGTCGGTCTTAAACTGCAAGCTGTTGTCGCTTATTCCGGCATGAAGTAATCCGCTGATAAGGTGCATTCGACCTCCAACTCGAACGCGTTTGTTCAAATCTTTGGAATAGCCTACATGCAACCTAGTTTGAGCATTGGCACTCATCTTGAGTTCAGAGAAGTCTAACCATTTATTATATACTTTGTCATCAAAATTTCCGTACAAAGTCATATCCATAAAATCATCCGAAAATTGAATGTCTAGTTCTACGCGTTCTTGTACTCCAAACGACCAATAGCCACCATTGTAGGCGCGGATGCCGCCATAGAGCAGATCGGTAGACAACTGAACGTTAATAAAGCTTTTGTCTTTTATGAGTAAAGATAAATTATCTCGATCCAGAAAGGTGGTGCTTGAGTTTTCTCTTCGAATGACGTCTTCAAAACTAAGATCGCTCGAAAAGGCAGAGAGATTGATGCCGCCTAAAACAGGTAGGGCAACAAAAATGTTCTTTTGTGGCTGAAACGCTGGGTTGAGTTGGATGGCATTCGGAATGCCGTCAAAACCATATTGAATCAGCGGATTTGCAGTTTGTGCCACAGCATAACTAAAGGAGGCTGTAGCGAGCAGGGTGGTTAAGATTCTTTTCATACGTTTTTCAATAGTGGTTTTATTCTACTGGAATATAATTTTCTACTTCTACCGAAACATTCATCAGTAGATGGTCGTCTTTTGTAACTTTAACAAATGGAGAGTTTCCGTCAATTTGGGAAGTGATAGCTTTTACTTTTAAGGCAACCTTGTTTCCGTTTACTAGAGCAATGCGTTGTGCTTTAGTGAGTTCGATGATTGATTCAAATTCGCTCGTTCCTGTTTTGTTTCCATTCACATCTACTGGTGCTGGTGTGATAACTTCGTCATAGTTTATGGTTGTCAAATAGGTGTTTGAGTCTGCACTCACCGAGTCCAAAAGATCCATAGACAACTCTAAGCCAAGTGGAAGTCCATTGTCTATATATAAATGTATACTGATGGTTTCTAAAATTTTCTCATCGTCAATATCTTTTAGATCTTCTAAATCTTCTTTTTTGTATGAAATAGAATCGGTATAGAATAAGGTGTCGGCAGATAGTATCAAAGGAATTTCGACTTCCAAATCTCCTTGAATAAATCCATCATCATAAACAAAGCATTCCCGATTGGCCGAGGGATTAGGATTTATAAAGCATTCGCCGAAGCTTGCAAAGGTGGTTGGCAAATGCGACAATATAGAGTCCGAGTTAGAACTGGTGTTGTCGTACGTATGTTGGCTTGTGATGACTAGGCCTTCTTCGGAAATCTCTGGGCCATCAAGTTTTCCTGATGTGTCAAAGTTCATAGGAAGCAAATCTCCAGCGTGATTCAACACATAGCCTTTTGGTTTAAGGGCTAAATCGACACCAATATCGGTTTTTGTAATCAAATGAATTTTAGTTTCTTGAAAATCAACAGAGCCTGAAATTTTCGACATCAGGTCTTCATCCCACTCGGTAACTGTTTGGTCGTATGGGAAGCTTTTTTGTCCGATTTTCCCTCTGAGGTATCTAAATTCTAAATCAGTAGGGTAGAGTTTTATTTTCATAAGGTTCTTGCTGTCAAAGTTTTGCATAATTTGACCCTGAAGTGTACCTAAAAATGCCGGACCAATACGAAACGCTAGCGTATTGTATGGTTGGCTGGTGTTTGTGGTTAAATCGTAGGTGTAACCTGCCATGCTATTTGTTCCAGTTACCGTAACGGTGCCCGAGTTCATCGATTCCGAAAACTTAAATTCGCCATTGGTTGAAGTAGAGTTGGTTGCAGATCCATTAAATACAAAATTTGTTGTCGATTCTGAATAAATTTCATAATGAAGGTTACCTGATTTTAATTCGATTTCGTAAAGTTCTTCAGCCAGCGGATTGCCGTCTGCATCTTTAAGTTCGTACATAATGTCGTACTCAACAAATGGAGCGTTGAAAATAGCTCGACCTTCATCTATCGAGATGTTTTCACCGTCGCTAAGGCTCAGTACGAGTGCTTGATTCGTGTTGATGTCAATGGGAGATGTGGCGCCATCAAAGCCCATAGAAACGATTTCGTATTCTAAGTCTGATCTAAGTGTTTTTCCACTTAAATTTAGGTTTGTCAATTCGGTGGAGTTAGAGTCAATCGTCGAAAAATTCGCCTGACCAACCACGGTGTTGTCAAAGGTGTTTCTAAACTCAATAGTTACGTTAGATAGTATCAAATCTGAGTTGTTTTGAAGTTGGACTTCTAAAAATCCAGCATTAAACGCCAAACGATCAATCACATCAATAGAGGGGAAGGTGTGCGTGCCGTAGTTTGCAGGAGTAACCGCAGGGTAGGTGCTATTGGTGCCGTTTAAAGAAGTAATAGGCGAGGCTGCAGATGGATTTTCATTAAAATACCCTTGCAAAGTAAGTACTTTCGAGTTAGAGAACGCTTTCATGCGTACGCCTTCATAATTAAAGGTGTGTTCTATGGTATCTTGGTTTGGAATGGTATAAATGCTGTCGGCCTTTATCATAAAAGCAGAATCAAGATAGGCGGTGTAATAAACCGTTCCATCAGCATAAACTTTCAGTTCGGTTTCATTGTCCTTATTAAAATCAGGAATAATAATATCCGATTTCAAAATTGGAAAAATCCAATGTTGTTGATCGTTGCTGGTAGATAAATCGTCTAAATCATCGGTAATGTCTTTGATACAAGAAGCCGAAAGTAGACCAAGAGCACTTATGAAGCAAAAGCGCTTAAAAAATTTAGAAAACATAGTATATGGTTTTAAAACTCCCAAAGGTAATAAAATCCATTATACCAATGGTTTTAATATGCGGTTTATCGAATGAAAAGGCTGATTTTTTTAATAAATTAAAATAAAATAATTTTTCGGAAGTAGACTTATATAGCGTGAAATCAATTTAATATACTGATAGTTAATGGTTTAGTTTAATAAAATTGATTGCTATTTTTTTTAGTATTCACTACGTCTTTTGACGACGACTAATTCCGTTCTAAAGAAGTTCTGTTTTTCGTACTCTTTAGCTTCATAGATATGATGTTTTGAAAGAGGTTAATGGCAACATTTACAATGACTTAAACTTAGTTCAGTACCCTGTTGATTATCGGAGTTTGGTAAAGTCAAATTTGAATCCTAGAACACGTATTGAAATAAAAACATGAGTTTGCTCTGTCAGATTACATCTAATTGATTATATTTGAAGGTTAAATCAAAATCATCATAACTCATGCGTTTATTTTTCACGTTTTTCACGTTTTTCTTTTCCTATCTCCTAAGTGCTCAAATCACAGACCCAACGCCTTATTGCCCCAACGATTACCAAACGGCAGCCAATGCGGCTCAGCCACATCTTAGCGAAGTTTTGCTCGGCGATATTAATCAGGCAAGTCTTCAGGAAGGCTATTTGTTTTACAATACCAGTCTGACGGCTCTGGAAACAGGGACCGACTATGCGTTGCAATTTACTATAGTAGGGCCAACGGCTCAAGCTGTGGCCGCATGGATAGATTATAATTCGGATGAGATTTTTGATGAAAACGAGAAAATAGGCGAATTAGTAGATGTAGGCAACTTAGAAGGCGTGCAGCAATTCGATTTTACTATACCGACAGACGCGGTGATCAATCAGACCAGATTGCGTTTGCGGGTTGTGGAGCATGATGTTGTTTTTATCGACAGTGCGTCCACAACTGTAGAGCCCTGTCAGGTTCAGGTGGCGATGGATGGCGATGGAAATCCAGTCATTGAAGATTACGACATCGGAGAAACAGAAGATTATGTAGTCTGGATTCAAGATCCGGCTTTGGGCGAGGACACGCTGGTAACGGTAAGTTCAGAAAATGACATTAATCTAATAGACGTTAATGCAGGCACTCTACAGATGTTTGCCCAAACCAATCCGTTTACAGAGCCCGTAACGTGGTCTGTAACCAACGGCACGGGCTTAGCAAGTATTGATGCCAACGGCCTGTTGACGGCTATAGCCGATGGCGAAGTAAGCGTTGTGGCTACCGCAACTCTTGGCGGCGTAGAGACCGAAGGAACAATGACGATTCAAATCAGCAATCAAACGCCTGTATTTGAACTAGAACCTGCAGGACTCACAGAAGCCTTTGTTTGTCAGGGGACGGTATCGCAATTTGAGATTAATGTAGATGTAAATGAGTCTTTTACAGGTTCTGTTGACTTTAGTGTTTCGGGCGCGCCAGCAGGCTTGTTTATCAACATTTTGCCCAATAGCATAACAAGCGACGCAGTGGTTGTTCTCGAACTAAACAACGTGAGCGCATCGACCACAACAGCTACATTAGAATGTATCGCTACGGCCAACGGCTACGATTATCAAGACACCTTATATTTTGATTTATCAACCTTTAACAGTCTGCCTTTCATTCCACTCATGATTTCGCCAATCGACGATGTCATCAATCAACCGCTATTTACCACTTTGGATTGGCACAACACCCTGAGGGCTGCAACGTATGACATCGAAATAGCTACCGATGAGGATTTCACAACAGTTGTTCATGCCGCTTCGGAGCTTTTAGATTCCGAATATCAGGCGATATTCCTAGCTAGCTACGCTACAGATTATTATTGGAGAGTGAGAGCAGTAAACCCTTGTGGAGTTTCTGGCTGGTCGGTTGTTCGGCACTATTCCACTGTGCCTTTCTTGGCAACCGAAGGCTGTACCGACCCTGAAGCTTTAAACTACAATGCCGCCGCTACCTTAGAGGATGGATCGTGTAACTATACGATTGAAGGCTGTACAGATCCTGATGCTTTAAATTATAATACTGAAGCTGTCGTGGACGACGGCTCGTGCTTTTCGCAATATATTCACATGAATATTGATGAAGTAGAAGATACGACATTCAATTTCTCTTTCAATCATGTGATTGGCGCTATTGCCTATGTTAATTGGAATTTTGGAGACGGATCGCCAATCGAACATGGGGAAACACAAAGTCATCACTACGGCGAAAATGGAATATATCCTATTGAAGCACAAGTCTATTCAATACCTTTAGAGGTTTTGTTTTATGTTCGAGACACCATTGTTGTTGAAGCCTGGGGCTGTACCGATCCCTATTCAATTAATTTTGATATTCCCGCTGTTTATGACGACGGTTCTTGCGAAGCTTTTGTTTTTGGCTGTACCAATCCGCTTTCTCCAAACTATAATCCTTTGGCCAACACCGATGATGGCACCTGTATTGCCGTTGTGGAAGGTTGTACCGATCCGGCAGCATTTAACTATAATCCGTCAGCGAACTACGATGACGGATCGTGTATTGATGTCGTTTTGGGCTGTACGGATGAAGAAGCTCTAAACTATAACTCAGCCGCCAATACCGACGACGGATCATGTATAGCTCAAGTTTTAGGTTGTATGGATGTTGATGCTTATAATTACAACCCCGACGCCAACGTAGACGACGGTTCTTGCGAAGATGTTGTTTTGGGATGTATTGATGATGAAGCTCTGAATTTCGACCCAGCTGCCAATACCGACGATGGCTCATGCGAATTTGATGCGCCCAATGACGAGGCTTGGGACGTCTTCCCGACCTCCGAAAATCATACCATATTAGTATTGTCAACACTAGACGTGTCCGAAATTAATCCACCCTTAGAAGTTGGCGATTATCTTGGCGTGTTCTACAGCGAAGGTTTTGATGAATGGTGTGGAGGAAAAATGGCCTGGACGGGCAGTAATGCAATCCTGACAGCTTATGGAAGTGAAGATTTTGTTGACAATGGATTTCAGGTCGGAGAACCTCTGCGCTGGAAAATTTGGAGACAAGCCGACAATTCCACTACGCCTCTAGAAGCCGAATATGATTTGACACAAACCCATGCCGGACAGTATGCTGACGATGGTATTAGTGCCGTAACTAAATTGGCTATCGGTACAAGTCAAATGATTAATTTGGATGCAGGTTGGAACTTTATTTCTACCAATGTCAATCCCGTCTTTCCAGCAATGGATTCGGTGTTTTCTACCGTTTCCGATGATTTATTTTTGGCAAAAGATGAAACAGGTGCAGTCTATTGGCCAAGCGTCGGTGTCAATTCTATTGGAAACCACAGCATCGGAGAAGCCTATAAAGTCAACATGAATGCAGATGCCGTTTTGGAAGTCAAAGGAGCTGTTTTAAGTCCTGAAAATCACCCAATTACACTACCTTCGGGCTGGTCGTATTTAGGTTATGTTCGTCAAGTCTCAGCTGATATATCTGCTGTATTGACCTCGGTATCAAGTGCTATGTTCTTGATCAAAAACTTGGACGGAGACGTCTACTGGCCTGGCTTTGGCATCAACAATATCGGAAATATGGAAGTCGGGCATGGGTATCAGATTAATATGCAAAGCGACGAAATCTTAACGTTTCCATCAAACAGTGTGGTTTTACCTGTTCTGAAGCAATCGAAAGCACAGCCAACAGAACATTATACCAGCATCAAACAAACAAGCGAACACATGCATTTGGCTTTGCCTTTGGAGCTTTTGGAAACTGAACTGGCTTATGGAGACGAACTTGCGGTTTATATTGGAGAAACATTGGTAGGCGCTGCCAAGTTTGCGAACCAGAATTTAGTGCTAACTATTTATGGTCAAACCGATTTGGAAGAGCAAATACTCCGTTTTGAATTATGGCAAGAAGAAACCGAAAAGCCCTTAGTTCTTCATCTGGAAACAACCGAAAAACAAGTCTTGAACTATCAAAAAGATGCCGCTTATCGAGTTTCTAAACTAGTTAAACTACCGATTAGCGACGTATTGAGTCCAGAATTATTTTCGGCAACAACAACTCAGCTAATGTATTTAGGTTCGCCTCATGCCGCGTCAGAGCCATTAGCTTATAGGGTGATAGACAACACAGGGCGTCAAGTTTTTGAATCAACATTGGACTTAAAAGCTGGAAGCATAGACTTGCCAACTTTGCCAACAGGCCATTATATTATTCAGCTCATCTCTAGTGCACAAGCCGTGTCCGTTAAATGGCTAAAGCAATAGATTTTGGATCAGTTGACTTACATGTAAAAAAAAAGGCTTTTTCTTCAAAAGAAAAAGCCTTTTTTTGTTGTAATAAGTTGATTTTCAATACTTAAAAATCAAATTCCTTTTCCAGAAATCGAACAATAAGCTGGGGAAAGCCATAAGATGTCCAGTCTGCGGATGATATACAAGTGTAGGTATTGAGGCGGGTTTCGCTAAGCTGTATATGATGAAATTGGGCAAATATATTTTGATGACTTAACACGTGTTTTACAGGCTCTGAGCTTTTCAAAAACTCAACATCCGATCCAAAAAAAGCAGTACAATCCTCTTCCGAAACATGCTGTTGTTCCAGCATTGGCAATTGGTATAGGCCATTCCAAATATCTCCTTTTCCTCGTTTTTCTATCCAAAGCAACTGGCTAGAGTTCTGAATCAGAAAATAATGAAAATAGCGATTGACTTTGGCTTTAGCTTTGAGTTTGACAGGAAAACTATTTTGAAGTCCATTCTCGAAGGCAAAACAATGCGTTTTTAGAACACAAGACAGACATTCTGGCGTTTTTGGTTTGCAGACCAGAGCACCAAATTCCATAATAGCTTGGTTGAAGGTGCAGGCATCTGATGTATTGAGTTTATCTAAACACGCTGAGGTCAAAGCAGAAAATTCTTTTAATGCGGTAGAGGTATTAATAGGTGTATTGATGCCGAATAGACGGCTGAACAACCGATATACATTGCCGTCAACCAAGGGTTTGGGTTGTTTAAACGCAAAGGTGGAAATTGCAGCGGCAGTATAGGGACCGATGCCAGGAAGCTTCAGAATCTGCTTATAATCCGAAGGAAAAACGCCTTTATGGTCTGCGCAAATCAATTTTGCTGTTTTGTGGAGGTTTCGGGCTCGGCTATAATACCCCAAACCTTGCCACATCGACATGATTTGATCCTCTGGAGCCTTGGCAAGCGCACAAATATCTTCAAATGAGTTGATGAATTTCAGGTAATAAGGTGTGCCCTGAATCACTTGAGTTTGTTGCATAATAATTTCGGATAACCAAATGTGATAAGCCGAATGTGTGTGCCGCCACGGCAGGTCTCGATGGTTTAGGGTATACCATTTAACTAAAGCACGGGGAATGAATTGCATAGAATCGAAAGGTTTTTATATAAAATGTAAAAAAAATACTTTTTATTCACTTATGAACAGTTAATATGTATATATTTGCGGTTCTTTTAAGGATTGAAAAAGAAACGTTTAACTAAAACATAAAATTGCTATGACAAAAGCAGATATCGTTGCAAAAATTGCAGACAAAACAGGATTGGATAAAGCTGATGTGCAAAAAACTGTAGAATCATTCATGACAGAAGTTCGCGGAAGCTTGGAAAACGGAACTAACGTTTATCTAAGAGGTTTCGGAAGCTTTATTATTAAAACAAGAGCTGAGAAAACAGGTAGAAATATTGCAAAAAACACATCGCTTGTGATACCAGCACACAACATTCCTTCTTTCAAACCATCAAAATCGTTTGTAAGTACAGTAAAATCAAACGTAAAAGTAAAATAAGCTTTTAGGAGCTTAGCAAATTTATTCATATTTATATTGAGATAGCCTTTGTAATGAACCTATTTCAATCGTACTAATTTTTTTAAAAACATTACCCTATGCCAAGTGGAAAAAAACGTAAGAGACATAAGATGGCTACTCACAAAAGAAAAAAGAGATTAAGAAAAAACAGACACAAAAAGAAGAAATAATTTTTGTGATCTAACAACGTTTAGATTTGTTTTGGTGTCAGAAAGACATCAAAACAAACTAAAAGTTTATACTCCGTGGGTGCAAAACACTGTAAATCAACATTTTTTGCTCAGCGGAGTATTCTTGTTTTATATTAATAACTTTTAATTCTTTTGACGATGAGTACAGAAATAGTTATCAAGTCGTCGCCTAAAGATTTAGATATTGCCCTATTAACCGATGGCAGGTTAACCGAGCTTCATGTAGAGAACGAAGAAAACAGTTTTGCTGTTGGCGATCTTTACCTCGGAAAAGTAAAACGGATTATACCGGGATTGAATGCCGCATTTGTAGATGTTGGTTATGAAAAAGATGCCTTTTTGCATTACCAAGATTTAGGCCCACAAGTAAAAAGTCTCAATAAGTTCGTAAAGCGAACCATGTTAGGAAAACAATCCCGCTGGATGTTTTCTGACCATGATTTAGAGAAAGAAATAAAAAAAGAAGGCGAAATTGGAGATGTTTTGATTCCAGGTCAAACCATTGTAGTACAGGTTACTAAAGAACCCATTTCGACAAAAGGTCCACGAATTAGCACCGAGATTTCTATCGCCGGTCGTTATATCGTACTCATGCCCTTTTCAGACAAGATTTCAGTGTCGCAACGCGTTAAAGACGTCGACGAAAGAAAACGCCTGAAAAGACTAATGCAAAGCATCAAGCCAAAAGGTTTTGGTATCATCATCAGAACCGTAGCTCAAGGTAAAAAAGTTGCCGATTTAGACGCTGATTTAAGCCAACTTGTTGAAAAATGGAAAACATTTTACGACACACTAAAAGTTGCCAAAGCGCCCTTTAAGGTTTTAGGAGAAATTGGAAGAGCATCTGCTATTTTGCGTGATATGCTCAACGACAGTTTTGAAAATATCTATGTAGACGACAAAGACTTATACAAAGAGGTAAAAGACTACCTCGAACAAATGGATGCTTCAAAGACCGATATGGTCAAGTTTGAAGACTATCCGACAGGAATTTTTGAACGTTTTGGTATCGAAAGGCAAATAAAAGCCTCATTTGGTCGAAATGTTTCTATGAAAAAAGGGGCGTATTTGGTTATCGAACACACCGAAGCTCTTCATGTTGTTGATGTGAATAGCGGAAATCGGTCTGACAAAACCAAATCGCAAGAAGAAAATGCGCTAAGTGTCAATTTGTTGGCTGCCGAAGAGGTTGCAAGGCAATTACGCTTGCGCGATATGGGCGGTATTATTGTTGTTGATTTTATTGATCTTCAAGAATCTGAAAATCGAAAAAAATTATACGAAGCTCTAAAAGGATTTATGGCCGACGACAGAGCCAAGCATAAGGTGTTGCCACCGAGTAGGTTTGGTTTAATTGAAATTACACGCCAACGTGTGCGTCCTGAAGTTAAAATTACGACGGTAGAATCTTGCCCGACCTGCAAAGGAAAAGGAAAAGTGGAAGCTAGCATTTTGATTGACGACGAAATTGAAGATAAACTCGATATTGCGCTTGCTGAAGAAAAAGCTAAAGCATTAACTTTGGTTGTTCATCCGTTTATTCACAGTTATTTCACTAAAGGACTTTTGTCTAAACAAGTGAAAATGATGTGGAAGCACAAAAAACGCTTTACGATTAAGCCCAATTCGGCTTATCCATTGTTGCAATACACCTTTTTTGATGAGGACGATAATGAAATTGACTTCAAATAATTATGCAAAAAGCCAAAATCTAATTTAGATTTTGGCTTTTTTTTGAGTGAGAAACTGCTTAAAGTCTAAAATATAACAAAAATATGTGTTGATTAATGACCATCTAGACTCTCCAATCGGTGTAAACAAAACAGGCAATCTTCTTCGATTGCCTGTTTTGTTTATGTTGTTGTATGTGTTTGATTTGCAATGATTTAGATGGTTATGATTTGTGGGCTTATCCACATTTAGAAGACCCACAGTCTAAGCACGTTAGACAACCTTCTAAATATTGTAATTTATCAGATGAGCAGTTTTCGCATTTTTGACCTTGGGCATCTGTTCCGTCTGGGATATAGCGCTTTAGAGCACGTGCCACACCAGCCTTCCATGTATTAATGTTTTCGCTGTCGAGTTGAAGTGTTCCCACCAAATCAATAAGTTTATTCATCGGCATTCCATGTCGTAAAATGCTGGAAATCAACTTGGCATAGTTCCAGAACTCTGGATTAAATTTATGCGAAAGGCCTTCGATAGTTGTTTTGTAGCCTCGTTTGTTTTCAAACTGAAAATCATATCTCGTACTGCCATCAGCCACTCTAGTTTTGATGATTTTTCCTTCATTCAGCCAACGTGGTATCGAAATTCCATCTTCATCATCAGCAAGACCAGTAAAGATTTCATAAGGCTTACCATCAATCAAACCAATGAAGGCGATCCATTTATCTTTATTATTCTGAAAACGCACAACGTCAGCGTCTAAAATCTCTGGTCGTTCCGACGGGAAGTACACCAAGCTGTTTGTCTGCTGTTCTGCAATTTGTTCGGTTTTCTTTTCATCAGTAGAAACCAAAACACCAGATCGAGAACCGTCTCGATAAACAGTAACGCCTTTACATCCTGATTTCCAAGCTTCTACATAGCATTCTCCGACTAATTCTTCGCTAACATCATTAGGTAAATTGATAGTTACGGAAATGGAATGATCAACCCATTTTTGAATATCACCTTGCATTTTTACCTTTTTGAGGTAGTCTACATCGTTGGATGTTGCTTTGTAATAAGGTGATTTTTTGAGCAAATCATCCAGTTCTTCTTGAGAGTAATCTTTGTCGGTAGAGTAGCCATTGACTTCCATCCACGTTTCAAATTTGTGATGGAACACAACATATTCTTCCCAAGAATCTCCCACAGCATCCACAAAACTCACGTTTACATTGCGGTCATTCGGATTCACTTTTCGACGACGCATATAAACTGGTAAAAATACAGGTTCGATTCCGGCAGACGTTTGCGTCATCATACTTGTCGTTCCGGTTGGAGCAATGGTGAGTAGAGCAATGTTTCGGCGACCGTATTTCAACATGTCTTTATACAGGTCTTCATCTTCGTTTTTTATGCGGTTGATGAATGGATTGTCTTTTTCTCTTGTGGCATCAAAAATTTCGAAAGGGCCACGTTCTTTAGCTGTATTTACACTTGCTCGGTAGGTTTCAACAGCAAGATTTTTATGAATAGTTGTAGAAAATGCAGTCGCTTCGTCTGTTCCGTATCGCAAACCTAAAGCGGCCAACATGTCGCCTTCAGCAGTGATTCCGATACCTGTTCGACGACCTTCTAAGGCTTTTTGTCGGATGTTTACCCACAAATCACGCTCAACCAACTTAATGTCTTTTCCTTCTGGATCTTGGTCAATTTTTTCGATGATGGCATCAATCTTTTCAAGTTCAAGGTCGATGATGTCATCCATAATACGCTGAGCAAAGGCAGCGTGTTTTTTGAATAAATTGTAATTAAATTCAGCCTGATCTGTAAATGGATTTTCTACATACGAATACAGATTAATCGCTAAAAGTCGGCACGAATCATAAGGACAAAGTGGAATTTCTCCACAAGGATTTGTGGAAACTGTTTTATAGCCTAAATCAGCATAACAGTCTGGTACAGATTCATTTATAATGGTGTCCCAAAATAAAATACCTGGCTCAGCTGATTTCCATGCATTATGTACAATTTTATTCCAAATAGATTTGGCATCAACGGTTTTGGTATAAGTAGGGTTCTCAACTTTGACAGGATATTGCTGTTGATACGTACCATCACTTTGAACGGCGCGCATAAATTCATCATCAATCCGAACCGAAATATTGGCTCCTGTTACTTTTTCTTGCTCAAGTTTTGCATCTATAAAAGACTCTGAATCAGGATGTTGAATAGAAACCGAAAGCATCAAAGCGCCTCGTCTTCCGTCTTGAGCTACTTCTCTGGTTGAGTTTGAGTAACGCTCCATAAAAGGCACAACACCCGTTGAGGTTAAAGCCGAATTTTTTACTGGACTTCCAGCTGGGCGTACATGAGATAAATCGTGACCAACACCGCCTCGACGTTTCATCAGCTGAACTTGCTCTTGGTCAATTTTCATGATTCCGCCGTAAGAATCTGAATTTCCATCGTTTCCGATGACAAAACAATTGGAAAGGGAAGCAATTTGGTAAGGATTTCCGATTCCCGTCATCGGACTACCTTGTGGCACAATATACTTAAACTCTTTTATGAGGTCAAAAATCTCTTGTTCCGACATAGAATTTGGATAACTCTTCTCGATTCGAGCAATCTCAGAAGCAATCCGACGATGCATGTCATTCGGTGTTTTTTCGTAAAGATTCCCAAAAGAATCTTTTAAAGCGTATTTGTTTACCCACACCTGAGCCGCTAATTCGTCGCCCTTAAAATAGGCTACAGAAGCCTCTAATGCTTCGTCTAAAGTGATTTTTTTATTTTCCACAAACAGGTCATTTTGTATCATAATATCTACTAAAATTTAATGTCGTAAAACTAAATAAAATATATTATGTGTTACTTGATTTTTTTAAAAGTTTACAAAATTATTTTTTAAATAACTGATATATAGTTATTTAAAATTATTTGGTGTCAATAAAGTTTGCAAATTTTTTATCCTAAAAAAACCAACATTCTCTAAATCAAGACGTTGATTTTTTAAGTTGTCTACACGCTACTTTCAGTACAATCAGAGGTCGGTTTCCTTATAATCAGAAAGGCTTTAGATTGCTAGGTCTCATATCAACATTCGACCTATTATTTTGCTTATCTTTGGCTATCTTCAACATCAACAACCAAACGCATGAATTTACAAAATCAACTGATAAGCCAAATTAAAAGTATCGTATCTGATGCTCAACAGAAAGCCGTTCGCTCAGTAAACCACGAACGCGTGTTGATGTATTGGCAAATAGGTCAGCTTATTTTTGAAGAAGAACAACAGGGCAAAGCGCGAGCTGACTATGGCAAGTTTCTTATTAAGTCCATTTCTGAGGAATTACAACCTCAGCTGGGGAGTGGTTTTTCTGTTCGTCATTTACATTGGTACGTCCAACTTTATCGCACTTTTCCAATTGTGAACGCACTGCGTACACAATTCAGTTGGACACATTACAGAACGCTGATACGTATTGATAATCAAGACAAAAGAGCATTTTATATAGCAGAAGCTGAAAAAAATAATTGGTCGGCTCGGCAATTAGAGCGACAGGTAAACAGCCAACTTTTTGAGCGTTTACTTTTGAGTAATGATAAAGCATCTGTTTTGGCAGTAGCGAAGGAAGAAAAAATACCAGAACATGCTTCTGAACTTATTAAAGATCCCATGGTTTTGGAGTTTTTGGGTTTAAAACGAGAAAACTCATACTATGAAAAAGACTTGGAAACAGCTATTATCACACATCTGCAAGAGTTTATATTAGAGTTGGGCAATGGGTTTTCTTTTGTCGACCGTCAAAAGAGAATACACTTAGATGGCGACGATTATTTTATAGACTTGGTGTTCTACAATAGACTTTTACAATGTTTTGTAGTTATAGAAATTAAAACTACAAAACTTACGCATCAAGATATTGGACAGCTCCAAATGTATGTCAATTATTACGATCGTACCGAAAAACAGGATTTCGAAAATCCAACGATTGGCATTTTGTTATGCACCGACAAGAATGATGCAATGGTAAAAATCACGCTACCGGAAGACAACAAAACTATTGTAGCTAGTAAATATCAACTGTATTTACCTACCGAAAAACAATTGAAAGAAGAGTTGATGAAGGAAGTGGAAAAGCTAAATCAATAATAGACTTAAAAAAAACAGAATTAACCTGAATTATAAACTCAGTAGATGTTCTAACAAAAAAAACAAGTAATTTTGTTAAGCATTTTTCGATTCAGAAACACGCGTTCACATAAAAATAAGATGAAACACTTAAAATATTGTATTCTCGCCACACTGAGTTTTGTTTTTTTCAACACACAAGCTCAACTCATAAAAGGACAACTAAATGCCAGCTTAAGAGCGGATATAAACATGCATTTAGGGCATTATGAAGGTAACGAAATCATAGAAGATGAAACTGTTGAGCTTAAAAATGGTCAGTTTGTTTTTCCTTCTAAAACAAGAAAATCAGGTGTTTATGTGCTGTATACTACTAAAAAACATAAACATGTGCCTTTTATTATTGACAAAGAGCCTGTTTTTGAAGTCCATATCAAAGATTCAGGATTTAGGAATTTTACCATTGTTCAGGGTGAAGAAAGTAAATTATATGCTGCTTATATAAAGAGAGAAAAAGCATTAAATAAAAAAGTAAAACCGCTCAAAAGACAATTTGCATCCATGCCAAATGGTCCTGAAAAACAAGCGCTCGACGCAAAACTTAATGAGCTATACAAAACCTTTTTTGATGAAACTTCTGTCGATATTCAGAAGCTGCCGAATAGTTTTTTTAGCAAGATTGTTTTATCTATGGATGCCGATAATAAAACCGACCGCTACCAGTATTTTTCTGATATCGATTTTACTGACGAACGCTTAATTCGTACAAAAGTATTCTCTACTCGATATAGAGATTATTTTATGCATTATGCCAAAGGCGA
>JBMYYR010000013.1:0-41453 GCA_049609625.1 Flavobacteriales bacterium | reverse complement strand
AATGGTTGGTTATCAAGATGTTGGATGATTTTGGTGGGGTGCGAAAGTTGAGTTAATAATATTCTAATAATAAATACCAACCATCAGATTTATGAATGTACCATGGAAGAAATTTTATGTGAAAGGATAAATACATCATCCAAATAAAAGACTCAAAGAGAAATAGTATGTATATTTTATTTAGTGTTTTCATTATTCTATTTCTTTAAGTTTTCCATTATCAATATATCTTTGTATTAACTCAGGATGCTCAAAATCAAATCCATGAGCTTCTATAGGCTTTTCAACAGTAGTTTTTTCAGACCCAATAATATTACCACTTCTTGAAAATATAGGTTTTTCTGCTTCTAATCTATAATACCCATCTACATTAATTTTCACATTGGTTGTTTTTGGTGAATTATATTCTCTTTTAGCAACATCTTTTGAACCAACAAAATTCGCCACTCCCATTTGAACACCATCAACATCATTATAAATATGTAAATGATTATCAAATGAAGAATTTCTAGGGTTTTCATTATCATACTTACCATTATAAGCTGGTGTTGCTATTGTAATAATATTGACTTTAATATCTTTGTACTCTTTATAACAGGATAATCTTCCACTAATAATTTTGGCGGCTTGTATCGCAACATTCCCTCCATGACTGTGTCCAATTAAGGTAATATCTTCTCCATCAAGCATGTTTTCCATAACATAATCAGCTAATTGTTCTGCAGCAATAGCTTGATTATTAAACGATCCGGCAAGATCTTCCCAAGAAAAATCAGCATCAATATGAGTATTAGGTGTTAATTGCATCAAAGTCCTTACGTTATTATAGAACTCAATTGCAACACTAAACTCATCCCTTTTTTTAACCCATCTTGCGTCTGGACTTGAATTTGTACCATGTATAAAGAAAGCCTCTAATCCTTCCAATTCAATAGCATCGAGAACTCTATTTTCACTAAAAGCATAAGGTGAGTTATGAGGATATTTAGGAGCCAACGGATCGACAGCAAAAAACCTTCCCAATCTAGCGTCATGCATTCTATACTTATAATTCAAAGAGTTCCCACTACCTTTTATTGCATTATCCATTTCTTGACTCTGAAAACCGTACATATAACCATCCTCGTCACTTTTCCTACCCGGCATAGCGAAGCCAAAAGGATAATAGTCCGAATAAGAAGTCATAGAAGCTTCATAATGAACGTTGTTGGTGCTACCAGTCGCTCGTTTAAGATCAGAAATTGTTACCAAAACGTTACCTAAATGGTTTTTAAGTTCATAGCGTTTATCCCCTAAACGTCTTGATTGTTCAGGGTTTTGCGCGTCGGGATTGTCGGTATCCACCTGTTGAACCCCAAGACGATCAGACCCAAAGATATGAAAATTACTCAAGGTATCACTTGAGTTTAGATAGCGTCTTTTATAGGTCGCCATAACGTTACCAGAAGCATCACGCACATAAACGGTCTTTTTCCACTGCGATTGAGGACTTAAACCTGTCCCTGTTCGGGGCTTTTCCAGTTTAGATAGTCGATTACCCATGGCATCATAACTAAAGACTAAATCGCTCTTTAAGCTAGTCGCCTGCTCTAAGTCTCCTAAACTTGAATTTTGTTTTCTTTCTTTTCTCACGGCGGCTTCTCTATGTCATGATATAGAGTGTGCTACAAAATTATTAAATTGTTGCCGTATTGTTGCATCAAAAACAAAAAAGCACTTACAATAATCTTGTAAGTGCTTGATTTAAAATGCTCCTCCTCTAGGACTCGAACCTAGGACCCTCTGATTAACAGTCAGATGCTCTAACCAACTGAGCTAAGGAGGAATGCTTTTTTGTTTTTTGCTTTGCAAATGTAAGTCTTATTTTTATTCTAAACTGAAAAGAAATAAAGTTTTTTGTAATTATTTTTTTAGTCGTTGATATTCAGTTATCTAAAATCAAATTAAAAGTCAAAACACAAGAATGAATAGAAGAATGGGGCGTAAATTAAGTCTCCAAAAAGAGTATAGATTTGTATTTTATGGAATAATTATAGTTTTTTAAGTCAAGAGCTCGTTCCAAAATGTTGAAAATTGATAGATTTGCATCATGATTAAAAAAATATTGATAACAACGAGTTCGGTTTGGGCCTTTTTAGGTGCTTTAGTTTTTCTTAGCTCATGTGGTGGCGAGTACGCCAAGGTGCTCAAAAGCACTGATTCTAACTACAAACTAGCCATGGCGAACACCTATTTTCAGAAAGGCGATTGCTATAAATCTTCTCCGCTCTACGACGAGCTTCTGAAGTTACATAAAGGAACGGCCAAATCTGAACGTTTGTACTTTCAGCTCGCTGCCTCCCATTATTGCGAAGGCGACTATATGTTGGCGTCCTATTATTTTGGGAATTATGAGCGAAATTTTCCACGGTCAGCGCGCCGCATTGAAGCCAATTATTATATCGGGAAATGTTATGAAGCCTTGTCGCCCGACCCCGAATTGGACCAAGAGTACACCAAAAAAGCCATAGAACATTACCAAAGCTTTCTGTCGACCTACCCCACATCAGATTATGATGAAGAAGTGCGGGCAAGCTTGACCGATATGCAGGATAAATTACTGAAAAAAGAGGCCGATATTACCTTGTTGTATTTAAAAACAGAGAAATTTAAGCCAGCTATTCGGGCAATTAACTTATTTTTGCAAAAACATAGCGATTCTAAGTATACCGAATTAATGAAGTATAAGTTAGTAAAAGCCAGCTATGGTTTGGCGATTAGAAGCGTTGACGAGAAAAAGGAAGCACGCCTAAAAAACGTGTTGATTGCCTATCAGGATATGAAAAATTCGTTTCCTGAAAGCACGTATTTTATCGAGCTCGATAAACTAAAAGAACAGACCAAAAAAGAACAAAAACACTTGAAAAACTAAACTATGGATTTTAAGAAAAGTACCGCCGCACGAACGACCCAAACACGAGATTTTAGAGATTTGGAAATGCAAACAGACAATATTTACGAAAGTATTGTGGCAGCATCAGAGCGTTCAAAACAAATTTCGGCCGATATGAAAGAAGAATTGTTGAGAAAAATTGACGAATTTAAGACCAACAACGAAAGTTTGGAAGAAATATTTGAAAACAACGAACAAATTGAAGTCTCTCGATACTACGAACGCTTGCCAAAAGCAATACTAATAGCCCTGGATGAACTAACTGAAAATCAACTCGATATCTATCGAGAAAACCAAGATTAACAACCTGTTTTGTTAGCAGGAAAACATATACTCGTTGGCGTAACGGGAGGCATTGCTGCCTATAAAATCCCATTATTAGTCCGGCAATTAAAACAGGCTGGTGCGGAGGTAAAACTTATCCAAACACCAGCCTCTTTGCATTTTGTTAGCCCTTTGGTTTTGTCTACACTATCCCAAAACCCGGTTCCCCATCAGCTTATAGCTTCGGATGGTCAGACCTGGGAAAATCATGTAGAATTGGCGCTTTGGGCAGATGTTTTTCTGATTGCTCCAGCAACAGCAAACACCATTTCTAAAATGGCCAATGGTCTGTGCGACAATCTACTGATGTCAGTTTATTTATCTGCAAAATGTCCTGTAATGTTGGCTCCAGCCATGGATTTAGACATGCACAAACATCCGTCGTTTCATCGGAATATAGCACGTTTGAAACAAGACGGTATCATTGAAATTCCTGCCGAAACGGGCTTTTTGGCCTCAGGTTTGTCTGGGCAAGGACGCATGGCCGAACCCGAAACCCTTTTTTGGCAAGTGGTGGCTCAATGTTCTGGCGAAGGGAAATGGAAAGGCAAAACGATTTTGATAAACGCAGGCCCAACTCACGAAGCCATCGACCCCGTTCGTTATATTGGTAATCGATCGACAGGAAAAATGGGAATTGCACTCGCACAGGAAGCTGCCATGCAAGGCGCAGAAGTCCATTTGGTTTTAGGGCCAAGCCAAGAAAAAATACATCATCCAAATGTGAATTTATACCGCATTCAAACCGCAGAAGAGCTTCTAGATCAATGCCTTGAACTCTGGACAAAAGCTGACTTAGCCATTTTATCGGCGGCTGTTGCCGATTTTAAACCTAAATCTGCAAAGCATCAAAAAATTAAGAAAACAGAAACACAAAATCTGACCATCGAACTCGAAGAAAATCCAGATGTGTTGATGCAACTTTCAAAAAACAAACAAAACCATCAAACACTAGTTGGATTTGCGCTCGAAACTCAAAATGGATTAGCTTATGCGCAAGACAAACTAAAACGTAAAGCTCTGGATTACATTGTGTTAAACACTCTTTCGGACAAAGGCACAGGTTTTGGCTTTGAGACAAATAAAATTACGATTGTCGATAAACATAATAAAATAACTAACTTTGAGTTAAAATCTAAAGCTAACGTTGCTATCGACATTCTAAACACCATTCAATGTTCACCAGAATAATCCTATTAGTTCTTCTATTAACTCAAGTTCAATTGTCTAATTCTCAAGAGCTTAGAGCAAAAGTATCGATTGACGTTCAGCAGCTTACATCAATTGAAAAAAGCCGATTTGATAAAATGAAAACTCAAATTGAAGAGTTTTTGAATTTCACAAAATGGACAAAAGACATCTTCGGCGAAGAAGAAAAAATTAATTGTAGCGTCAATATTATTCTTAATAACGTGAGCAAATCCAACACCTTTTCGGGCTCTATTTACGTCCTGTCGAGCCGGCCAGCCTATGGATCGGCCTACAATTCGACAACCTTCAAGATGTTAGACAAAGACGTTTCTATTATCTACGATGAATTTTCGGTTATTGAATACACCGAAACCAATTTTCAATCCAACTTAGGTTCCCTTTTGGCCTATTATGCCTACATGATTATTGGCTCAGACTATGATTCGTTTTCCCCTTTGGGCGGCACAGCCTACTTTGAACAAGCGATGAATATTGTCCGAAATGCTCAAGGGCAAGACGATTATAAAGGTTGGAACTCGACTGAAGGAAACTCAAATCGATTTTGGATGGTAGAAAATATTTTGGACAGCAAGTATGAACCACTACGTGAGTTTAGTTTTCAATTACACCATCAGGTTTTGGATCAGATGTCGAGCAATTCGGCACAAGCATTAGCCCAGTTTCATTCCGAATTGATGCAAATTGAAAATCTAAAATACTTCTCATCAAGCTTTTTTCAGAAATCATTTTTTGAGTTTAAGTCAAACGAAATCAATAATTTAGCCAAATCATTGAGTTTAGAAAAACAAAAAGAACTTAAACCAATTTTATCTGGCTTAAGTCCGCTCAACAACAATTTATGGACGCAGTTGGGGAAAGACAAGTCGTCTGAAACAAACAAAAACGGGCTCGATCCGTTCAGCAAACAAGACCAAAACAAACGAGACCAAACACGCCCGATGTCGTCTCAAAATGGCCAACCCCAGCTCCCAAACCAAATACGTTCTCGAACCCGCTAATACCTAAATTAGCCTAGTCATTCTTTCTTATGCTTTCAAGTTTTTCTATCCGAAATTTCGGATTAATCCAAGACCAACACCTCGAATTTGATGCCGGTTTTAATGTCATTAGCGGAGAAACAGGCTCTGGAAAATCCATGATTTTGTCGGCACTTTCAGTAAGCTTTGGCGGCCGCTGGAATCCAAAATTATTTTATAATGCCGACAAAAAATGTATTTTAGAAGCTCAGTTCAAGCTCAGGAACACTAACTTAGAACCGCTTTTTGAAACACACGATCTCGATTTTGATCAGGAACTTAGTATCCGTCGAGAATTTTTACCTTCGGGAAAATCACGGCAATTTGTCAATGACACGCCTGTGAAATCGGGCTTTCTAAAAACCATTGGCCCTCAGCTTATTGCGATTCATTCTCAGCATCAAAATTTGGATTTGGGCGAAACTGAAAATCAAATCGAATTTTTAGATCAGTTTGTAGACGAACATCAGCCCAAATTTGCCCAAATCAAACTAGATTATGAACAAGGTTTTGAACATTACCGCAGGCAGCAAAACGAGCTAAAACGCTTGGAGGAACGCCGCAACAAACAAGATTTAGAAAAAGAGTTTCAAGCCTTTATTCTCGAGGAACTTCGGCAAGCCAATCTTGACGAAATGAATGAAGAAGACCTTCAGAATCGGATTCAACAAACTGAAAATCAAGAGCAAATACAGGCTGCTTTGGCCGATTTTCATCAGACAATGGAAAGTGAAACTGGACCGATGGAAGTCTTCAAACGCTGGTCAAATCAGTTTTTGGCACTTGAAAACGTCTCTCCAAAATTTTCGGATTGGACAAAACGACTTGAGGCTTTAAGCACCGAGTTAAATGAATTAAATTACGATGTTTCGGCTTATGAAACCACCGAAGACTATTCGCCCGATGACTTGGATAGCATGCACAGCAATTTGTTTCGCCTCGACCAGCTGAAACAAAAACATCAGGTTGCTTCGGTAGCCGAATTGATCGACATCAGAACCTCGATAGAAAACAAAGATCAGGAAAGCGAAGAGCTTAATGAACAGGCACTGAAACTAACTAAAGATATTGATAATCAGAAAATTAAACTCCATTCTTTAGCTAAAAAACTTTCCGATTTTCGACAACAGGAAGCTCCAAAACTCAAAGCTCAAATGGAAACCTTGCTCAAAGATTTGGCGATGCCTACAGCTCAAATCATTTTCCATTTTGAACAAAAAGCCGATTTACTGGCCAGCGGAACGGACGAAATTGACTTGTTGTTTTCTGCCAACAAAGGCTTTGAAGCCAAATCGTTGAAGCAATTGGCTTCGGGTGGCGAGTTTGCTCGATTGAGTTTAGTTTTACATTCGGTGCAAAACAAACACGCCGCACTTAGCTTGGTTTTAGATGAGATTGATACTGGGGTTTCGGGCGAAGTGGCTCACAAAATGGGTGCCTTGATGAAACAGATGAGCAAAGACAATACGATTCTATGTATCAGTCATTTAGCTCAAGTGGTGTCTAAAGCTCAAAAACATTTCAAGGTGGCTAAGAATCATCAAAACGAAAAAACAGAAGTCGCTATTCGCTGTCTGAACGAAGAAGAGCGCGTGAACGAAGTAGCGAGTTTGCTTTCGGGCGAACAGATTACCGAAGAGGCGATTTTGGCAGCAAAACGCATGATGAATCAAACGGTTTAAACTGATGAGAAACTTATTTTACCTTTTGCTAAACCTGTCTTTTGTGTCCTGTATAGCGCTTCAGGAACAAAAAAGCAGTTTTTCTGAACTTCAAAACAATAGAATTTTTCAGTATCAAAACCATGAGCCCATGCGGCTTTGGGAAATTACTTCAAAGTCCGATTCGGTGCTTTTAAGACAAGAAAGCACGGATATTCAATTACCAGAAGATCAGCTAATTGCAGAAAAATTAGCCCGCGGATTATTGACTACCGTTACCGATACCGCAAACCCTGGAGTTGGTATTGCGGCACCACAAGTGGGTGTTCTAAAAAACATGATTTTGGTTCAGCGTTTTGACAAAATCAACAATCCGTATGAGATTTATTTGAATCCAACAATCGGTCAGTTTTCCAAACTCAAGCAACCCTGCTTGGAAGGTTGTTTGTCTATTCCGAACCGAATGGACACCACCCGAACTCGGGCTTATGCCATCTTGTTGACCTACCAAACCATGGAAGGTGAAAGAAAAACAGAGCTGGTAGAGGACTTTACTGCCGTGATTTTTCAACACGAAATCGACCATTTGAGAGGAATTTTATACATCGATCACCTCGATCAAGAACTTGAAGACGCTGAAAATCAATTGAAATTGCAACAGCATCAGACAAACAAATAGCTTGCTTTGGCTTGTTTTTAGTGCCTTATTTGTGTTTTTTCGGAATTGAAACAAAACTATTTAATTCAAATCATATCAGTTGAGGTATTTTTCTATCTTTGCAACCAGTTGACATATTATTTGTCATTCAAATAAATCATTCTTAAATTAAAAAAAACAAGATGAAAAACAGCTTATTAGTTTTCTTTATTGCTGGCCTTGGTTTCTCCCAAGCTCAGGATTTACCTACAAATCCAGATCCAGGAAAGTGTTATGTGAAATGTATTACAAAAAATACTTATAAAGACATCACCGAAACCATCGAAATTGAACCAGCCCACACTGAGCTAAAAATTACACCAGCAACCTACAAAACGGTTGAAGAACGTGTTGTGGTAAAGGAAGCATCTAAAAAATACATCTATGTACCAGCAACTTATGAATCTATAGACGTTTCGTATGCCAAAAAAGCAGCTAACAATAATTTAGAAATTACACCTGCCACCTTTGGAGATAATTCAAAAACTTTTGAAATTCGTCCGAAAACTTCTGGTTGGGAATACAGAGTTTTAGAAGACTGTCCTTCAATGAGTAAGGATGAGTGTATTGCAGCTTGTTTTGTAGAATATCCAGCTGAAAACGAAACGATAAACTTAAAAACATTAGTTTCGGATGCCAAAACAAAATCAGTTCCTGCGCCCGCTCAAAATTCAAAATATAAAAAGCAAGTTATCAAAACTCCCGCCAGAATGGAGGAAGTAGAAATTCCTGCTGAGTATACTGTGATTAAAAAACGTGTGATTGACACACCTGCAAAAAGTGTTAAAACAACCATTCCTGCAAAAACACAAACAATTACTCGAACAGTTATCGATAAAGTAGGTGGAATTTCAACTTGGGAGGCCGTAGAATGTTCGCTTCTTGACCCAAATATTCTACCAATTTTCTATGAATTAAATAGCGCTCGACTTACTACAGCATCTAAAAAAATTATCGACGATACACTTATGCCTATTCTTAAAGAATCTAACGTGAGTATCGAAATCATGTCGCATACAGATTCTAGAGGTAATGACGATTTCAACATGAAATTATCTCAGCGTCGTGCCAATTCGGTTATCAACTATTTGGTTTCAAAAAACATTGCCAAAAGCAGATTGACTGGAAGAGGATTTGGAGAAACAAGATTGACAAACGATTGTTCAAATGGTGTTGACTGTTCTGAAACAAAACACAGAAAAAACAGACGTACAGAATTTAGAGTATTAGGAAACTAATAATCAAACTTACTTTTTTTTACAAAAAGCTCCTTTGTGCCAAAGGAGCTTTTTTTTGCTCTCTACTATTTATAATCCGTAGATTGTTCTAACAAAAAATAGTTCTATTCAATTTCATAAATACACCTATTCACAGTATTTTTGTAGAAAAATTATACCCTTTCCTATGAAACGTATTTTGATCTTTGTGAGCACTACACTATGGCTCATCACAGCTATTATCTGTTATTTTATGCCTGATGCGGCAAGTTTTGTGTTTTTAGCCGCCACCACTCTCATTCTAGCAGTAACCCTGCACGACAGCTTTCAGAAACAACACTCCTTATTGCGAAATTATCCGTTGATTGCTCGCTTACGTTGGGTTTTTGAAGGAGAAAGAGACAAAATCAAACAATATTTTATTGAGTCCGATTTGGATGGCACACCGATAAATAGAGAAAAACGGAGTATCATTTATCAGCGTGCAAAAAAACAAATAGAAACCATTCCTTTTGGAACACAACATGATGTGTATCAGAAAGGTTACGAATTTGTAAAGCACGCCTTGTTCCCAAAAAATCATCATCAAATCAAAGGTGAACGCCTGACCATAGGCACCGAACACTGCAAACAACCCTACTCCTCTTCTCTTATTAATATTTCGGCGATGTCTTTTGGCTCGCTGAGTAAGGCCGCCGTAATGGCACTCAATCAAGGCGCAAAACTTGGCGGATTTGCTCACAACACGGGCGAAGGCGGCATCTCACCTTATCATCTACAAGGTGGAGATCTTATTTTTCAGGTCGGAACTGGTTATTTTGGAGCTGGAAAAACAGATGAAAATGGCGAACGTGTGTTTGACCCAGAATGTTTTCAGAATAATGCCCAACGACCAGAAGTTAAACTAATAGAAATTAAATTATCCCAAGGTGCAAAACCAGGGCATGGCGGTATTTTGCCAGCCTCAAAAAACAGTGAAGAGATTGCGAAAATTAGAGGAATAGAGCCACACACTCGGGTAGATTCGCCACCAAAACACAACGCGTTTAATGATGCCGAAGGACTCTTAGACTTCATAAAACAATGCCGACAACTCTCTGGAGGTAAGCCTATTGGGATAAAATGTTGTGTGGGCGACATAGCCGAGCTCGATGTGTTGTTTAAAACCTTTAGAGACGCCGAAAACTATCCCGATTTTATTTCGGTTGATGGAGCTGAAGGCGGAACAGGATCAGCACCTTTAGAATTTACGAACTACATTGGCACACCCCTCACCGAAGGCTTGCATCAGGTCATAACGGCACTTAAAGCCTATGGATTAAAATCAAAAATAAAAGTCATTGCCAGCGGAAAAGCCGTCGATGCTTTTGATGTGGTGCGTTTGTTGTGCCTTGGCGCAGACGCCGTAAATATGGCTAGAAGTTTTATGATTTCTGTGGGCTGCATTCAGGCCCGAGAATGCCATACCAACACTTGCCCAGTTGGTGTAGCCACCCAAGATCCCAAATTGGCAAAAGCATTGGTGGTCAACAAAAAGAACGTGAGAGTAAAAAATTATCATGAAAAAACCCTCGTAGCCATCAAAGAAATGGTAGCCGCAATGGGGCTTGACGACATTGGCGAGTTGACTCAAAAACACGTATTTAGACGCATGGACGATCATACAATTAAATCTTTTGAAGACCTTTACCCTAACTAAAATTAGTCTATTTTGATTATAGCTTTTGATGCCAAACGGGTGTTCCACAATCGGAGTGGTTTAGGAAACTTTGGGAGAGATCTGGTTCGGATGATGTCTCGGGAATTACCTGATAGTCAATTGGTTTTGTTGAATCCAAAAGCTTCAAAACTTAATTTTGATTTAGCTGAAAACATGCTCGAAATTCGTCCAAAACAGAAGTTGTTTTCTTCGGTTTGGAGGATGAGGAAAGCCTATGATGTTGCTCGAAATCAAGGTGCTGAGATTTTTCATGGCTTGAGTAATGAATTGCCTTATGGTTCATCCAAAGGCTTAAAAACCGTGGTAAGTATCCACGATTTGATTTTTTTGCGCTACCCAGACTGGTATAAACCTATCGATCGGAAAATTTATTTATCCAAAACCAAACACGCTTGCCAAAAGGCCGATTGTATTGTGGCCATCAGCGAACAAAGCAAACGAGATTTAATCGAGTTTTTGAACGTTCCTGAAGAGAAAATTAAAGTCATTTATCAGACCTGTCATCCTGCATTTAGAAAAATTTACAGTGCGGAAGAACTCGAAATCATTCGAAAAAAATACAATTTACCACAAGGTTTTTGTTTGAATGTGGGAAGTTTTGAGCCCAGAAAAAACGTCAAATTGATTTTAAAGGCATTAAAAAAACTTCCGAATGAGCAGTTTGTTGCCATCGGAAAACACAATGCGTATTTGGAAGAATTGAACGCTTTGGCGAAAGATTTAGGTGTCGAAATGCGCTTTCGGACACCAGTTGTGGATTCGATGGAAGATTTGGCTAAAATTTATCAATTAGCAGATGTATTTATCTATCCTTCTGTTTTTGAGGGATTTGGAATCCCAATAATTGAAGCCTTGTATTCTAAAACACCTGTGATTACTAATAAATTTGGTGTATTTGCCGAAGCTGCAGGACCAAATAGTTTTTATATCGACGTTGATAAAGTTGAGGAATTGGTGTCGGCAGTAAAGCAAATCAGAGATCCGAAGACCGACTTAAAGCATCGCATCGAGGAAAGTCGTAACTTTGCCGAGCAATTTAACCCAGAGCAGTTGTCCAAAATTTGGAAAAAACTCTATCAGCAACTCCTATCCTAACACTATGCGAAGAGCACTAACAGCCATCATACCAACCTACAACGAAGAGCTAAATCTAGCTCAAGCCATTGAATCGGTCTTATGGGCGGATGAAGTGATTATTGTCGATTCGTTTTCTACAGATTCAACAGTTGAAATTGCCAAAAGCTATCCGAAATGTACGGTAGTTCAGCATGAATACGAACATTCGGCAGCTCAAAAAAATTGGATTATTCCGCAAGCCAAACACGAATGGATTTTGCTTCTGGATGCCGATGAATGGATTGAAGCCGATTTAATCAAAGAGATTCAGACGGTTTTAGAGCAAGATTCGATTGAAGAAAAAGGCTTTTGGATGAATCGCTTAAATAAATTTATGGGCAAATGGGTGCATTACAGCGGTTGGCAAAACGATGCCGTAGTGCGGCTTTTTCATCGAGATTATAGCGTGTACGAAAACAAACGTGTGCATGCCGAAGTGCTTTGCGAAGGTAAAATAGGTCGATTGAAACACAAAATAAAACACAATACCTATAAAGATTTCAGCACCTATCTCAAAAAACTTGACACCTATTCCAACTGGAAAGCCTATGATAAAGCACCGAAAACCAAGTCGGTAGGCTTTTTTCATTTGATTATTAAACCCTTTTTCCGATTTTTTAAACATTACGTCCTAAAACTTGGGTTTTTGGATGGAAAAGTTGGTTTTATTATCGCCGGACTCAATGGCTATGATGTGTTTATTCGGGCGGTAAAAATCTGGAGAATTAAGTCGGGAGAACAGTTTAAGCAAAATAAATAAGTCAAGTAAGTCATGCTGAATCAGATTTTTATTGAAGAAAAACCACAAATAGAACTCCAGCAAGTCCATTTTGATACTAAAAACCAGAAGCTCATTGACGAGTTTTTGAAAGAATATCGACATCAGGATGTGTTGTCGGCTTATGGCTTGCCGGTGTGTAATAAATTACTGCTTTTTGGTGCATCGGGCTGTGGCAAAACCATGACGAGCAAGGCAATAGCTAAACATTTGGATAAAAAACTGATTAGTCTAAATTTGGCGGGAATCATTTCATCCAAACTTGGCGAAAGCTCAAAAAACATCCATTCGATTTTTGCAAAAGCCCAGCGCGAAAAAAGTGTTTTGTTTTTTGATGAGTTCGATTCCGTCGGTCAAAGCCGAACAGAACAGGGCGATTCTGGCGAGCTCAAGCGTGTGGTCAATACCTTGCTGCAAGGGATTGACTATATGCCAAACGATACGCTTTTGATCGCTGCCACAAACCGAATTGATCAAATAGATTCGGCTTTACTTCGTCGGTTCGATACAAAAATAGAATTTCAATTACCTAACAACCAACAACTTGATTTATTTTACAATCAACATTTAGCTTCTTTTCCCAAACAGTATCAAAACATCAATCGGCAATATGGAATTTCTTATGCCGAAGCTAAAATCAGCCTCCAAAAGCAAGTAAAAGCCCTCATTATCCACGAGCAAGAAAAGGAATCAAACTCAATCTAAGTCCATTGAAAACCAACATTCTTTATACATCCATTCAATACCTTAAAGGCATCGGGAGTCAACGTGCTCAGGCTTTTGCTGAAGGCTTTTCGATTCGGAATTACAAAGATTTGTTGGAATTTTACCCTAGCCGCTACATCGACAGAACACGATATTACAAAATTCATGAACTCCAGGCTGATTTAGCTGAAGTTCAATTAGTTGGAAAAATAAAATCAGTAAAAACCAGTGGAAAAGGACGTGCTAAGCGTTTGGTTGCCAGTTTTACGGATGGCGAAGCGATGATGGATTTGGTCTGGTTTCAAGGTGTGAATTACATTCAAAAACAGCTCAAAAAAAATGAAACCATTTTGATTTTCGGAAAAGTATCGAACTATGCTGGGCAATGGCAAATGATGCATCCGCAGATGGAAGAATGGTCGGAAAATAAAGTGCAAAAAAGCGGCTTGCAAGCCATTTACCCGAGCACAGATAAGCTTAGACAACAAGGACTTACGAGCCGAAAAATGAGTACAGCTTTGTATCAAATTTTGGAAGCTTCGCATCAGGAACTTAAAGAAAGTTTAGCTCAAAATATTCTTGACGAACAAGGTTTTATTTCGAGAAAAGCAGCATTTTATCATATTCATTTCCCGAAAAGTTTGGCGCATTTAGAAGCAGCAAAAAAACGTCTGATTTTTGATGAATTTTATTTTCAACAATTGGCTTATCTCATTAAAAATAAAGCCCTCAAAACTCGAAATAAATCCTATGATTTATCGAAAGTTGGCGACTATTTTAATGCTTTTTACAAAACCTTGCCTTTTCAGCTTACGGCCGCTCAAAAACGGGTTCTAAAAGAAATTCACAAAGACTTAGGTTCTGGTTCTCAGATGAATAGGCTTGTTCAAGGCGATGTAGGTTCGGGAAAAACCATTGTAGCCCTTTTGGCAATGTTGATGGCAATTGACAATGGTTTTCAGGCGACTTTGATGGCGCCAACGTCTATTTTGGCACATCAACATTTTGAGGGGATTTCGGAGCTTTTAGCGGATACTGATATTAAAGTTGCTTTGTTGACGGGAGCGAGTAAAACGCAAGCTAGACGTGAGATTGACGAGCAATTACAGTCAGGAGAAATTCATATTTTGATTGGTACACATGCTTTGCTCGAAGATCGAGTGGTGTATAAAAATTTAGGGATTGCCATTATTGACGAACAACATCGATTTGGAGTTGCTCAGCGCGCCAAAATGTGGCTCAAAAACAAAAAGCCACCACATATTCTTATCATGACTGCCACGCCTATTCCACGAACTTTGGCTTTGAGTTCGTATGGCGAACTCGATTTGTCGATTATTGATGAATTGCCTCCTGGTAGAAAACCAATAGAAACCTTGCATTTTAAAGCTAATCAGCGACTTAGAGCAATTAATTTCATTAGAAACGAAATCGAAAAAGGTCGACAAATCTACATTGTTTATCCGCTGATTGAAGAATCGGAACAATTGGATTTGAGTAATTTACAGGAAGGTTATGAGGCGATTATTCGAGATTTTCCGCCGCCAAAATACCGAGTAGCTATTGTTCATGGACGGATGAAGTCTCACGAAAAAGACGAGCAAATGAAGCGTTTTTCGGAAGGCAAGGCCGATATTATGGTTGCCACAACGGTCATAGAAGTGGGCGTCAATGTGCCGAATGCCTCGGTGATGCTAATCGAAAATGCCGAGCGGTTTGGGCTGGCTCAACTTCATCAACTTAGAGGCCGAGTTGGTCGTGGATCCGAACAGTCGTATTGTTTGCTGATGACCTCTTTTAAACTGGGGAGAGATTCCAAATTTCGGATGAAAACTATGGTTGAAAGTCAGGATGGTTTTGTGATTTCTGAGGCCGACCTCCAACTTAGAGGTCCTGGAGATGTTTTAGGAACAAGGCAAAGCGGTATGATGGAATTTAAAATTGCGAGCTTAGTCCAAAACCGTGAAGAACTTGAATTGGCACGTCAAAAAGCCATAGAAACTCTAAGCAAAGATCCTAATCTAAGCCTAGCCGAACACCAACAGACTCGACACTATTTGGCTTTGCACTACAAAAAACTGACTGGCTGGAGCCATATTTCTTAGTAATAGCCTGAAAATCAGTCTCGATAAGCCAAAAACTGTTTAAACGCCGAAGAAGAAAAGTGCAACACTAACTGACTTGCACCATAGCCATATTCTGACAAAGCGGCGTTTTCCATGCTGATAAACTCAAAATCGGATTCGAGTTTGTTTTCAATAGATCTTTTGAGCTTTCCTTTTCCGAGTCCGTGGATAACGGTTATATCAGTAATTCTTTGATTAACAGCAAATTGAATACAGTTATCGAAGGTTGATAATTGAATGTTTAGGATTTGATGAGGCGACAAATATCGCTGACTTGAGCGCAATTCATAGAAATGTAAATCGACTTCAATCCATCGTTTTTGTTTGGTTTTATGGATGTTCCAAGGATAGGTTTTTGAGTCGATTTCTGGCGTCGGTTTTTGGTCAAATTGTATCGATTTCACCGGAATTTCAACTTCTTTGATAGGCTGAATTTCTTTTTTGATTTCAACTTTGGCTTCAACAATTTTGGTTTGTTGTTTGATCAAAAAATTAGAATCGGGAACTAAGTTTTTAGCCAAAATGGGGTAATCAAACTCATCAATTTCTACAAGGTAGCTTTGATGGTCAATTTGTTTTAGAATTTTACCTTTTTGGTCTGCATCTAAAACCCGAACTCGATCGCCAATTTGAAATTTCATTAGTCCTCGTCTTTTAGAAGTTTGGACACTTCATCTTCCGTTTTTTTCAACATCGAAGAACATGCGTCAATCAATTCAGAAGCGCGTTTGACTTTCTCAGAGAGTTGATCTACAGAGACTTCCTGATTTTGTAAAGCTTCAAGAATATCTTCCAATTCGGTGATGCTTTGGCTGTAATTAAGCTTCTTTTTTGCCATAAATTTCGATAATTTTAGTTTTAATTTCGCCATCAGACAAACTTACCACAAGTTCATCTTCGGGCTTTAGTTGGTCCACAGACTTCAACAATTTTCCTTCTTTTCTAGCCCAAGCATAACCACGTTCGAGTAGCTGTTTGGGGTCAAAAAGCCTAACCAATTCGTTTTGATGTTGAAGATAGTTTTTTTGTTTGTTTAGCTTTTCTTTCACACTCGTTTTAAGCGTCGTTTGAGCTAAAGTTAAGTTGTTGTGTTCAGATTCAAAAAGAGATTTACTTTCGGAAGATAGATTTGTTTTCAAAAATGAAACTTCTTTTATTTGATTGTAAATCAATTGTTTAGATTCAGATTTAAATGTTTTCTTCATCCAAACTAAATCTTGATGTTCTTTAAGAATAATGGCTTTCGACAAATTTTGAACCAATCGAACAGAGTCGCTCAGTGTTCGATTCGAATCAGAGATTAGGTTTTTGCTGGCTTCTGCAATATTCAGCTCAATGTCTTTGAGTTTAGAAAGTTGATTATCAAATAAATGCACAATAAAATAACCTAATTCGGTTGGTGTAATAAAATGACGAAACGCCATGAGTTCCGTTACCGAAAGGTTGGCGGCATGACCAATACCACAAAAAACAGGCAAAGGCATCAAAGCCACTTGTTTTGCCAAAGCATAAGCATCATAACAATCTAAACCAATGTCGCCGCCGCCGCCACGAATAATAGCAACGGCATCAAAATGATCGGTAAACTGAGCCACAACCTTGAGCTGATCTCCGATAGATTTCACGGCTTTATCGCCCTGAAGAAGAACTGTAAATAACTCAATTTCAATTGAATAAGCTGATTTGTCGATCACCTTCTTAAAATCTTGAAAGCCTTTACTGGTTTCCACAGAAAGCACCGCAATGCGTTTCGGAATCGGACTTAAAGTCAACATTTTATTGAGCTTAGTCAAGCCTTCGTTTTCTAAACGCTTGAGTGTCATTTTCCGATTCAGGGCCATTTCTCCAATCGTATAATTGGTATCAATGTCTTGAATATGAAGTGAAATGCCGTGAACAGGATGAAAATTGACCTTCGCCAAAAGCAGTACGTTCATGCCTGATTTTAGATCGGATCCGCAGTCTTTTTTGAACTTTTTTTGAATCCGTTGATAATCTCTTCCCCAAAGCATGGCACGAAGTTGAGATTGCACTCGACCTTCTTTTTTGTCAACCAAATCGGGATAGCAATGTCCAGATTTTGGATAATAATTGAGTTTAACTATCTCTGCTTTAACCCAATACGATTTTTTATAAGCCCCAGAAATGACCGACTCTATGCTTTCGCAAAGTTCGGTTAAGGTAAATTGACGAACCAAAGAAGCTTGTTTTTGCATTAGTTTGTTGTCAATTTCTGGAAATCGCTAGAACTCGGTTGTTGGAAAATTTCTAAGCCAAAAAGAGGTGCGCTTGCAAATAAATGATCAAAAATATCGGATTGAATATCTTCATAAGCTTTCCACTCAATCGTGTTGGTAAAACAATAAATCTGGATAGGAATACCTTGATCATTTTGCGCAAGCTGAAAGACCATTTGAGTAAAATCGGGGTGAATGCCTTCGTGATTTGTAATGTAATTTTGAGCATAATAGCGGAAAAGCCCGAGGTTGGTCAAGCGTCTTCCGTTTATTAATAAATCCGTATTTACTTTGTTTTGCTCGTTAAACGTAGAAATTTCGGCTCGACGTTCTTTCAAAAATCCAGATAAAATATCAACTTGTTCCAATTCATCCAAAAGTACATCTGAACAATAGCTCACCGAACTTGCCGAAAAAATAATGGAACGTTTAATTCGTCGGGCTTCGCTTTCGCTCATGCCTCGCCAGTTTTTGAATGAATCTGAAACCAAAGCATAAGTCGGAACGGTGGTGATGGTTTTGTCCCAATTTTGAATTTTTACGGTGTTTAGAGTAATGTCTAAAACGGTTCCATCCGCTCCGTATTTCGGAAAAGAAATCCAATCTCCAGTTCTAATCATATCATTTGCAGCGATTTGAACTGAGGCTACAAAACCTAAAATGGTGTCTTTAAACACCAACATCATAACTGCTGTAAGTGCTCCAAAAGTGGCAAGAATAGAAACAGGATCTTTATCGAAAATACGTGCAATAATCAGAATACCTCCAAAAAAGTAAATGATGATTTTGAATAGCTGGAAATAGGAGCTCGTTGGTTTGTTTTTTAGGCTATTGAGGTCTTTTACGTAATGGTCAAACACGTTGATTACGGCAATCAGAACGTTCATAAAAACTAAAATAACCCAAGCGTCCAGAAAGCGAACAATTACTTTTGTAACATTCTGATTATCAGGAAACAAGATTGCAATATAATATTGTAAAATAAGTGCCGGAAAAATGTGTGCCAAACGCGCAAAAACACGTTTTTCGAGTAAAATGTCATCCCATTCTACTTTGGTTCGCTTAACCAAATTGGTAACAAAACCTCGAATGATGCGTTGAATGATAAGGTCGACGAGTATCGCAAAAATAATAACGGCGAATACATCAACAACTAAAGCTTGAGCTATTGAAAGTCCAAAAGTGTTAACTAATGATTCTAAAAGTTGAGTCAGGCGCATGGCAAAAAGTTTAATACATCAATTTAAAAAAAATCAAGGTTTAATTATCATAAAAATTCCATCGGATACCAAAACGAAACATAGAATTTATACCCGAATAATGTGGAGCATGAAAATTTTCTTTTATACTCGATTTAAAGAATACATTTTCATAAATTCCATACAACACAAAGCCTTTTACTTTGAGGTTGGCAAAGAGGTCAATAATCGGTTTTCCACCTTGATTAGATGTGTTTTGTAGATAAAAGCTTGAACTTGACGTCATGTAATTTGGCGCATGGTAAGAAGAAAAATAGCGGACATTGATACCAGGTTGAAATCGAGCTTCGCCAAATAAACCACTGTTGTAAGCCAGCTGAAATTGTGCGACAAATTTCGGGTAATTAAACACATCCGATTCAGTTTCTTGAACCAAAACATTCAGTTTTGATTCCCATCGTTTTAGTTTGTAATATGCTGTGCTTTCTAATCCGTATAGTTTTAAAAGTCCATTTACGTTACTGACAGAAGCTTGTTCATCAAAATAGACGACTTCGGTAGCATGATGATAAAATCCTTTTAGATCTATATGTTTTTTTGGTCTATAAGTTGCTGAAAATGAATTTGATGTAATCCAATTAAAGTTATTTTCCCATCTAAAATGGTTTGATGAATACTCTTGTTGAAATAAGCTTGGAGCTTGTTTTTTTCTGATCCAACTTAGGTTTAACTTTTTGAGTGGATTTAAACTCAAAAAAGTAGAAAGTGCTGGGTCTAAATCTTGTGTTTTTTGGATTTGAGCTTTAGCATCAATAATAGATTTATAGGTCCATTTCAATCCAAAAGTTTGACTATCGTTTTGTTTTTTTCCGAATCCTAATTGATAGCTGGTCCAGTCTAAATTTAAAAAGGCAAGTAGACTGTGTTCTTCCGATTTAGATGTCAATTCTAATTCAAAATCTTGACTAAACGTTCTAAAATAAACACTGTCGTTCGTTACTGTAGAATCGTTGTAAATAACTGGATAGTAAGGATCTGCACTGAAATTCGACGTCGATAAGGGGTTTTCATCTCTATACTGTTCTTTTTGGCTCGAATAGCCTGATGTTAGCTTCAATTCTAATGGTAAATCCTTTAGGTTTAGCTTCCAGAAATGCGCTAAAGAAAGTTCAAAATTTTTGATTGTATTGGTCGCATGGCTAAGCCTAGTTGGCAAAACGGCATTTGAGTTGAGTGTCTGGTTGGTATATAAATCATCATCGGCAAAGCCACCGTTTTCTTGAACTTTAGAAAGTCGATAAAGCAAACTTAGAGTTGAAGAATAGTTGCTATTTTCTGGCGTATAGTTAAATTCAAAATTGGTATTGCTGTGGTTTTTCAGATTTTCAGAAAAATCTCCTGTCGACAGTAATTTTTGATAAAACAAACCAAAGGAAAAATTTTTGAACGCTTGATGATGCTCGGCAGAAATAAACTGTCCATCCTCAATCATGGTGGTGTAATGCAGTTGTGTAAAACGCCAATTTGGATGATAATTAAACGTTTTTTTTCTAGTCAAATAAGCATCATAGCCACTGGTCTTAAAAGGAGAAACGTCTAAAGTTGGGTCAAAACTTAAGGCTTGTCTGGCGCCCCCAAAGTTTGATAAACGACGTGTTTTCCAGCTTTGTTCGGATTCAAAATTTCCGGTTTCATACACCGACATGTCCATACTATCTTGTCGTTGACGATAGCTTGTGCTGTCATGTTGTGCTTGCAGGTCTAACGATAGAAGCAAGGAAAATAAAACTAAAAAGCAGTGTATTGTCTTGATATTCAATATATAAACTTAACTTACAGAGGAAAGATTACCTAAAAACAACTTTACGGCAATAGCCAAAAGGATAATTCCGAATACGCGTCGCATCACATTAATTCCTCCAACACCTAAAATACGCTCGATGCGGTTGGTGGTTTTCAGAACCAAATATACGAAAGCTAAGTTAATCAAAACGCCAAGAATAATATTTAACATATCAAATTCTGCACGTAAGGAAATAATAGTTGTGAGTGTTCCAGAACCTGCGATGAGCGGAAAAGCAATCGGCACAATTTCTCCAGCTTTGTCATCTTCATCACCTTTAAAAATCTCGATGTTTAGAATCATTTCGAGAGCCAAAAGGAACATGACAATCGCACCAGCGATAGCAAAAGAAGCTAAATCGAGGTGAATAAGCTTTAGAATTTCTTCTCCCAAAAATAAAAAAGAAATCATTATAAGACCAGAAACTAGAGTTGCTTTTTCGGATTGAATATGGCCTAATTTTCTTCTCAAATCAATGATAATAGGTATTGAACCCAAAATATCAATAACGGCAAACAGCGTTAGTGAAATGGTTAGTGTTTGTGAAAAATCGAAGTTCATAATACGTGAAACAGTGGTTTTATTTTTTTTGCAATATTAGACATTTTTCATATTCAAAATTCAAGTTTCGATGTTAATTTCTGAGTCTTAGTTAAAAAAAACAATTACAGACTTAAAATATTGATAATCATTATTTTAAAAACTAACTCTATTGAAAATTTAACTTTTTTTTTGAACTTAAACATCGTCATATTACTGAAACCACAAGCCTGTCCTGCCAAAGCAATCACACTGACCAAAACAAGGATTCAACTAAACATCTTCATAGAGTACTGAAAAGTGCTGAATAAGAAGGCTTTGCACAAGACTGTTAATGTAGGTTAATTGAAACCGACCAGACTTGAATATCCGAGTCTAAAGTCTTAACATTGCATTGGGCGAAACATCTGTAAAACGTCCGCTTTTATTTTTGATATTTAAGTCCAAATCATTATTAAAACCAGACCTTAAACGTATGTCTATTAAATCCATTCTATTTTCAACTGCAAGTCTTCTTTTTATGGTCGTGTTTGCTCAGGAAACTCCATTTTGCACAACACACAGCTTGTCGAAAGCCCAACTGGAAGCACATCCGGACCAAAAACAACAAGTTGAAGAATTAGAAAATGCTTATCAAGTGTTTAGCACACAACACAGTATGGCCAAACAAAGCATGGTTAGCAAAACCATACCCGTGGTCGTTCATGTTATTCACGATTACAGTTCAAATTTTATTCCTGACGCTCAAATTTATAATGTCATAGATATTGTTAATGAAGATTATAGTATGACCAATTCAGATTTATCAGAAGTTGTAACTGCCTTTCAAAGTATAATTGGTGATATGGATATTGAATTTAGGTTGGCACAAAAAGATCCCGACGGAAATTGCACCCAAGGCATTACCAGAACCTACTCTGAACTAACAAACAACGCAGGGGAAAATGTTAAAAGTTTAGTCAAATGGGACCCTTCGATGTATCTAAACATTTGGGTTGTTGAAGAAATTGCAAGTGGAGCTGGCGGCTATTCCTACCTTCCTGGTTCTGCTCCGTTTAACGACAACAACGCTGGTATTGTAGTTCTACATCAACAATTTGGAACCATAGGCACCTCAAATGGCGGACAGTTTGCGGCGCACACACTTTCGCATGAGATTGGGCATTATTTGGGCTTGAACCATACCTGGGGATCAACCAATTCGCCAGAAGAACCTGATAATTGTTTTGATGATGACAACGTAGACGACACACCAAACTGCATTGGCCAATCGTTTAATTGCGACTTGACTATTCAAACTTGCGGATCTTTAGACAATGTTCAAAACATTATGTGTTATGCCGGTTGCCCGAATATGTTTACCGAAGGTCAGGCGACACGTGTTGGTTATTTTATGAACAATCATACAACAGGAAATGCACCGCGATTTAATTTGTGGCAACAAGCTAATTTGATTGCTACGGGAACAAATGATGGTTTCAATCAAGTTGTTTGCGAGCCTATTCTAGATTTTTATACCAAGAAAACCTTAGCCTGCCCTGGCGAATCCATTACCATCAAATCCTATTCCTATAATGCAGACAGCCTGACCAATACATGGTCTACACCTGGTGCATCTTCGGCCTCCCCAAATGCTGACGGAAGTATTACGGTAAACTATGACCAAGCTGGTGAGTATGAAATCGGATTGACTGTCAACACATTAGATGGTTCGCAGTATTCAACAAACGAAACAAACTATATTACGATCATCAATACTGAAAATGCCTTAGAACCAGGTGTTTATGAAGATTTTGAATCTCCACTTTTAGTCGATCAGCCGACTCAAGAACATTCATGGCTACGATACTACGACAACCAAGCCTGGGAACTCGCCACAAATACTGGTTTCAACAGTAGTAAAAGTTATCGTATTCGGACTTCCGATTTTGAAGAAGGCGAAGTCTCTATACTTCAACTACCAGCAATAGATTTATCAAGCTCAACGTCCGGAACAAAGTTGCATTTTAAATATGCTTATAAAAAACGTTTTCCTTTTACAGAAGACAAACTTAAAATTTATGTTAGTAAAAATTGTGGGAAAACGTGGATTCCAAGAGAAATCTTAGACACTGATGAACTCGCAACCGTTTCGGGAACACAATCTACCGCCTTTACGCCAAGTAGCGATGCCGATTGGCAGCAAGCGTCCGTTAATTTGGCAAGCGTTAATGGCAAACCAGAGGTATTTATCAAGTTCGAAATGGAAGGCGAATTTGGAAATTATCTTTATATCGACGACATCGAAGTGCATAATTTTGCCTTATCAACTGAAGAGTTAGAGGCAAATCCGCAAAAGTTGAATGTTTATCCAAATCCGACCACAGAACACTCGGTTATTGAGTTTTCGAGCCAAGCGAACATGACTTATAGCATTCATATTGTCAACACATTAGGTCAGACTGTCTATCAACGTTCAGCTGTAGCTGATGAGAATCAAACGCAAATTCGAGTACCGAAAAACTTAAATTCAGGACTATACCTTGTCAAACTGTACCACAACTCGACACTATCAATGAGCAAATTTCAGGTTTTGAATTAGAAAAAAAACTCTAGACTGCGGGCTATGCCTGCAGTGAGGCAAAAAGTGCATTTTCTTTACGCGTTCTGAAGACCATTTTTGAGATTCAGTAGCTTGCTGAAACCAAGTTTTTTCAGGATATGAAATCCTTTAGCACTTCGCGCGCCTGTTTGGCAAATACAAACCATAGGTTCAGATTTCGGAAGAAGCTTAGCTTTTGCTTCAAGCTCCGAAAGTGGTAGAACAATCAGGCGGTCGGACAACGGAAGTCTAGGTTGTTCTTCTAGCTGCCGAAGATCGAGTAGCAAGGCGTTTTCCGGACACTCTTTTAATGACAAAAGCTGTTGATTTTCAGCTATTTCAGATTCATTGGCACAAAAATACTGGTAATCAAAACGAAGCAAATCATCTTTGGTTTGTACGAGATTTGAGTTTGGATGTTTAGCGAAATTCAAGCTCTGAAAACTTGACTGCAAAGCATCAAAAATCAATAATTTGCCCGAAAGAACTCCTCCAAGATCTAAGCAAATTTTAAGCACTTCGTTGGCTTGAAGGCTTCCCAAAATACCTGGCAAAACCCCCAAAACCCCAAGTTCGTTGCAGTTAGGCGCAAATTCTGGCTCGGGAGCTTGCGGAAATAAACAGCGATACGTAGGGCCATTTTTATAATTAAATACCGACAGCTGACCAGAAAACCCGACCACAGAAGCCGAAACCAAAGGCTTGCCTAGCAAAAGACAAGCGTCATTGACCAAATAGCGTGTCGAAAAATTATCTGTTCCGTCAACAACGACATCAACATCCGAAAACAAATCGAGAGCCAAGCGCGCATCTAAGCTCGATTCGACAGATTGAATTTCAATCTCCGGATTCAGTTTTTGTAACACCTCCCTAGCCGCTTTCGCCTTATTTGTGCCCAACATCGAGGTATTGAAAAGCACCTGTCTTTGAAGGTTTGAAAGCTCAATACAATCAAAATCTACAAGTGTGAGATGGCCAACGCCTGCGGCCGCAAGATACTGAGCAACAGGACAGCCCAAGCCACCCATTCCAATGATTAGAACCCGAGACTGAGCTAATTTTTGTTGACCTTTAAGTCCAATTTGATCTAATCTAATTTGACGATCGTAGCGTTTCTGAAAATCGGATGAGTTTGGGGCGTTCATAGTATTTTTGGGTATTTCTTAGACAAAGAACCTCTTAGATTGAAATAGAATATGTACTTTAGCTTTGAAAAATCAAATGTATGGAAACTATCATCTTGTCGCATCATCAAATTCTAAATAAAACCAAGCGTATTGCCTGGCAAATTTATGAAGATAATCCGAATGAACAGCGCCTTATTCTGGCGGGCATCAACGGAAACGGCTTTCGATTTGCGCAAGAACTCTACGGCGTTTTGAGCAACATCGCCCCCTTTGAACTGAGACTAACGGAGCTTAAAATCGATAAAAACAAACCTTTTGACTCGGGCGTTTCTGCCGACATTAGCAAAGCTGATTTCGAACAGCAAACGATTATTTTGATTGATGACGTTTTAAATTCGGGAAAAACGATGATGTACGGCCTTAAGTACTTTCTTGAAGCACCTTTGAAAAAAATAAGTACAGCTGTGCTTATTGATCGAAATCACAATCGTTTCCCTATCAAAGCGGATTATACCGGAACGCGGCTCAGCACGAGTTCGAAAGAACACGTAAAGGTTAGCTTAGAATCTACTGAATATCAAGCTGTTTTATCTTAGTCAGAACTCAACCGAAGTTCTTTTTTAGCCTAAATCAACTAATTTTATTCAATTTTATATTCAACTTCCAACTTATTAGCCTACTTTTGAATAATCAAAAAAAACAATTTTATGAAAACTCTTTTATTATCTCTTAGTCTTATTTGTTCACTTTCTGCCTTTGCGGGCTGGCCTGGTGTTTGCGAAATCATTACGTATAGCTATCATTTTTCGGCAACCACAAATCCTAATGTGTATAACATGGAGGTTGTCATTACCAATACGAGCGATTCAGAAAATTTATCTGCATACTGCGATATTTATGAAACCCCAACAGCTGGAGTTACATTTGTAGGTACACCATCTTGCTACCCAAGTTTGAATGCTGGAGAGACAAAAACTATTGAATTTGAAGTACATACAACAAACCCAGAGCCTGAATATTTCGATTTAGACTTCAAAATTAAAGATGCTGTCAACGGCGATACAGAATATTGTAAAGAACGAACTCGATACTATTTAGGAAACAGCATTTCTGTCGAAGAATTAGAAACCGAAGAACTTTCTTTTGACACTAAATATTATGACATTACTGGTCGAAAAATACATACTCCAACAACTGGTCTTTACATCGAAAAAAGAATCTATGAAAATGGAGAAATCAGAACAAAGAAAGTTTATTTCAAGCAGTAAGCTTTCGGTTTTATAAGGCTGTTGTATCCGCTGTTGTATATGAAAACAACGGATAGATTATTTGTATAATTTTCGGACTAAACTAACCTTATCAGATAAACGATATTATTAATTTTGGCACAAATTTAGCTATTTTTATATACGTTGCTGTTAGTGCAAGTTAATTAGTTTTGGCTCTATGTTGAAAGATGTGGGCAACTTGATGCAGTTTTAGATAACACGCATAAATAGTGAGTCAAATTTTAGTCACACCCTTCATGAAACCTATAAATGTAGCTCATTCAAGAATCCTAACTATAACGTGAGTTCAATATAAGATTCTTTGTTATATTTCGACGCTATCGCTATGATTTTCATTTCTTTTTCTTGAAAAAAAGAAACGAAACAAAGAAAATTCAAGACTTATTTTTAAAACACATCAAAACCTAGACAAAACCTAAGTTCAATGGCTGGATCTTCCGCTATCGCTCCAGCTAAGCCATTTCTCTAAGGTTTCGTTACGGTTTTAATGCCTTTTAAAAATAGGTCAGGGTTCTACAAAACCATTTAGGTTCTAACAAAAAAAGAGGATAATTGAATTAAAAGGCTTAATGCTAATAAATTACGAAATCTCCTTACATCGAACTCACCTTAGTTAAGTATACCTTACTCTTCGTGTTTTTGTGCATAAATTTTGAGCGTCCACCCACAATATTCGAGATAGAGCCAATTATATTTCAGGTAATTTTTCTCTTTTTAATTGAGGAATTTTCCAATTATTATGTAGATCTTGAGGTGTTAGGACATCATTAATTGATGCTTTTTTATGAACTAAATCTTCCGTAAAAATCTAAACATCAACAGATTAACAATTTATTTCCTCAAAATTTTAATATCTCCATTCAAACCTAGCTTAATAATGGTTGAAGCCGAACGAGACTCAAAAGCTTGTTTGTGTCTTACAACATAATCAACCTGATGCTTAAGATCTTCCGAAACTTGAGCAAAAGACTTTGGACTTGGATGGCCACTTAGGTTGGCAGATGTACTCACAATAGGCGACTTTAGTTGTTGAATCAGGTGTTGGCAAAAAGGATCTTTTACCAAACGAACAGCCAAACTACCATCAGCCGAACACAAGTGTTTTGGAATATTTTTAGCGCCATCCAAAACCAATGTTAACGGTTTTTCGGCGTATTCCATCAGTTGCCAAGCCTGTTCGGGTATTTCATCAAAATGACGTTCGAGTTGAATTTCTGAAGCAAAAAGAAGAATACATTTTTTGTCTTTAGCTCTATTTTTGAGATTAAAAATTGTTTTAAAAGCCTGAATATCATTCATCAAACAGCCCAAACCCCAAATGGTATCTGTGGGATAAAGTATTACACCGCCGTTTTGTAAACTTTGCTTTGCCGCTTCCAAATCGGCTTTGTCATAACGCTCCATAGGATTTAATTTAGGGCTTCTATTTGCTGTATAACATAATCTAAACTCGAAGAACTATCTAACTGAATATGAGCCTTTTGATAAGATTTTTTTCGAAATTCGTAGAGTGCTTTTGCTTTTGTTTTATATTGGCTTCCAAAAGCTTGTAATATCGGCCGCTGCGTTTTGATTTTTTCCATGCGTTGATCAAAATCTTCATCCGAAAGACTTAAATAAAGTACGATGTTTTTGGGATCGGATAGAATATAAGTTTGAATTTCAGGCTGACAAAATGCTCCACCGCCTAAGGCCAAAACAAAATCAGAATTAGTGTTTATGACATGTCTACAATAATGCAATTCGAGCTTTCTAAAATACGCTTCCGAATCAGAAATAAGATCTGTAATAGACTGTCTCTCATAATCTTCAATAAGAACATCTAAATCAAATGCTTTACATTTTAAGCGTTTGGAAAGCAAAGGTAGTAGATGACTTTTGCCCGATCCCATAAATCCTGTTAAAATAATATTAGGCATTTTAGAAGGGAGAATTTGGTTCTTTTGACATGTGATTATAAACCAATTTATCGACCCATTTGCTAAAGAATTTATTTAAAAAAATGGTCAACTTACCGTTAAACGTCATAATACTATAGTGTTTTCGTCGCTGTTGGGCTTTAAAAACACGCTGAGCCACTTCCATGGCCGTCATCATTTTTTGCTCATCTCGAGGTGTTTCTTTTTGGGTAGAGCCGTCTTTAGAAAGGGCTTGATTTCGGATATTGGAAGCCGTAAACCCAGGGCATGCAATTAATACATGTAGATTTTTTTTCAGATTTTCTATCCGCGTTGCTTCTAAAAAACCTTGCATAGCAAATTTGGAAGACGAATAACCTGTTCGTCCCGGAAGACCTTTAAAACCCGCTATTGAACTAATACCAACAACAGACCCTTTACTTTTCAGCAAGGCATCTAAGGCAAATTTGGTGCAATATACCGTGCCCCAAAAATTAACATCCATCACCCGTCTTAAGACATCTAATTCTAAATCTGCCAAACTGGCACGCATAGAAATTCCCGCATTGTTGACCAAGACGTCAATATATCCAAAATACTCTAACGTTTTATCTATAAGGTTTTTACAGTCTAATTCTTTTGAGACATCTGTCGCTATACAACGTATTTCTACCTGATACTTCTCTCTCAATTGATTGCCGAGCTGTTGGAGTAAATCAAGTCGTCGAGCAGCCAACACCAAATGATAACCCGATTTTGCGTAAACATTGGCTAAGGCCTCCCCTATTCCAGATGAAGCTCCTGTTATAACAACAACTTTTTTTTGCATAAAACAACGTATTAAAAATTTGTTAGCATCTATTTAATTCCAAACTGAATCGTTAGTTTTCCTAACATTCAGCACATTTTTCTTCAGCTACTTTTGTTAGCTGTAGGCTTTGTTTTTTTTCAATTATTTCCGATTGTACTCGTTTATTTCTAATTAGAATTCTAAAATATGGACACTTTCCATTTATAGACAAATCTTTATCATCATTCCCTTTTCTGAATTTAATAATTTCAAATTGGTCGGGATTGAATTTATGTAAAAATGTTATAGGAACACCCATAAAACCTTTGTAATCTAATGGAATATTTTTTGTCTTATTGACATTTATTCCATTGTAGTTGTCATATTTAGGATATTCTATTTCGTTACCATAATATCTTTTTGTAAGTTCAATATCTTCGTGTCGTTTAGAGGTGTCTAAATTTGTAAGCCAAAGACAATTATTTGGCGAAACTATTCTATTACCAAAGTCGTCAATTCTAGCTTCAGAACCATAAAGTTCATAATGTTCGGGTACAATAAAACCAGAAACACCTCTACCTAGATTTATGCCTAACCAAGCTTTATTTCCTTTGATTAGTTTAAAAATTTCTTTGTATGTAATAGCATTAATGTTACCAATTATTAAAAATTTTTTATCGTAGTCAATAAGTTGAGCAACATATTCTCTGAAAAGTGAAAATGGTGGATTTGTAACAATAATATCCGCTTGTTTTAATAATTCGATACTTTCGGCACTGCGAAAATCACCATCTCCTTTAAAATGAATAATTTCTGTTGAATTTGGGTTGCTATTTTCTTTTTCTAAACCTGTGTATTTATAATAAAAACCATTTTCAGTTTTTTCTGTATTAAACAAGTCTATTTCTTGTTTTTTGTAACAAGAAGCTATTAATTTTTTTAGTCCTAATTCCTTGAAGTTTGAAGCAAAATAATTAAAGAAGTTGCTAATTTTTGGGTCGTCACAATTGCAATAAACTACTTTGTTTTCAAAATGTTTTTTATAGTGTTGCAACTCACTTTCTATATCAGAAAGTTGTGTGTAGAACTCATCACTTTTTGATTTTTTAGCTTTTTGCAGTAATTTATTTGTTGCGTTTCTTCCCATTTCTAGCTTTATTTACTTTTGGTTATCTGATTAAAAATATCACTACCTAAAACTTTAAGGGGTTTGAAATCTTACCAACTGTTAAGTCGTGTAATTTTGCTTCATCTCCAAATATGCCAATTACACCTTGCGACTTTTTATGCTGATTTGTTAATCTTTTTGATTGGTTCTTGTTTGACATGCTATTAGCTTACTCCTTTTTTACAAAGATACACGTTCTGAAGAAACAAAATTTTGTACGCAAAACATTAAAGTTTATAAATTGAAATCTCTTCATCGCCATCAGAAGATTTACTTGCCCGATACATGCCTTCGGTATTAAACGGCATAGCGATATTTCCCTGATTATCAACAGCAATTAAGCCTCCATCGCCACCTATTTCTAAAATTCTTTTGTTGATAACTTCTTTTGAAGCTTCTACCAAAGACATCTTTTTATGTTCCATCAAGCAGGCAACATCATAGGCTACAACACCTCGAATAAAAAACTCGCCACTACCCGTGCAAGAAATAGCGCATGTGTTGTTGTTGGCGTAGTTCCCCGCACCAATCAAAGGCGAATCTCCAACCCTTCCATAGCGTTTATTGGTCATACCACCGGTTGAGGTTGCGGCGGCTATATTGCCGTTCTCATCGCAAGCTACTGCGCCAACTGTTCCAAATTTTGAATCTTTTTTCTTAGCGTGGTCAAGCTGAAAACTATCCGTGTCTTTTATTTCGAGCCATTGCTTATGGCGAAATTCATCATAAAAATAAACTGAATCTTCAATTGCATAGGCCTGGTCTTGCGCAAAACGCATTGCGCCTTCTCCAGCCAAAAACACGTGCTCGCTCTTTTCCATGACGTCTTTTGCTAAAGAAATTGGATTTTTAATCCCGCTAATCAATGCAACGGCACCAGCGTTCAAAGATTTTCCGTCCATAATGGAAGCATCCATTTCATGGGTTTCATCGGCGGTAAACACAGCGCCTTTTCCGGCATTGAATAAATGGGAATCTTCTAAAACCATAACCGCTTGTTCTACAGACTCAACGGCGGTTCCGCCTTGTTCCAAAATGTGGTAACCCGCATGCAAAGCGAGTTTCAAGGCTGATTTGTATTCTGCTTCCAGCTCTGGGGTCATCATACCTTCGACCAAAGTTCCTGCGCCGCCGTGTATGGCTATCGAAATCTTTTGCATTAGTTTTATTTTTAAGGCTTTAAGTGATTAGTTTCACTACGTTATTGTTTTCTACAATATTTTTAGCAAGAGCTAACCTGAAATTAGAAAGTTGCTCAACAAAGACTAAATCGGGAGATAATTTTTGACCACTTCCTATGTTTTTAAATGTGTCCGAATAAAGCTTTTCTAGTGTGTCATTTAAGAATCAAGTTTCGCTCCTAATTGAGTTAATGTAAAACCTTTTTTAATTCTTAAGTTTCTTATGTACTCTTCAAAATACTGTTTCATTTGACTTGAATACTTAGGCTTGTCATTGATTGACAAATGTAATGAACATTTTGAGATTCAACCATACTAAAATTTGATTTTCATTTTGACTGTGAACCTGAGAGGAAAGCGCAAACTCTTTCTATTTTTTATGCCTAAAGAATAGAACAAACGTCTACAGAAACACCAAAGACATAAACCCAAACAACTCACAATCAAAACTTTAGATCAACTATCTTATCGTCTTATTTTTAACCTTAATAGCTTGAATAATACTGGTGTTGAGCTCAAAACCTATCAGAAAAATAATTGAATTGAAATAAAGCCAGAGCAAAATAATAATCAAAGTACCGATGGAGCCGTAGAGTTTGTTGTACTGCGCAAAATTGTCGATATAATAACTAAAGCCCAAAGAGGTCATCACAATAAGTAGTGTGGCGATGAGCGATCCTGGCGAAAATAAGCTCAGTTTTATCGATTTTGACGGCCCATAATAATACAAAAACGACACGCCAGCATAAAGCACAATGAGTAGAGTAATCCATTTGAAATCTAATATAACTTGTGCTGCAAAATTGGAAAGAAGTTTTTTGTTTTCAAGGTATTCGATAAAGTTTTGAGAAAATATAATGAGAATAATAGCGCATATAATCAAAAGTGCCATCACAAGTGTGAGCACCAGCGACACCCAACGTTGTTGCAAAATCGTTCTCGATTCTTTGGTATGGATGGTGGCATTGAAGGCTTCGATAAGTGAATTGATGCCGTTGGTAGAAAAATAAAGCGCGATCAAAAAACCTAAAGACAGTAAACCAACTTGCTTGTTGTTCACGATGTCGTTTATGGTACTGTGGGCGGCATCAAAAGTAGTGGGCGGAAAGACATCGCGTAACAAAATGAACAATTCGTCCTGAAAACCATCTATGGGTACGTAGGGTATTAGGGCAAATAAAAAAATGATTCCTGGAAAAAGTGCTAAAAAAAAATTGAACGCCAAAGAAGAAGCCCTTGTGGTAATGGAACCTTTAGATAAACTTTCGCCAAAAAACAAAGCAACATCATAGACCGACATGCCTTTGAATCCGGGAATAACAAAATGTTTTGTAAAGGCAATCAGCTTATAAAACTGACGTGTAATTTTCTGTTTTAGATTCATTCGGGAACAACTTTTAGACTCAGATCAAGATTGTAAACCGAGTGGGTTAGTGCGCCCATCGAGACGTAATCAACGCCACACAAGGCGTAATCTCTAAGCGTCGTTTCATCGATACCACCTGAAGATTCGGTTTCGTAGATTTTATTTATTTTTTGAACAGCCAAGCGCGTGTCTTCAAAGTTGAAATTATCTAACATAATGCGGTTTACGCCGCCATGAGCTAAAACTTCATCGAGTTCTTTGTGGTTTCTAACTTCAATTTCAATGTTTAAACTCAATTGATTTTCAGATAAATATGTTTTTGTTTTGTCGATAGCTTGAGGTATGCCACCAGCAAAATCAATGTGATTGTCCTTGAGCATAATGAGATCAAAAAGTCCAAAGCGGTGGTTTGCTCCGCCACCAATCACAACCGCCCATTTTTCGAGTAACCGTATGCAAGGTGTTGTTTTTCGGGTATCTAGAATTTGTGTTGGTAAATCTTCAATAAGCTGAGCAAAAGCTTTGGTTTTGGTCGCAATAGCACTCATGCGCTGCATGCAATTGAGCACCAAACGCTCGGCTTTTAGTAAGTTTATGCGATTTCCACGAACTCTAAACGCAATATCGCCATAACTTACGCTTGCGCCATCCTCTATCAATACGTCTATTTCTGCAGACTTATCAACGTGTTTAAAAATGATTTCGGCAAGCTCTACGCCAGCCAAAACACCTTCGTCTTTCACTAATAACTGCATGTAGCCTTGTGCGTCGGCAGGAATGCAGGCCAATGAACTGTGGTCGCCTTCGCGGACATCTTCTTCCAGCGCACGCACAATAAATTGGTGGAGCTCTTCTTTTCGTTTAGAATTTAAATACATGACGTTCGGTCGTTTTTTTGAAAGTTTTTATCAAAATTAAAATTAATAGTAAAGTAGTCGCCAGTTTTGGACTTAAATAATTAAAAAAATGTAAATATAGAGATGTAATGACTAGATATTTTGAGACAATTCTGTCCACATATCTGAGACAGAACAAGATTAAAATACTGATAATCAATCAACTAAAATAGAGACCATTTCTGTCGAACTAAAAACAGATGTCAGCCTGAGCTTTGAGCTATATTTGAAGTGTTGAAAGGGATATTTCATAATTTCATAATTTCTACTTTTATTTCTTCTTCCCTTTCGGCACTAAGTTTTTTTTAGTTTATTTATAGTGTTTTTGTTTTTTAACCGCTTACTTTTGTAGGCGGTTTTTCTTTTGTCAAATAGCGCCAGACAATACTAACAGTTATATTAGACCCTAAACAAACGATGTCTCATCCAAATAATATTCACCAAACGGGCTACAACCTAACAAAGCTTGCAGAACAACATCTGTCTTTGCGTCCGTTTATAACATTGAATCCTTCCGGAGAAAAAACAATTGATTTCTCAGATCAAAAAGCAGTTTATGAGCTCAACCGAGCCTTGCTACAGGTTGATTATGAACTAGAACATTGGTCTATACCCGAACCAAATCTATGTCCGCCTGTTCCGAGCCGGGCAAATTATATTCATTATCTCGCCGATCTATTGTTTGAATCTACAAAGCTCGAAAAAAAGAACTCAAAAATCAAAGGTTTAGATCTAGGTACGGGAGCCAATTGTATTTACCCACTTTTGGGCACTCAAATTTATGACTGGAAATTTGTTGGCTCAGAAAAAAACACGACCTCCATTCAGTCTGCCAAACGTTTAATTGAACAGAACCCAAAGTTGGTTTCGAAGATCAAGATTCGTAAGCAAAAATCTGAAAATCAGTTTTTTAGAACAATCATTAACGCTAATGAACGTTTTGATTTTACGATGTGCAATCCACCCTTCTTTACCTCCCAAGAAGAAGCCGAGGAAGTGAATGCCAAAAAGTCTAAGAATTTAGGCCGAAAAGCGGCATTCAATTTTGGTGGACTAGCTCATGAGCTATGGATAGAAGGCGGCGAATTGACCTTCATCAAAAATATGATTTCGGAAAGCGTTCAGTTTCAATCTAAAGTGCTTTGGTTCACTTGTTTGGTGTCCAAATCGGAATACTTAGAACCAATAGAAAAGATGCTTTCCAAAAACAAACGCATTCAGCAGCATCGTCAAATTGATATGCATATTGGTCAGAAAAAAACTAGATTTATTGCCTGGACCTTCCAAACCAAAAGACAACTTCACGAATGGAAACGAAAATGGTAGCTTAGCTATAAACTTTTTTTCCAGGCCTGAAACACCGTCCAAAGGCAAATACCATGACTGACGGAGACATTAAACGAATGTTTGGTGCCGTATTGAGGAATTTCGATAACGGCATCACAGGCATCAACAACGCTCTGGCTGACACCTTCAACTTCATTACCCAAAACAAGCGCAATTGATTGATTATCAGGATATATAAACGCATCGAGAGGAATGCTATTTTTGGCCTGTTCTAAAGCAAAGCATTTAGTGTTTTTGGCCTTTAGAGTGCTGATGGCGTCTAAGGTAGACGCTTCGTATATCCAGTCAATACTTTCGGTGGCACCCAAAGCAGTTTTCTGAATATCGCGATGGGGCGGACAAGCCGTAATACCGCATAAAATAATCTGCTCTACTCGAAATCCATCTGATGTTCTAAAAATTGAACCCACGTTGTTTAGGCTCCTAATATTGTCGCAAACAATGGTTATCGGACTTTTTTCGGCCGCTTTAAAATCGGGAACATCCAGTCGTCCGAGTTCGCTATTTTTTATTTTTTTTGCCATGGGTATTTCTTATTGCTGACTTTGTTTCAGCCCCTACAGAGTAAATGTTTAGTGAGCAAAAATAGGTATTATTTTCTAGACCTTAAATGCTTAATTCGTCATGTTTAACTTATAAATCGAAGCTAAGAGTAATTTGAACTCAGCACCAAGAAATTGACTCAAAACTAAAAGCCTTAGCCTCCTTCTTAAAAGAAAAAAAAGAGAGTAACCCTTGTCAATCAAAAAAAAATATATACTTTTGCTCCTACTAACCTCAAATATCGCATGCTTATCGAGTAAACCTCTATTATTTTTTAACCTGTTTTTTATTATCAAATAATATGCGTGTTTCAACATCTCTCGACGATAAGTATTATATCTCAGAATATCTTAATGGAAATCAAGCCGCTTTTGAAGCTCTATTGTCAAAGCATCAAAGCAAGTTGTTTGGATTTATTTTCTCTAAAGTTCGGAACGAAAGTTTAGCGAACGATATTTTTCAGGACACATTTATCAAAATTATTAAGACGCTACAAGCTGGCAAGTACAAAGAAGAAGGTAAATTTTTACCTTGGGCAACGCGCATTGCTCACAATTTGGTTATGGATCATTTTCGGAATCAAAAAAAGATGACGCTAATGCGGAGCACAGATGAATATGATGTATTCGATTTTATTCCTGGACATGAAGAATCTAAAGAAAACCAGTTGATTAAACATCAAATTTTTTCGGATATCAAAGATCTTGTCGACTTACTTCCAGAATCTCAAAGGCAGATTCTTAACAAACGTATTTTTAAAGAAATGAGCTTTCAAGAGATTGCTAATCAAGAAGATATATCCATCAATACGGCTTTAGGCAGAATGCGCTATGCCTTAATTAATCTGAGAAAATTGATTGCAAAGCATGAAATCAATCTTGAATGTTAGCGGTTAACTTAGGTTTTGAACTGCTTTTTTACGTCAGCTTAAAATAAAAGTAAAAAAACAACGTTTAGAGAAGGAAACTAACATTCTTTTTACATGAAAAAAACCTCTATCACTTCTCCTAAACTCAATAATCAAATCCGTTTTTCTATTTTGCAATTTGCCGCCTCTGTACGGACTATAAAAATTGATAGACAAGCTGTTCAGATTTTTTTAAACTAACGTCCACCAAACTTCCTTAAAAAAAAGCACTTAGATTAGTCAAACCAAGAGGCATACATTTTGTAATTATCTGCAATACCATTTATTAGCTTATTGATCTGATTTTCATCTACTTGCTTTACTTTTTTGGCAGGAACGCCAGCGTAAATCCAACCGCTTTCTACGTGTGTGTTTTCGAGGACTACGGCACCTGCGGCAATAATGGAATTAGATTCCACCAAACAATTGTCCATCACCGTTGAACCCATGCCAATCAGCACATTGTCTTTTATGGTGCAACCATGCACGTTGGCGTTGTGGCCAATAGAGACTCGGTTTCCGATAATCAGGTCGTGTTTCTGATAGGTGCCATGCAAAACCGCTCCATCCTGAATATTGACTTTGTCGCCAATGCGAATGCGGCAAACATCGGCACGAACCACGGCCGAGAACCAGACACTACAGTCCTCGCCGAGTTCTAAATCACCAATTAAAGTGGCGTTTTCTGCCAAAAAACACGATTCAGGGATTTGAGGCGTTTTGCCTCTTACTGATTTAATTAAAGCCATAATTAACTGAAAATCAATAAATTAATCCCATTTCTTTTCCTACTTTTTCGAAGGCATTCAAGGCTTTGTCTAAATGTGCCTGACTGTGCGCTGCCGAAAGCTGAACACGAATTCTCGCTTTTTCTTTTGGCACAACTGGATAGAAAAACCCGATGACGTAAATGCCTTCTTCCAAAAGTTTGTCCGCCATAATTTGTGAGGTTTTGGCATCATAAAGCATTACGGGCACAATGGCCGAATCGCCATCGATATAATCTAAACCAATACGTTTGATTCCAGCTTTAAAATAGTTGGTGTTCCATTCCAATTTATCACGAAGTTCGGTAGAACCCGACAATAATTCAAAGACTTTTAATGAAGCTCCAACAATAGCTGGTGCTAATGAATTTGAGAATAAATACGGACGAGAACGTTGTCTCAATAATTCTATAATCTCCTTTCTACCAGTCGTATAGCCACCCATCGCACCTCCAAGTGCTTTTCCTAAAGTTCCAGTTATAATGTCTACTCTGCCGAGTACATCACAAAGTTCGATAGTTCCACGACCTGTTTTACCGATAAATCCTGCGGCATGACATTCATCCACCATAACCAAAGCATCGTATTTATCTGCCAAATCACAAATTTTGTCGAGCTGGGCAACCACACCATCCATCGAAAATACACCATCGGTAACAATAATTTTGAATCGATGATTGGCTTCCGAGGCTTTAATCAGTTGTTCTTCTAAAGCGTCCATGTCATTATTGGCGTATCTATAACGACCTGCTTTACAAAGCCTTACACCGTCAATAATAGAGGCGTGATTTAGAGAATCGGAAATAATAGCATCTTCGGCGGTAAGCAAAGGCTCAAACACACCACCATTGGCATCAAAAGCTGCGGCGTAAAGAATGGTATCTTCGGTATGATAAAATTTCGCAATAGTTTCTTCCAAAGTTTTATGAATATCTTGCGTTCCGCAAATAAAACGCACCGAAGACATCCCAAAACCATGACTATCCAACGTGTCTTTTGCCGCCTGAACAACCTCAGGATGAGAAGACAAGCCTAAATAATTGTTGGCACAAAAGTTAATCACTTCTTCACCCGTGCTGATTTTTATTTCGGCATCTTGTGTTGAAGTAATAATGCGTTCTTTTTTGAATAAACCTGCGTTTTCAATAGATTCTAATTCGTTCTTTAAGTGGTCTTTAAGTTTTCCGTACATAATTTTTATGGTCTGATGTTTAGTGTTCTGTTTTTTTGAATCCTCAAAGCTAATAAAAATGATCGTATTTTTGCGAGTTTGAATGGCATCTGTATCTTTGCTCTCGACAAAAATTTATGACAAGTACCCAAAGTTTAGAAATATTAGGCCTAAAGCCATTGGCTTCCAAAAAGCAAATTAAGCAAGCTTATCGGAAACAGGCTATGCGTTTTCATCCCGACAGAAACCCCAGTCAGGAAGCCAAAACACGTTTTCTAAACATCCAGAAAGCCTATGAGTTTTTGGAGGACAATAATTTTGACACCAAAGTAGAATATCGACGTCCGCAAAGCCAAAATAAAAGCTATACACGTCCATTCGAAACCGAGAGAGAACGCCGAAGAAGGCGAGCTAAAGCTTACCGAAAACGACGTGATGAAGCCTATAAAAAATCGCCACAATACAAACGCGATTTGGCTATGGGTATTCTTATCGATCAAATAGGAAATGTGATGATTTGCCTAACGGCTTTAGCTGCTGTCTTGTTCTTATTTGCAGGACCTCCAGGTATTTTTATGTCTATTTTTCTTATTGTTGTGATTACAAAACCAGCTCAAAATAATTTTAAGAAAAAAATAAAATGGTTTGATTTATCTGCCTTCAAAATGGCTTTCAAAGTCGTTTATAATTATTATAAACTACTCATTCCTATGCTATTAGCTCTTCATTTTATTTGCCTTTATAGCTTTGGTTTAGATACATTTATTCAAAATCAATTCTTTCATATTTACGCCTGGTCTTTTCTTTTAAGCTATATTTTGGTTAGAATAAAGCTTTTAAATAGACGTATTAGCGAAAGTTTTGGATTAGTCACTTTAGCTATCAATTTTATCTTGATTATTAATTTTTATACCGCTCAACAAACTGAAATTAAACGTACCAACGCTTATTTTTATGATTCTAGAAGTAAAGGTTTGTTATTTGCAGATGTTGATGACGAGACTTCGTTTTATGGCTATAAAAATGTCTTATTTTTCGGAAAGTTTCATCGTGATTTCTATAGACAAACCATAGAATTTGAGTTAGGTAAAGGTATTTTTGGTTTTGATGTTGTTTTAGATCGGAAAAACCTTTAGTACTGAAAACTAATTCAGTTGCTCAAAATACTGATCTAAATCAGGAATCCTAAGTGCCACAAAATCTTTCATCAGTTGCACTTCTTGATCATAGGTGTTGCTGTCCGCATAATTTGATGAATGAATAGGCCATTTTTCAAAATTAGACTTAAGATAAGGTCTAATCTGTTTATCAATAGCCTCGGTTCTTTGCTCAAAATCCTGTTCGGAAATCAAACCAGAAGTGCGGTATTTTTTCCATCTTGATTTTAGTAAACTACGATATGAAGGCATGGTCATCAGGCGTTTAAAAAGAATAGATCGATCTAAATCTAAAATCCTTTCCATCATATTCAGCTCGCCATCACCGTCTCTTCCAAAGGCATGATCATAATCCCAAATCGCGATTCTAAATGGCGTCTGAGTATCTATTTTATACAAATAAAAATTCTTCATTATACCATCGGAATTGTTGGTGTAGAGGAGCAAAATTTGCCAATCTGCCATGTTTTCTACATCCACCCAATGGGCTATTTGTGTTTCAAAAATGCGGTCATCAGCACTAAAAAGCATTGTTCTAAACGCCTCTAAATAGGCGGTTTTGTCAGAAGATTCGATTTTAGGATATTTTTGATGATAATAATTCGCAGAATCTTGAGGCGTGAGTTTTTGCTCATATAAAAACAAAGGGCCTTTGAAGAGCATAGCCAAAGAATCTGATGTGTTTAAGCCTAAATAGGAGGCATTTATCTTCTCCATCAATACATACAAACCTTCATAAACTGAACTTCTTGACGATTCTACAAAAATCGATTTTGAAGCTCTATTTTTTGGTGACATCTCCCTAAATAAATCATACGAAATCTTATGCCTCATAAAAGTTTTGTCAATATAAGTCGCATTCAGAATCCAATCATCATCTGCTGGTAAATTCCCAAAGGCATAAGCTTCATCAAGCTCTAAACTGTAAGATTTTTTTCCGAATTTTGATGATGAGCCACCTCTAAATTTTGCTTTGGCTTTTAGTTTTTCTTTTTGATTGAGGATTAAGGTACAAGCGGTTTTCTCTTCCCAATTGAGTTGGTGTTCCACAAAATTGAGATGAGGAATAGGCTTTGGTTTTTTCTGGCATCCTAAAAGCAAGCAAATAGGTAGTAGTATGGGTATAAGTTTGATGATTTTAGAAATTGATTTCATTAAAAGAACGTTCTGGCTAAAAAGCGTCGTTGCCTCGCAGAGCAGCTATGATTTTCAGTCATTGTTGAAGAAAACTCCGCCAAGCGGATAGTCTTTAAGTGTCTTTTCTCTAAAAATTATTCTCAGAAAAAAACCACTTTAAGACTTTGTTAGCTAAACCCAAAATTATGAAAAAAAAGAGACATTACTAGAACGTGCTTGCAGAAATGTACTAGCTTTTTCGGGGGACTTAGCTTCACACCGTAGAGTTTGCCCAAGCACACTAGACACTAAAGTATTCCTTTCTCAATAGCGGTTTCTATACTCTTCCAACTCGTAGGACATAAATAGCTCAAAGACTGAAGGCTGTCAGAAATCCCTGCTTTAACCGTCCCGTCTTGATCAACAACTTTAGAAAATAAATGCTCATAGCTTTCAAGCCATTTTTTATAAAAAAGTTTTTCTAATGATGAGTTTTCTTTAATTTGGCTTAACCGCTTCTTTTTAGATTCAATATCAGTATTAAAGATATGAAAATGTTCTTTTGGGATTAAATCTAATTGTTTGCCTTCAATACAATTTGAAGAGCTAATTAGTTTACCTAAAGAACCTTCTTTCTTATAACGTTCCTTTAAAAAATTTAAAGAAAGTAACATAACAGGCCTTCTTAATAGAAAAGAACCAGATTCGTGTATTTCTCCATCTAAAATGTAATCTTTGTCGTCCATATTAAACTTTAATATTCTTAGAATCTCGATGCCAAATTCATGTGGATTTATAGTAAAAATAATGTCTTCAATAGTTTCTT